>WFXH01000019.1 GCA_015490715.1 Saprospiraceae bacterium | reverse complement strand
TTCAATGTCGAGGTATAAAATGGTGCGCCCCAGTGCGATCCACCGAGTGCTGGAGACGGTGCTCTATGCCGAGGAGTTAGCTGAGGTGCGCGTCTTTTACCGCGACGTCCTTGGTCTGAAGGAGTATTCCTATCGGGAAGGTGTCTTTGTGTTTTTTCGTCTTCGGGATTCGATGTTGCTCATCTTCAATCCCCAGGCCAGCAGAAACAATCGACAAGTGCCTCCGCACGGTGCACTGGGACCGGGGCATGTGTGCTTTGCCGTCGACGAAGGGCGTCTCGACGAGTGGATGGCGTATCTCAAGGAACGAGGCATTGCCATCGAAACCGTACACACATGGCCCAATGGCAGACGTTCGGTGTACTTTCGCGACCCGGCGCAAAACAGTGTGGAGCTCGCCTCTCCGGGCATCTGGGGCCTGGAAGAATAGTCATTTTTTCCTTTTGCGCTTCTTTTTCTTCTTTGCCTTCTTCTTTGAAGCGTTCGATTTGGGGAGTTTTTTGGCCCTTCGAGTGCGCGTATCGCCGGCCATGATGCAGCCGTAGGGAAGGATTTCATCCACTATGGTGCCGAGTTGGAATCTCTCAATTTGGCGGCGTAGGGCTTCGGCATCTTTGTAGGCGCTGGGGAGCTCACTGATATCGATCTTGCCGCAATAAAATCGCACGTCCAAGCCTTGTGTCTCTTGGCGAAGGAGTTGTTCGGCCGTCATATGGGCAAAGCGCTGTTTATGTAGAGAACGGCTAATATTGCGCCCTGCGCCGTGTGGCGCAAAGCCCAGATTGCGCTCTGTCGCCTGGCCTTCAATGATGAGCACGGGCTCCCGCATGTTGAGGGGGACCAATCTCCTACCGTCCCGGGCATCGGGTAAAAATGCGCTATCGAGTGGTGTGGCTCCCTTGGCATGGTAGTAGAGGTGTCCCTTTCGGAAGACGAAGTTGTGTTCGTTCCAAAATCGGTCGGTGGGATCGACCCCGAGGCGCTGGCTTATCATATCGTGCAAGACACTGTGATTGAGCTTGGTCCATTGGCGCACGATTTGGAGGGCTTCCCAATAATCCTCACCTTCGGGGCTATCGGCAGGTATCCATGCGTGGATGACAGGCATCTCTGGAGCATATCGCTGGAGAAATTGCTCAGCCACTTTCCGACCCTTCTGATAGAGGGAGGCTCCAAATCCACGGCTACCGTGGTGAGTGACCAATATCGTGTCGCCCGTGGCTCGCGATTGTCCGACGAAGAGAAAGTGGTTGCCATCGCCCTGCGTGCCGAGATGCCAGACGGCAAATTCGAGTTGTTTGGCCGTATTGAGAAAGCGGTTGTTGCGTATAGCTTTTTTCAGTTCCTGGGGAAGGATGAGTGGATGGGGTCGACCTCCTCTGCCGAAGTGCGTCACTTCTTCGGCGATATCGAGCACCTCCTTGGGAGGCACCTTGCCGAGATTGGTATACATGACCGAGCAACATATGTCGGCACTGTGCATGGCGGGATGGATGGCGTTTTCCGCCACGGCCACCCCACCCACGGGTATATGGCCTATGGGCCCTGCCGGGCAGGCATCGGGCATGACAGCAGCCTTGACCACCGTGGGAATGCGCAGGATCTCCTGCATCGACTGGTGCACATCGGCTACGGTGGCGTATTCCTCCGGTGAGGAAGGAGCTATATTGGCGTAATAGGGCTTATGGTCAGCCGAGCGATCACCCATATTGGTTTTTATGACTCTACTTTGAGCTCTTCGTTGAGCTTGCGGATGTAGTTGAGTGCACTACCTGCGCGGAACCACTCGATCTGTTGGGCATTGTAGCTGTGGTTGACCTTGATGATGTCGACGGTCTTGTCGCTGTGGACGATTTCGACGGTGAGGGGTTTGCCGGGCGCAAAGTCCTTTAAGTCGGTAAAATTGAAGACATCATCTTCTCGAATTAGGTCGTAATGGGATTCGTCTTGAAAGGTCAGGGCGAGGAGTCCTTGCTTTTTGAGATTGGTCTCATGAATGCGTGCGAAGGACTTAGCGATGACGGCGATGACGTTGAGATAACGCGGCTCCATGGCGGCGTGCTCGCGGGAGGAGCCTTCGCCGTAGTTGTGATCGCCGACGATGACGCTGTAGATGCCGGCCTTTTTATAGGCGCGAGCCACTTTGGCCACGGGCTCGTACTTGCCCGTAAGGAGATTTTTAGTCATGCCGGCCTCACCTGTAAAGGCATTGACGGCTCCCATCAACAGGTTGTTGGAAATATTGTCGAGGTGTCCGCGGTATTTGAGCCACGGTCCTGCCATAGAGATGTGATCGGTCGTGCACTTGCCCTTGGCTTTAAAGAGTAGATGGAGGTTGTAGAGATTTCCTCCATCCCAGGGGAGGAAGGGCTGCAATAATTGTAGCCTTTCGGAATAGGGATTGATGATGATTTCGATGCTATCGGGGTCTTCGGCCGGTGGCACATAGCCGGGGTCTTCAACATCAAAACCACGCGCGGGCAATTCTTCACCTTTCGGTGGCTCCAACCGCACCTCTTCTCCATCTTCGTTGAGTAGGGTATCGGTGCGAGGATCAAAGTCCAATCGGCCAGCTAAGGCAAGCGCCATGACGATGTCCGGCGATGCTACAAAGGCGTGCGTGTTGGGATTGCCGTCGTTGCGCTTGGTGAAGTTGCGGTTGAAGGAGTGGACGATGGTGTTTTTACGCGGCTT
>WFXH01000018.1 GCA_015490715.1 Saprospiraceae bacterium | reverse complement strand
TCAATCAAGAGACCCTCATCGGCCTTGCTGTCGACGTAGTGCGTCGTGACACCGATGGGCTGACCTAAGTAAATGGCCCACTTGAGGGCATCCAGGCCCCGCACATTGGGCAAATAGCCCGGATGGGCGTTGATGATCTTGTGATTCTGGACGAACTCTTCGGGCAGCAGGCCAGCCCCTGCGATAAGGATATGCTCAAAGCCCCCAGCGTCAAAAAACGCCTTCAACTCACCGAGATCTAACCGTGTATAACCAAGGCGCAAGTGCGCGCACATCTGCTCCACTTCTACGTCCCACACTCGATGGGGCCGGTGCTGAAAGAGCGGCCGAAAGCGCTTGCGCTGGACAAAGGGTATGGCTACCAAATGCAAGTCCGTATGTCCCGCTATGAGGAGCTTGCTGACCAGGTCCTGCGTCTTACGGTGCGGCACGTCGTAGGTAATCACTGCAATCATCCGGCGCGGTTGAACATCTAAGGACGGTGTCAAAGTTACGTCTTTCGCCACTCATGAGCACAAGTCCATGTGGTAAGCCTCGGTCACCGAAGGGCACAGGCATCGCATCCTGCCCATCGATGGTCATCCACAGCCACGTACTCGCGCACAGCTATTCGCTAATGCCACTGGTTGGTCCACCCTATCTCGCCCATTTGATGGCGATATCGTACTTTTGTCGTGTAGTAGCATGTCGAAAAAAGCCCAGCGCATGAAATACATCAGTGCACGCACATTTCGAGGGGGCATAGCGTTAGTAGTGCTCGCATTGGCATTTCACCAATGTGCTCAGCCCTCCGAGGGAAAGCAACAGCAAAGCTCTTCCGCCGAAGCGGAAGCGTTCTCCTCGTGGACCACAGACTATGAATCCGCGCGCTCGTTTGCAATGAAGACGGGCAAGAAGACCTTTCTGCTCTTTACGGGGTCGGATTGGTGCCGCCCGTGTATCAACTTGGAAGGCGAAGTGTTTCATTCCGAAGAGTTCAAAAATCTCACCAAAGACCTCGTCCTAATCAAGCTCGACTTCCCCCGACGTAAGCCCCAAGACCCGGAATTGCGCAAGCGCAACATGCAGCTCATGAGGAAGTACCGCGCTAGCGGATTTCCCACCGTCATCATCCTCTCCCCCGATGGCAAGGAGCTCTACCGCAAGGTGGGATATCGCAAGGGCGAAAAAGAGAACTTTCTCAACGAGATCTCTAAGATTATCGCCTCGTAGCTCCGGAGTGTATTTTCCGTCTACACGATAGATAAAAAAAGGCGCCGTAAAGGCGCCTTTTGTATATGCCCAATGACCGATTGTGGTACTACTGAATGAGACGGAACTCCGTACGGCGGTTGACGGCATGCTCACTTTCGGAACACGGTACGCCGTCGGAGCAGTGGTTTTTCAGTCGGCTCTCGCCGTAGCCTACGGGCACCAGTAGACTGCGGTCTACGCCTTTCGACACTAAGTAATTGACCACAGCTTCTGCCCTGCGCTGCGAGAGGGCTCGGTTGAACTCCTTTGAGCCGCGCGAATCGGTGTGGGAGGCGATTTCGATCTTGACACCCGGATTGGCTTGGATGACGGGCATCAAAAACTTGTCGATGACACGCTTGGCCTCCTCCGTCAGCACGGCACTGCCGAGATTCCAGTGGATGGGGAGGATGTTGTAATCCAACAGCTCGCATTGCACTTCTTTCCACTTGGTCAGGCCTCCTTTTTTGACGAGCACTTTTTTCGTGACGGTCTTATACACGGCGGGCACGACCTGCACGACCGTATCGGCATCTTTGACCAGTACGGTTTTAGTGATTTCGGCATATTCGGCCGGAATCTCCTCCTCGACGACGCGTGCGGGTTCCAGTACGATCTTTTTCTCGTAGGTAGCCACCTCTTCGGGGATGGTCTCCTTCACGATCGAAGCGTCTTTGGCGAGTTTTTCGATGGGGATCGTCGTAAACTCTGCCGGCACCTTTTGGTAGCAAAACGCGCGACAATCGCGTCCCGGATCATCGCAACCCGGCACGGGGCCTACGACCCATTTATAGTGCTCGGGTACGATCTCCACCGTCTCCACCGAAGGTTCAAAGGTGGCGGGCACTATGGTGATCTTCGTAGCTTTTTCCTTCTTGACATAGCGCACCGTCTCGGTACCCCACTTCGCCGGAATCACTTTCAATCGCTTGCTCGGCGCCTTGACCATCACGCGCTCAGTCACTGTCTTAAACTCCGCGGGAATAACCTTTACCACCTTGTAGGCGGGCTTTACCATTACTTGTACAGTCTGCTCCTCCCACACGTCGGGCTCTGTACATCGCACGTAACACTTACCGGGTTGCGGATTGGGTGGCATGTCCTGTGCTGCCACGCTCCATGCAAGAGAGACAAAGACGAGAATACTCATTCCTCTTTTCATACGACCTTGTTTTGATTTATTAATTTTGTTGCTGTTCGCCCTTTCACTGTCCAATTTCACGCGCAAATATATGAAATTTTATTTATTTATCAGCATCCTTTCTTCGTGATTTCATACACGCAATTCTTGTATCTATTTGCCAATTGATAGGCACAAGAGAAACGCTGCCGCTCTACACGCCGATAACTTCTCCTCAGGCCAATTTCTTTATACTTGATTTTTAGTAGGATATGTATGAAATCGTGCAGCTCGTACGTGCATTCAAATCATTGCCTCCGCCATAGAGCCTACTATTTCATACCACACTTCATGTCCCTTATCATTGCGAGAAAGAGCCTTTTCTAAACCTTTTTTCAACCTTACAGTTAGACACCCTAATGTGTGGGACAAAAACTCTTCGATCTCAAAACGACAACATCCGCGAATACCAATAAAAATGGTACATTTGCATGAGGAGAGATCTATATCCCAAATGCACTGCCATACAGAACAAAACGCATTGGTACTAAATTAATAATAAAAACAACACCTTGCGAATGCCGTCGTGCATTCGCCGTAATCCTGATGAGCTTAATTTGACATGCATGTCGGAGCAAACACTTCGTCAACACACTGATGAGAGGAGCATCTTTGCTGTGATGACGCAATTGGCTCAACAGCACGATGCCATTAACCTTTCGCAGGGTTTTCCCGATTTTGATCCGCCATCGGAGCTCATGACGCTGGTCTTTCTCGCCATGCAACAGGGCAAAAACCAATACGCTCCCATGCCGGGGGTCGAAGAGTTGCTCCACGCCCTGGCTCGAAAATACCGGCTGCTCTATGGAGCAGACTTGACCCCACAAGACGAAATCACCATTACAGCGGGAGCCACCCAAGCGCTCTTTACCGCAATCTTCGCCGTCGTCGAACGCGGCGATGAGGTCATCGTCTTTGAGCCTGCTTACGACTCTTACATACCGGCCATCCGCAGAGCGGGCGGGATACCCGTGCCCTACGCCATGACACCACCCGACTATCGCATCGACTGGGACGCCGTCGAAAAGCACATCACCCCGCGCACAAAACTGATGATCCTCAACACCCCGCACAACCCCACAGGCACCATTTTATCGGAAGATGACATCGCAGCTTTGCACCACCTCGCCCAACGCTACGACATCCTCTTCCTTTGGGACGAAGTCTACGAACACATCATCTTCGATGGCAACATACACCACTCTGCCCTGCGCTATCCGGAGCTTTATTCTAAGAGTCTCGTCGTGTATTCCTTTGGCAAGACCTACCACAACACCGGCTGGAAGACCGGCTATATCATCGCTCCCCCTGCATTGACCACCCAATACCGCTATGTACACCAGTACAACGTCTTCAGTGTACACACACCTGTGCAGCATGCCTATGCACAGTATCTCCAACACAGCAGGTGGTACGAAGAGCTGCCGAACTTTTACCAGAATAAGCGCGATCTCTTCGCCCAGCTCTTAGAGCAGACGCCATTTAAGATCATTCCCTGCCATGGCACCTACTTTCAGCTCGTCGATTATAGCGACATCACCTCGATGGGCGATGTCGAATTTGCCCGCCTGTTGACCACCCAATACGGCGTGGCCTGTATCCCGGTGTCGGTCTTCTACAGCGACAGGAGAGACTATAAGGTCGTGCGCTTTTGCTTTGCCAAGCGCGAAGAGACCCTTCGTCACGCTGCCGAAAAACTCCAAAAAATCCCCTCCAAATGAAATTCTTACAATACCATCTCCACGGTCTCAATGACCTGTTCTTGCGCGAAAAGCGCGTCTTAGTGCGCGTCGACTACAACGTGCCCATTGAAAACGGGATCATTCAAGACACTGAGCGCATCGAGCGGAGCTTGCCCACTATAAGAGAACTGCTCAATAGGGGCAATGCCCTCATCCTCATGTCGCATCTCGGCAGGCCGCAAAAAGACCTTGACGAAGACGGCCACATCAAGGTGGAGAAGTACACTTTGCGCCAGCTCGTCCAACCCCTCCAATCGCTGTTGAATAGAGAAGTGCTCTTTGCCGAAGATTGCGGAGGACCCGACAGCCAGCACAAGGCCAGGGAGCTCAAATTGGGACAGGTCTTGCTCCTCGAAAACACGCGCTTTCATCCCGGCGAAACCAAGGGCGATGAATCCTTCGCGCAGAGTCTGGCCACCCTCGGCCAATGTTTCGTCAACGATGCCTTCGGCACCATCCATCGAAATCACGCCTCTAATGCCGTCATCGCACATTTCTTCCCCGTCGAATGCAAGGCCATGGGAATGCTCATCGAAGAAGAGCTCCACCACATCTCACGCATCATGAACCGTCCTTCTGAGCCCTTTACGCTCATACTCGGCGGAGCAAAGGTATCCGACAAAATCCCCATCATCGAGCGGCTGCTCCCAAAGGTGCACAATATTCTCATCGGTGGCGGCATGGCCTTCACCTTCCTCAAGGCCATGGGGTATGAAATAGGCAAATCGATTCTTCAAAAGAGCTATATCGAGGTCTGCGCGCGCATCATCGAAAAGGCCAAAAAACACAAGGTGCGCCTGTTATTGCCCGAAGACTTCGTCGTCGTCGACCCCGACAATCCCGATGATGTGCCAAGTGTTGCAGATGTGGTGGCTTTTCCGCCCGACAAGGCAGGATTCGACATCGGCCCGAAGACGCTCTACGCCTTTGAGCCCTTTATCTTGCGCTCAAAGACCATCTTGTGGAACGGCCCCATGGGTGTGTTTGAAAAGGAGGCCTTTGCAAGGGGGACCAACAAGGTCGCCAGCGATGTCGCCTTTGCCACGCGCAACAAGGCCTTTTCCCTCGTCGGGGGCGGCGATACTGCCGCAGCTGTCAAAAAGGCAGGACTGGCACACAAGATGAGCTACATCTCCACGGGAGGCGGTGCACTCCTCACCATCTTCGAAGGCAAACCCCTCCCCGCACTGGAAGCCCTTGCCTACCAAATCGCCGATAACTCCAAGTGATTCGCATGAAAAAAACCCACCAACCCACCCTCTTCATCGACGACCAGTGCGCCTTTTGTCGCCACTGGGCCGACAAAGTGCTCCAACACACCAACGGACGCATAACCATACGCCCCCTATCGGAGGCAAAAGAAGACTACCCCGACACACAGCATCTCCCCAACGATACCGCGATCCTTTACGACGACGGCCAAATGCTGACGCGCGGTCAGCTCATCCACAAGTACTTCGAATGGCGCTATGGGAGCCAACATCTCCTCACTCGACTGAGCGCACACATCCCACTTGTTCTTCTCAACGGCATCTACCGTTTCATCGCCTGGGGACGCCCCTTGTGGAGTGTGTTCTATCGCAAGGGTGGATGAAATTTTCGTACCTTTGTCGAACGCTACACGCCACAAATGCCGTCGAAGCGTGGACAAACAATACACCGTATCGGCCCGCAAATACCGCCCCACGCGATTTCAAGATGTACTCGGTCAAGAGCACGTCACCAACACCCTTATACAAGCCTTGCGCAAGGGCAAGTTGGCCCATGCCTTTTTGTTTAGCGGCCCCCGAGGCGTAGGCAAGACGACCTGTGCGCGCATCCTCGCCAAGGTAGCCAATTGTCTCCAACCAACACCCGATATGGAGCCCTGTGAGCAATGCGAGTCGTGCAGCGCCTTCAACCAACAGGCCTCGTTCAACGTCTTTGAAATGGATGGCGCCTCCAACAATAAGGTCGAGCACATCCACCAACTGCTGGACAACGTCCGAACGCCGCCCTTTTCGGGCAAGTACAAGATCTTCATCATCGACGAAGTACATATGTTGAGCAAGGCAGCTTTTAACGCCTTCCTCAAAACCCTTGAAGAGCCGCCGTCCTATGCCATCTTCATCTTGGCCACCACGGAAAAAAACAAGGTCATCCCCACCATCCTATCGCGGTGTCAGATCTACGACTTCCACAAAATACCCGTTTCCCTCATCGTGCGTCAATTAGAAAAAATTTGTGCGGCCGAAGACATCCAGGCGGAAACAGAAGCCCTCCAGCTCATCGCCTCCAAGAGCGACGGATCCATGCGCGATGCCCTCTCCATCTTCGACCGCATCGCCTCCGCTACCGACGGCAACATACGCTACAGCGATGTACTCCACATCCTTCACGTCCTCGATTACGAACACTTCTTCCAATTTACCGATGCCTTCCTCAGCGAAGATATCGGCACCGTAATGCGGCTCTTTGAAGAGCTCAGCTCCAAGGGTTTTGACGAACACCAAATCCTCATCGGGCTTGCCTCGCATATCCGCCAGCTCTTCGCCCTGCAATTTCCCTCCACCGAAGAGCTCCTCCAAGTACCCGACTCCTTTAAGCCGCGCTATGTCGAGCAAGCAAAGCTCTGCTCGCCGGGCTTTCTCCTCTCGGCACTGGACCTGCTCAACCAGTGCGAGGCACAATTTCCCCTGGTCGAAAATACCCGACTCCACGTCGAAACCGCACTTCTCAAACTCACCTTCCTACATCGAAGAATCCAAACCCTATTGACTACTCCCGGTGAAAAAAAAACTCCAGCGCCACCCAATAATGATCTTCCCTCATCCGCCATTACAGGCACAGAGCCACCCTCTTCCGAAACGGACGACATCCCAACCCCAATCGACAGCCCTTCATCCTCGGTAGAAGAACAACCCTCAACGCCCCTCTCTCCCTCTACTAAACCTAAAACGGTGCGTGAACCCTCACCCAACTCCACTGTCGAAACACTCGTTGACGACATTCCCACCATCCAAGACCTCGAAGCGCTTCAACAAGACCTCCAACAGAGACTACATCAGAGAGACCACCTGCCCCGAAAATCGCTCTCCCAAGAAGAAGTCCAAGCGCTCTGGGAAGAATATCTCCACACCATCTCTTCGCCCTCCGACTTGCGTTCGTACCAAAACGCCAGGCTCAAAGTGGAAGACGCAACCATCCATCTGTACGTCCAAAGCCAGCTGGACAAATCCGTCATACAACGCGACACGGGATTTATCCAACGCATCCGCCACCACTTTCACAATCCCGACATTCAGCTCCTAATCCACATCCAAAGGCCCTCCTCTCCACCAAAGACCACTCGTCGCCCCTTTCTCACCGACAAAGAAAAATACGATCTCATGGCCGAAAAAAACCCTGCACTCCGTAGGCTCGTCCAGACATTTGAGCTCAAAATATCCTCCGATTGATGTATGCCCTTTATGCCTTTAATTTAAATTTGAATTTCAAACTCTAAAATCATGCGCTCGATCATCCTTTATGTGGCCATAGCTTCAATCCTTTACCACCCATCCAACCTCCTCAGTCAGACCCGCGATACCATCAACGGCTTTTACTTTGAGCGGGACTTCGTCCTGCCCCATACGGAGGTAAAAAACCAGGGGCGTACGGGCACGTGCTGGAGTTTTACGGGCATGTCCTTTGTCGAATCGGAAATGGCGCGCATGGGTAAGCCCTTTGTGGACTTGTCTGAGATGTACACCGTGCGCAATGTCTATCTGGAAAAGGCCGATCGCTATGTGCGCATGCATGGGCATCTCAATTTTGCACAGGGCGGTGCCCTCCCCGATCCCCTGGTCATGATGGACAAGTACGGCGCCCTACCCGAGTGGTTATATCCTGGACACATCTACGACAGCAAGACGCGCCATCACGGTGAGCTCGAAGCTGTACTAAAGGGCTTTCTCGACGGACTCATTGCCAACAAGAGCAAGCGCCTCTCGGAAAAGTGGAAGCCGGCGTTTCGAAAAATCGTCGACACCTACCTCGGCCAAGTGCCCGACTCCTTTACGTATGAGGGCAAGGTCTACACTCCAAAGCAGTTTGCGCGTGAAATCGTAGGCATTCGCTCGAAAGACTATGTGCAAATTTCCTCCACCTCGCGCGTGCCATTTTATACCTCTTATGTCGTCCTCGTACCCGACAATTGGATGCTGCACCGCGCCTACAATGTACCCGTCGAGCAGCTCAGCGCCATCGTCGACTACGCTTTACAGCACGGCTACTCCGTCGCATGGGCTGCCGATGTATCCGAGCCCTATTTCTCCTGGAAAAACGCCCTCGCTGTGTTGCCCCCAAAGCCCTGGGAAGAGCTGTCTAAGGCAGAGAGAGATTCCTTCTTTCAAAAGCCGCGACCAGAGATGAAGGTCACCCAGGCCCTCCGCGACCGACATTACGATTCGTACCGCACCACCGACGACCACGCCATGCACATCGTCGGCATGGCCAAAGATCAAAACAACCGACCGTACTACCTCGTCAAAAACTCCTGGGATGTACACAATCCCCTCAAGGGCTATTTGTACGTCACTAAGGCCTACCTGCAGCTCAAGACGACCGCCCTCTTGTTGCACAAAGACGCGCTACCGCCCGAGCTGAGAGAAAAGCTCGGCATTCACTGAAAAGCATACAAACCTTCAATGGCAGTGCTGATATTTCTTCATCTTAGTAAAAAACGCGCCGTCACCATCGTGGCGGTCACTGCCCTGGTCGTTGGATTGTTTTTGTCGAAGCGACTGGGGTATTTTACCGCTCACGATGTTCCTCCCATCCCCAAAGAGCTCCGCTTAGGACCAGCCGATTACTGCACCGTGCTTCCAGTGTTTTTAGAAAAATACCCTTTGAAAAAAAACGTCGCCATCGACCTGTCACAAACCCTTTGTAAGGGCATCTGTTTTCGAGAAGCCATCGCAGGGGGGAAGATCCTAAAGCACCCTCAATGGGACGACTTTGGAGCTTTTGGCCCCTATGCGCTGGATGAAAAGGGCAATATCTATCTCGCCCCCATACCCTTTGTCAGCGTAGACGAGCACGACCCCCGCGAGCAAAACAAGATTTACCGCATGGACTCCGATTCGGGGCGCATCGTTCCGTTTATGACTCTGCCGGACGACGTGCCCTACAATCCGCAGAATCCGTACAACATCCTCGGCCTGGCTTATGATTGCGACACTCGATCCCTCTACGTGGCCACTGTACGAGGTTCCTCATTCGACAAAGAATTGGGAAGGATTTACCAAATATACGTGCCAAAAAAGAAAATCGTCGATGTCGTCCACGGCCTTGATGCTATGGGCCTTGCGGTGTGGAACGACCCCGATGCGAAATACCTGTATTACGGCTCGGCGCGTACGCCCGAAGTGTATCGCATACGTCTTGGTCGCCGCGGTGAGCTGTCGACCCACAAACCCGAAAAGGTATTCGCGCTAAGCCAATATTCGGGTGGACGCGACGATCGCTGTCACCGTATCCGATTCCTGCGCGACAACACGATGCTGCTCAAAGGTGTTGAGTTTGATTACACCTTGCGCTCCCAAAGCGATGTGCGCAGAAACATCTATCGCTTCCGCTATCAGCCCCAGACCAAGAGCTGGAAGTTCGTCGGCGTCGAGCGGCAAAAACCGCTCGCTACATCTTCTCCATCCGAATCTCCTGAATAACTTCCCGACCTCCTTGTCGATGCACAAAGAGCATCACCCGATAGGGGCCTTTTTTGCTCTTGATCTTGCCAATCACATAGTAACTGCGCTTATTCTGGGAACTTCCCGAGTGCAGAGGTTGGACCTGAATCGGTTGGATGCGCTGGACAAGCTCTTTCAAGCGATGCAATGCACGTTGGGCAGGTAGTATTTCGACCCTATCATCGACACAAATCTCTACGCGTCGATCCATGTGGGAAGCGAGGCTACTCCAGTGCTGCGATTCAATAGCGCGCAAAAAGCGATGCTGTCCCCACAATGGACTTGCAAGCAGCATGAACACCACAATCAGATGATGAAAGACTTTTGATGGACGCATACTTTTGGGTTTCTCTTATGAAATTGTAACTGCTGGGTGGTGTAAAATATTTTACACCCTATGTGACCGTCTTCTCCTTCTGTCTTCGGGGTGAGGATAGGACGGTTGGCGATATGTGAATGCGCTGTCCGATATGTCGCTCAATTTTGCGGAATTTGTACTCCTCTTCAGGAGCGATAAAGGTGATGGCCACTCCCGTCTTCGAGGCGCGTGCAGTTCGACCGATGCGGTGGACGTAATCGGCCGGATCCGAAGGCACATCAAAGTTGATCACTAAGTGAATGTCTTCTATATCGATGCCGCGGCTCAACACATCTGTGGCGACCAGTATGCGAATTTTTCGGGCGCGAAAGAGGCGCATGATTTCTTCACGCTCCTCCTGGGGATTGTCGGAAGAGATACTCGACACGCTGTAGCCGAGCTGTTTCATTAGCTGGGCGATGCGTCGCACTTTTGTGCGTGTGGAGGCAAAGATCAAAATGCTCTTATATGTATCTCTGCCCTTGAGCAACTGGTGAAGAAGGGCGATTTTCTTGCTCTCGGGCACGCGATAGGCCGTTTGCAAGATACGCCTGGAGGGTTTATCCGCCTGAATGGTCACCACTGCCGGCTTGTACATGATGCTCTTGGCCAACTTGCTGATGGCGGGCGACATGGTGGCGGAAAACATCAGGTTTTGGCGCCGCTTGGGCAGCTCACTGATGATGTTGCGGATATCTCTATAAAAGCCGATATCCAACATGCGGTCGGCCTCGTCGAGTATTAAATAGCGCAAATTGGAGAAATCGCAATGCTCCAAGCGCATGTGCGCCATGAGCTTGCCCGGTGTGGCGACGACGATCTCTACGCCCGATTTGAGCGCCTTTGTCGCCTGCTCCCATTGCTCGCCCTTGCCCCCGTAGATGGCTATTGAACTCATGGGGGTGAAATACGCAAAGCCCTGAATCTGCTGGTCAATCTGGATGGCCAGTTCGCGGGTAGGCACTAAGATGAGGCATTGGGTGCCTTCAACCCGTCGCTTTTCCATCAAGCTGAGTACGGGCAGGAGAAACGCCGCCGTCTTGCCCGTGCCTGTCTGGGCACATCCCAGTACATCGCGGCCCTGTAAGATCAGCGGGATCACGCGCTTTTGAATGGGAGTGGGGCGGCGATATCCCATAAATTCGATGGCCTTCAATGTGGACTCGCTCAGACCCAGCTTGCGAAACTCCTCCAGCGATTGCATACTTCCTCCTTTCATACCCCTCCAAGTAGTTGTTTGACAATCTTTGCCACCACGGCATTGTCCGCACGTCCGGCGAGCTCTTTGGTGAGCCTCCCCATTACTTTGCCCATGTCCTTCATGCTGGCCGCACCCAACTGCTCGATGACCTGTTGGGCATGCTGTCGAATTTCCTCTTCGCTCAGCTGTTGGGGCAAATACGTCTGAAGCACTTCGAGCTCTTCGCGCTCTCTCTTTGCTAAATCCTCCCTGCCGCTCTTTTCGTAGATTTCCAAACTCTCCTTGCGCTGTTTGATGAGCTTTTGGATGATTTGGATAGCCCTCGTATCGTCGATTTCGGTGTAAGCTCCCTCTTTTTGTGCCAATAAGAGCGCGGCCTTGATGGCGCGTATTGCTCGCAATCGACCCTTATCACCCGACTTTAGGGCTTTCTTGATCTCTTCGTTAATCTTCTCAGCTATGGGCATGCGATGAACTCCTTTCCACCTCTTTCCAACGGCTAAGTTAGTGAAATGTTTGATGCACAGGGATCCTCTGGCTCGATTTAATGCGTTTTTTGGCCCAACATTTCATACGCCACCGCCCATTGGACGAACTCTTCGGGGTGCAGCTGTTCTGCTCGCAGTGTCAACCACCGCGAGGGCACGGCATCTAGGGGCATGCCAAGTGCCTGCACAGCTTTGCGCAACACCTTGCGCCGATGTTGAAAAGCCGCTCTCAATACTTTCTTTAACGAGGCATCCGCGCAGGGTAGCCGATAGTCTTCCTTGCGCTCCATCACAAGTACGGTGGAGTGCACCTTAGGCGGTGGCGCAAAGGCCCCCGGCGCAAGGTGCATGTAAACCTCTATGTCGTAGAACAGCGAACTCCACACAGAGAGTATGCCGTATTCCTTACTGCCGGGCGAAGCCACGATCCGCATAGCCATCTCGCGCTGAAACATGCCTACCACCAGGGGCACGTAAGCCCTTTGCTCCACCACCTTGAACACGATCTGAGAGGATATCTGGTAGGGAAAGTTGCCAATGATGCCCACCTGACGTCCGTGCCACTGCGCAGCGATGTCCAAACGCAAAAAATCGCCGTGTATCAATCCACGCCAACCGCGAAAGCGACCTCGCAGGTAAGCGACCATCTCCGGATCGAGCTCGACGGCGTACACTTCGATCGGTCCATGTAACAACAGCTCCGTCATAATACCCTTGCCGGGCCCCACTTCGAGCAAGACATCGTATTGCGCACTTCGCTGTAATGCCGCATCGACAATGCGCTGGGCTACGTGGACATGCTTGAGAAAATGCTGACCGTATGACTTCTTCGCCCTCAACAATGACCGCCTGTTTTATTCAAAAACCCCACCAACGCGCACAATTTTATACCGATAAATACACGAATTTAACGAAAAAATGGGTTTAATACCTGTTCAAAAGACCATCAATCCATGAGCGATACCATATATCGACCGAAACTCGCCATCACGACCGGAGATATTAACGGCATTGGATTGGAGACCATCATCAAGGTGTTGAGCGATGAGAGCATCACAGAGCATTTTACTCCCGTCATCTACGGCTCGCCAAAGACCGTTTCGTACCACAAAAACATCGTCAAAAACGTCACCCTGCGTTATACGACGATATCGGATGGTTCGCAGATACGCCCCGGGCGCATCAATGTCGTCAACTGCTGGGACGAAGTGGCCCCCATACGCCTCGGACAGATTACCGAAGAAGGGGGGAAATACGCCTACATCTCCCTCGATCGCGCTATACAGGATCTCAAAGAGGGACATGTCGACGCCCTGGTGACGGCTCCTATCCATAAGAAGAGCATGCAGCTGGCAGGCTTTGAGTACTCGGGTCATACCGACTACCTCAAGGCGCGATTCAACGTACCGCATGCCATTATGATCATGATGGACGAGTACATGAAAGTCGCTTCCCTCACAGGACACATTCCTCTCAAAGCAGTGTCTTCGAGTTTGACCAAAGAGCTGCTGCTGCAAATCCTTCAGACCTTATACAACACCCTGCGCATCGATTTTGATATCGACAAGCCCACCATCTCCGTGCTTGGCCTTAATCCCCATGCGGGTGAAGATGGACTCCTCGGCACGGAGGAGAACGATTTTATCAAACCAGCCATCATCGAGCTGAAGAAAAAAGGACTACTCGTCTATGGCCCTTTCCCTGCCGACAGTTACTTTGGCAATTTCACACAGAAAAAATATCACTTGACTGTAGGCATGTACCACGATCAAGTGCTCATTCCCTTTAAGACCCTGGCTTTTCATCGGGGAGTGCAGTTTACTGCAGGGCTCCCCATTGTGCGCACTTCCCCCGATCACGGTCCGGGCTTCGACATTGCGGGTAAAAACGTAGCCGATCCCACCAGCATGCGCCATGCCATGTTTGCTGCCGTCGATGCCTTCCGCAATCGAAAGGCCTACCACGAAAACCGCAGCAATCCCAAACCTCCCAAAGAGGCACTCGAAAAAGCATTGCACGCTCAATTACCTCCACAACCCGAACTGGACGACGAAGCAGACGACAGCCAGAATCCCGACGCCTCTGTTCTTCCTGAGGAATAAAACATATCGACCCCTAGGGCGTTAAAACCACTACAATCCTCCTCAAATGATGGACGCTACAAGGCTCTTCATCCGAAAGCAAGCCATCGGTCTACTGATCCTACTCTTCACCACTACTACCCTTTCCGGCCAACTGCACAAACTCGCCAGCAACTATTTCAAAAACGGCGAATACGAAAAGGCCGCCGAACTCTACATCAAACTCTACAACCAATCACCCACCAACACCTTCTACTTCGAACGCTACGTAGACGCCCTGTTCCGAGCCAACAAATACCGACAGGCAGAAAAAGACATCAAAAAGCAAATCAAAAAACGCCCCGAGCTGAGCTATCTCTACGTCAGCCTCGGCAAAGCCCTCGAATACCAGGGCAAGCGCAATAAGGCCGAAGAATACTACGAAAAAGCACTGCGCACGCTCCGACCCAGAGAAATCGACATTCGTCGCATGGCCAATCTCTTCATGCGCTACGGTCTGGCCAACTACGCCATAAAGACCTACGAACGCGGTGAAGAGCTCTTCGGTCAACCCCATAAATACGCATTGCTCAGGGGGAACATCCACCGCTCTCTGGGCAATAAGGAAGAGATGATCATAGCTTACCTCGACTATCTGTGGGATCATCCCAACCATCTCAACCTCATCAAGTCCAACTTCTCACGCTACCTTTCCGCCGAAGATCGGGAGACGCTCGCTGCTGAATTGTACGCTCGCCTGCGCCAACACCCTGAATTCATGCCGTACCGCGAACTCTTGCTCTGGCATTTTCTCCAAGAAAAAGACTACGACAAGGCCCTCGAAATCGCTATAGCAAGCGACAAGTTGGACAAAGACCACGGAGCCAAAGTCATCTATGTAGCCCAAACCGCCTTTCTCCAAAGGGATTACGACGTCGCCTCCAAGGCCTATCAATACATCTTGCAAAACAAGTCGAGAACCAACCCCTACTACTTCACCGCCTTTACGCGATGGCTCGAATCACGCCGTCATCTCATACTCAACAATCCCGACCATACGGAAGAGGATCTCCGTTCGCTCGCCGCAGAATACAAGCGATTCTTAGACATGCACGGACTCAATGCCTCAACCGCTCCCGTAGCTATCGAATATGCGCGCACCTTGATCTTTTACGTACACGATTTACCCCCTGCAATTGAAATGCTCAAAAAGGTGGTGGCCCTGCAAGGCCTGGATCCACGCAGCAAGGCCAAGGCGAAAATCATGCTCGCCGATGCCTATCTCATCGCCAACGAGCGCTGGGAAGCTACCCTGCTCTATTCGCAAGTGGATAAAAGCCTGAGAGAAGATCCCCTCGGAGAAGAGGCGCGCTACAAAAACGCCATGCTGGCGTATTATTTCGGCGATTTCGATTGGGCACGCGAACAATTCGGCATCCTCAAAAGCGCCACCTCGCGTTTGATCTCCAACGACGCCATCGACCGCGAGGTCTTCATCATGGAAAACTCCGGCCTCGACACCAGCATGGACGCCATGAAAGCCCTCGCCAAAGCCGAACTGGCCATCTTTCAGCGCAAATACGACGCCGCTTTGAAAATCCTCGACAGCCTCTCCATCGCCCTTCCCAACCACGAAATCATCGACGACGTGCTCTACCTCAAAGGCCAAATCTTCCTGTCTCAAAAGCAATACGACGAGGCCATCAAAGTGTACGAAGAGCTCATCACCAAACACCCCGACGCCATCCGAACCGACAATGCCCTCTACGCTCTGGCCGAATTGTACGAGCACACCCTCCGACAGCCCAAAAAGGCCATGAAATACTACGAAAAAATCTTTATCGACTACCCATCGAGCACCTTTGCCATCGAAGCACGCGAGCGATACCGCCAACTCCAACAGCAACTCCAGGGAAAAAACCCCCAGCCGTAACAGCACTACCGAAGAGCGTTTGGCCCTATTGTAATACTTTCGATCGGTGCCATCCCAGATACGCCGCCAAACCCGCGAGCACTATGCCGACCACTAACAGTATCCCCCCCGTCGATGGATACGACCAGACGACAAAATTGAGGATCGTCTTCTCGCCAAAAATCGGTGGATTGTACACGATCGGATTGCCTTCGGCATCTGTAAACTTCATAATGGCATTGGGATCGATGTTGTGCCCGTAGTGGTAGAGCCATAATGCAAAGTCGTAAATGCCCGCTATGCCCAACAACACCATGGTGACAAACCACACCAAGTACCCCTTCCACTTGCCCCAGAAAGCCAAAAGCAACCCCATCACCCCCATAAAGCCAACAATGATGGGAAAAAGCGTAAACTCAGGTAAATCCTCCGGTAGGGGATGCATGCCGACGTAGTGATTCAGAATGTTGACATTGCGGATATCGTTGGGCTCTTCGTCGGCGAGCCTATCGATGTGGATGAATATGCCCAAGGGATCCGGATACTGGGGAGCAGAAAGTGAAATCTTCCACAGGGGAAAGATATAGAGCGAAAACACAGCAAGCGATGCAAGAACCATGAGCCATTTATCCCAGCGCATAGGACACATTTTTGAAGAAGACAAAATATCAAGAGGTTTTCATGCTTTGCCTTTTTAGAAGGACAGCCCCCACGATTGGGGACTGTCCTCAGCAAACCAAACTTTTATGAAAACACTCAGCTGACCGTCACGTGTTGAGCGCTCGTTGCACTACGGCTTTTCGTCGTCTAAAGACCAGTTGAGAGCGACATTGGCATTGGCAGGAGAGACGCGCACATAACCCTGCATCTCCTGGTGCAGTGCCGAACAGAAGTCTGTGCAGTAGAAGGGCCATACCCCGGGCTTTTTGGGCTCCCAGACGATCGTTTCCGTCTGACCGGGCATGATCAGCACTTCGGAAGTGTTGGCACCGATGATGGCAAACCCGTGGGGCAGATCGAAGTCTTGCTCGAGATTGGTCACATGGAAGTACACCTTATCGCCTACTTTGATACCTTCAATATTGTCGGGAGCAAAGTGGCTTCGAATCATGGTCATGTACACGTGCACCTCCTTGCCCTTGCGCTCGACGCGGGTTTCGCTTTCGGTCTTTGCTGCGTAGGGATGCTCGTTTTCTTCGATCTTAAAGATCTTCGCGGATTTGTCCATGATGAGTTCGGCGGGGCAACCTGCAGCGTAATGCGGTTCGCCCATGGTGGGGAAGTCGAGCAATAGGCGCATCTTATCCCCTGAGATATCAAACAGCTGCGCAGATTGGCACAACTCGGGACCCGTGGGCAGGTATCGGTCTTTGGTGATCTTGTTCATGGCGACGAGGTACTTGCCAAAGGGCTCGCGCGAGTTGCCTCCCGGAATCATCAAGTGACCCACGGAGTAATAGACAGGCTGGCGATCGAGCACCTCCCACGTGCCGAGCTTCCACTTGACGACCTCGGAAGAGATGAAAAAGGTCGTATATGCATTGCCCTTGCCGTCAAATTCGGTGTGGAGTGGACCAAGACCGGGATTTTGCACAATTCCAGCGTTGACAGCTTCAAACTTCAAGATGGGTATGCCATAGGCCTCTCCGCTGAACTCCTTGTTTTTGATGGCCTCGAGCATTTTCGAAAACGAATGCACCGTCAACGTCGCAGAGAGCTTTCCGTTGCCCACGATGTACTCGCCGGTGGGATCGACATCGCAGCCATGGGGAGACTTCGGCGTCGGTAGGAAGTAGACCAAGCCCGGTGCCTTAGAGGCATCGATCACCTTGACTTCTGTCTCCCAGATCGTCTTGGCCGAATGTGTGCGGTCGTCGTAGATGTTGTGGGCATACCGCGTCTTAAAGGTCTGGTATTTGCCCTCTTCGATGAGTTTTTCAGCAAGCTTCCAGTTGATGGCCGCTATGAAATCTTTGTCGTTTTGTGAGGCATTGACCTCGAGCAAGGTATGGGCTTCTTCGGTGTTGTAGGTAGTGAAGAAAAACCACCCGTGGGACTTACCACGACCGGGGTGGGCCAAGTCGTAGTTGTACCCCGGCATCAATATCTGAAAGGCAAGGCTCATTCTACCCGTTTCGGGATCCACTTTTATAAAGCTCAACGTACCGCGGAAGTACTTTTTATACTCGTTGATCGGCACATCTTTCTGCGGTATGGGTATACCAAATCGCGTCCCTGCCACGACGTATTCAGTATTTTCCGTGACAAAGGCCGAGCTGTGGTTGCCCGCCGAAAACGGTATCTCTATGATCTCTACGGTCTCAAAGGTCTTCAGGCTGATGCGTGCCACTCTTGGTGTGTTGTTTTCGTTGACAAACACCCAGCGGCCGTCAATCTTTCCGTTGGTCTGCGACAGATCCGGATGATGCAGATCCCCCCACGGAATAAACCCATAAGAGGTCATCAGCATCGGCTTGGTCTCCTCATTAAAACCATACGCCTTTTCGGCATCGACACTGAAGACGGGTATGATCTTGAACAATCGCCCGGAGGGAAGGCCGTGTACAGCAAGCTGTCCGCTAAATCCTCCAGAGATAAAGGCATAGTACTTGTCCAACTCTCCTGGTGGCACGTAGACTTCCTCCGCTACGCTTTTCGCCAGAGCGCCTTTTTTCGAGGAGGCATCCGAACCCGTGGCCGGACCACACGACTTTATCCAGATGCCCGTCAGTATTAGAAGACCGACAAATATCCATGTCTTTTTCATATCATCAGAATTTTTAAAGCGTTAACATTTGGTTCGCAAAAACTCCAGCAGTGCACGTGCCTCTTCCACGGTCAAGTTTTGGTTTGCCATGGGAGCACTGTACTCTCCGATCAGCTTTTTCGCTATGGGATCCTTCTTGACCATTTCTTCGGGATTGAGTATCATGTTCATGATCCATGCGGGGGAACGTCGCTCGGTAACGCACTTAAGTGCGGGACCGATGTAGCGTTTCTCGACTTTATGGCACTGGGTACACTTCTTCTTAAAGATCTCCGCACCCTTTTCCGCCAATGCGTTGTCGATGGCACTCAATTGTATTTCCTCCTTGATGGGTCCAATTCCGATGTTGGATGCTGCGGTCGTCTGAGCATCAGCTTGAGCGGTCTTCGTCGCCTCTGCCTTAGGCGCTTCTTGGTGTAAGGTGCCAGATTGGTCTTCTGCAGAAGAACTTCCGCACGACCACACCATGGCCAGCACGAGTATCGTTCCCAACCATTTTAAGATGTGCATTTTCATACGTCAGAGATTTTGGTTTGACTTTATTTCGGCATGTTCTTAGGCATGATGATGTCGTCGATGACATAGATCCACCCGTTGCTCACTTTGACTTCTTTTTGTACAGGTATGCCCTGGATGTAGACGCGGTTGTCTTTCCACTCCAGCGGCACATATTCTCCCGATGCCATAAAGAGCTTGCGCCCTTCTTTGGCGTGCTTCTTCAACACGCGGGGATAGTAGTTTGCCGGTGCTACGTGATTGGTCAATATGTAGGCCAGCTTTTGCTTATTTTGGGGCTTGAGCAGATCTTCTAATGTTCCTTGGGGTAGCTTCTCAAACGCCTTGTTGGTCGGAGCAAAGATGGCTAAAGGACCTTCGTTGGTGACTGCCGTAGCGACATCCGCCGCCTCGATTGCTTTGACGAGAATAGAAAAATCCGGGAGCGATTGTGCAACTTCCAGGGCATTTTTTTCCGCTACAGACTTCTTGGCCCGAATGTGAGTCTTTTCTTTTACTTTGGTGTCGTTGGGTATACCCTGTGCCTGAGCAGCACTGTTCGTACTCGGTGCGTTTTTACACGCTATCATTAGTAGGCAACCCATGGTCAACCAAAAACCGATGCGGTAAATCTGCGCTTTCATCCTACTCGATTTTTGTTTCATCCAATTGTTAGCACTTCAATTATGTCTCTCGGATTTCAAAGGTAGACCCCCTTCCCAGCGATGCCCAATGATGATTCTCACCCGAAAAAATGATTTTTGTCAGATTAGGACATCGGGCTCACATTCGTACAAAACCGAGCCCTTCAAGCAAAAAAAAATTTGTATTTTAACAGCCTATGCACAATGTTGATCTATGCAACAGGACAAAGTGCGCGAAATTCAGCTTAAACTTTTCAAACAGATCGCCCAGAAAATCCCCGAGGATCAAGACCCCATCAGTGTATTGTGCGACGTACTTCATCTCAGCAGGTCCAACGTTTACCGCCGTGTGCGCGGCGAAAAAATCCTCTCGATCGGAGAGCTCCTCACCCTCATGGAAAAGTTTCATATCAGCTTTGATCAATTAGCCACCAACCGAAAGACCAACATCGAATTTTATTTTCCGTATTTGGACAACCCCATCAAAAACTTTCAGGGATACGTCTTTCCCCTTCACGAGGTGGTGCGCTCCTTTAGCACTATTCCCGACATCACCATTTACTACGCCACGGCAGAGCTTCCCTTCTTTTACTACTTCTTGAGCAAACCCCTAACGCTGTTTAAGCTCTTTACTTATGCCCAGACGACCTGGGACCTACCCGCCTACCAAAACCGACAGTTCAATCACGAATCGATGTCGGAATACTACCAATTTGAAGATCCAATTCGTGAAATCTTGCGCCATTATTACACCATTGAAAACCTCGAATTCTGGAACGAACACATCCTCAACAACACGCTCAACCAGATACGCACCTTTGTGTACTCAGGGCTGTTTGAAAATCCCGAACACGCCTTCCTCCTTATCGAAGAGCTGCGACGCATCATGCAACACGTCCAGCGCATGGCCGAACAGGGCAAAAAATTCCTGCCCGACGAGGGCGACAACATCCAGGCGCCCTTCAACCTCTACCACAACCGCATCATCCACACCAACAACACCCTCTTGGCCCTTTCCGCCCAGGTCGACGCCGTCTTTATCGCCTACGACAACCCCAATTTTATCATCAGCTACAACCCCATCCTCATCGATCACACCCTCAATTGGTTTAAAATCGTCAAGCGACACTCCATATCCATCACCCGCGACATGACCAGCGAGCGCCTCTTTCTGTTTAATCAGATCGAAAAGCGCATCGCGTGGGTAGAAAAAGAAATCGAGCACTTCCTCCAACAAGTTTAATCTCCATGCGTTAAGTAGCCAATCCATACCTTTGTGCTATGGAATGGTTGGTCATCTTGCTGTTGCTATTCCTCTCAGCCGTGTTCTCGGGCTCTGAAATCGCCTTCGTTTCAACAAGTAAGCTACAAGCCTATCTGGCCAAAAGAGGCCAAAGGGCCTCCTACCTGGAGACCTTCCTCCAACACCCACAGCGATTCTTAGCCTTGCTCTTGGTGGCCAACAACATCGTCCTCGTCGCTTTGACGCATTTCTTGAGCTTAGTCATCTTCCCGTATCTTCAAAAATATGATCTCTCCGGGTGGATGCTCTTCTCCATAGGCACCCTCCTCATCTCCGTCATCATCCTCATCTTTGGCGAATTTATACCCAAAGCTCTCTTCAAAAAGGCGCCTCAAAAGCTCCTCCAGTTTTTTTCACCCCTTCTCTATCTGACGTGGAAAGTCCTCGGGTTTGCAACGAGCGGCCTGGTCGCCATCTCTCAACGATTGAGTTACTTGTTCTTCAAAACGCGCATCAGTGACATACCCATCAAAATTACCGCCGACGACGTCAGGGAATTCCTCGCCCAGACGGAAATCGACGACACCGAACCCGAAGAAAAGGAAATGCTCGTCAATGCGCTGAAATTCCAAAACACCCGCGTGCGCGATATCATGATCCCGCGCAATGAAATCGTAGCCGTCGAAAAAAACGCCCCACTCCAACAAATCCTCAATGTCTTCGAAGAAAAGCGCCACTCCCGCATCCCCGTCTACGTAGACAATCTCGACAACGTCATAGGATACATTCACCACCGAGATCTGCTCGAACTTAAGCCCAAATCCAAAGAACCTCCCCTTAAGGAAATACTCAAGGTGCCCAAGACCATGAGCGTACAATCCCTGCTCGAAACCTTCCTCACGCAGGGTGCAAACATCGCCATCGTCGTCGACGAATACGGCACGCCCATCGGCCTGGTCACCTTAGAAGACGTCTTAGAAGAGATCTTCGGCGAAATCGAAGACGAGTTCGATGAGGAACACGCAGCCCAATCCGAAGAGAAAATCTCCGACCGCGAATTCCTCTTGCCCGGCAGAGCGGAAATCGATTACCTCAACAAAAAATACCCCGTCCTACAAATCCCCGAAGACGAAGAGCATTACCACACCCTTGCGGGATACATCGTCCATCACCTCAACAAAATCCCCGAAGAGGGCGAGCAGTACTGCATCGAAGGACATCTCTACCGCATAGAAGATATGCAAGATGCCCGCATCAACCGCGTGTACATCTTACTGGACCACCCCAGCTGCAGGGAAGAAGACTCCAACGACCAGTGACATGCCATTACTCTTCCTCAGGCAGCATGCCCACTATACCCTGAGCATCTGGCATCTCTCCCCCGAGGAGACCCTCCTCACACAATTCCAACACAGTGCCGGCATCGCTATACCCAAGGCCCTTCGCCATCCGCTGCGCCGGCAGCAATGGCTTGCCGCACGTCTCTGCTTGCATCGCTACCACCATCTCCCCCTCACTCCCTCCCTTCTCCAACACAACCGCCCCCCACACCTGCCATCGCACTACCTATCCATCAGCCACTCCCACCACTACATCGCCGTCATGAGTGCCACCACCCCCTGCGGCATCGACATACAGACGCCTCACCCCCACATCCACATGTTGTGCAAACGCTTTCTGTCCCCTCGCGAATATGACGACAGCACTTCCACCCACCACCTCCACCTGGCCTGGGCTGCAAAAGAAGCTCTTTACAAGCGTTTTTCATCCCTCAAACTGAACTTCCGAAGAGATATGCGCGTTTCACTTCCGAAATACGCTCAAAACCATGTGGGTCAAATACCAGCATCGATCGTACTCCATCCATCCCAAAACGTCACGCAAATCACCGTAAACTATGCAATTTGGAACGCATTTTATTTGGCCTATACTGTATAAAATCGTACTCCTCAGCACTGCCGCTGCCATTGCATTCAGCTGCAATGAGCTCGTCTCGAAGGGCTCAAAAAAAGCCACCGAAGACGACGGATCCATCCTTACCGTGCTGTCCCAACAGGGCTTACCCAACGATTTTATACGCTTTTATAAAACCTTTCACACCGACAGCCTCTACCAAATGCAACACATCGTCTGGCCGCTTCGCGGAGTACCGACCATTACGGATCCCAGCGTGTCGATCGATTCGCTGGAGCGATTCCACTGGCGGCCGCAAGATTGGACGATGCACAAATTGATGGAAAAGAGCGATGAGTTTTCGGTGCGCTACGACATGCCTTCTGACGATGTCGTCACTGAATACATCGAGTTTAAAAATCTGAAGGCGCGCATGATGCGCCGCTTTGCCCGATCCAAAAACGGTGAGTGGTACCTCATCTACTACGCCGACATCAATCAGTACGACGAATAATTATGGCAAAAAAGAGGTGGATCGCCCCTAACGTGCGGGTCGTCAGCATTGCGGAAAAGGGCATGTGCATCGGTCGCGATGAAGAGGGTAGGGTCTATCTCGTCGAATTTGCCGTACCCGGCGATGTCGTAGACGTAGAAGTGCGTCGCAAAAAGAAAGGTTTGCCCTTTGGCGCACCCGCACGCATTGTCCAACCCTCCCCGGACCGCGTCGAGCCCAAATGTCGCTACTTCGGCGGTTGCGGAGGTTGTAAATGGCAAAACCTGCGCTACGAAGCCCAACTCCAACAGAAAGCGACCATGGTCAAAGAGGCCCTGACGCGCATCGGAGGCGTCCGCAATGCCGTATTCGATCCCATCGTGCCCTGCCCGCGCGTGTTTTATTATCGCAATAAGCTGGAATACTCCTTCTCCGCGCGGCGATGGCTCACGCGCAGCGAAATCGAATCTGCCCCACCCAACGCACTTCGAAAAGACAAAGCTCTGGGATTCCACGCACCAGGCGTCTTTGATAAGGTCGTCGACGTCGAGCACTGCTACCTACAAGAAGAACCCTCCAACGCCATTAAGAATTTCATCCGCCAATACGCTTTTGACCACGGCTTGAGTTTTTACAACTATCGACGCCACCAGGGCTTTTTGCGCAGCCTCATCATACGGATAGCCACCACTGGACAAGTAATGGTCACCCTGGTCTTTGGCGAAGATCACCCCGATCAGATAGCTGCACTCCTCTCGGCCGTGCGACAGCAATTCCCCCAACTGACCACCCTCTGCTATTTCATCAACACCAAGCAAAACGACTCGCTCTTCGACCTGACGCCGCATATCTTTGACGGTCCCGGTTATATCATCGAACAGCTCGATAACATTCGTTATAAGATCGGACCAAAGTCGTTTTTCCAGACCAATAGCTACCAGGCCGTTGCATTGTACCGCTCGGTGGTAGAGATGGCGTGTATAAACAAAACGGATACAGTATACGACCTCTATACGGGTGTCGGTGGCATAGCGCTTTTTGTGGCGCCTTATGCGCGACACGTGTTGGGCATAGAGACTGTCGAAGAGGCCGTGCGCGACGCACGCGAAAACGCCGAGCTCAACCAGTGCACCAACGCAGCATTTAGGACTGGTGACGTCGCCGATGTATTACACCCCGAAGTGTGGAATCGTCACGGCAAGCCCGATGTGCTCATCACCGATCCTCCCCGCAGCGGCATGCACCGCCGCGTCATCGATCACCTGATCCAACTGGCACCAAAGCGAATCGTCTATGTCAGCTGTAACCCCGCTACCCAAGCACGCGACATCGCCCTGCTCAGTGAGTATTACCATACCGTGCGCGTGCGCCCCTTCGACCTGTTTCCTCATACCGCTCACGTAGAAACCATTGCCCTGCTCCAACGTAAAGACCTCTCCAATGCAGTCCACTAATCACTTTGTCGTGGCATCATCCAAAAAAACTACACCATCATGAACCATAACCCTGCTTCCGACCACTCGCGCGACCTCACAGCACGATTGTTTCAACTCAAAGAAGAACTCAAGAAGCTCAAACCCATGCTCAACAAAGTATGGGACGAAGTACTGCGCAGCGAGGTCAGCAAATACCCCGTCTTCGTCGTCTATCAAGAAGACCACATCGGCATCGGCCTACCCGTCTATCAAAAAGTGGGCCTAGCAAAGAAGTGGAACATCAACATCTCCACATTGGAGGAATTTTACGTCAAAGGCCTCATACGAAAGGAAAAAGTCGATGAGTTTCGCCGCGTGTACAAAGACCCCGAAGGGTGGTTTGCCCTATTGGTCTTGAGTAGCCTCGGTGCCCAAATCATCTTCTTGCCGCGATACGGCGTGGACGACAACTGACGCAGCTGCTCACTTATCCTCAGCGGGGGGAGTGACATAGCTCCTACCCGCAAGCCCCTTCAACTCGATCATGTCTTTGGCAATCTGAAAGGCCTCATAGAGATAGGCGTCTTTGCGCGAGCGATTGATCCAATCGTCGTTGCGCGCAATGCGAGAGCTGTCCATTTGAATATACGCCGTATCGGCCGTGAGATTGTAGATCTTCCATCCCTTAATGGGGCGAAAGAGCTTTTTGAAGCGGCTCGACTGCTCCTTGCGGCGACTTAGGAAGGCTTGTAGACTATCGATGTGCAGCGGATAGCGCGATTGCTCCCGACTGTCGCGATACCACTCGGCGTACTCCAAGATTTTTTGAAAGACCCTGGAGGTATCGACACGCTCTTTGCTTCGCTTGATCAATTCCGCGCGGTGGGGTTGAACTACAAACACATCTTGCTCATAGGAAAGCGGCTGTATGTGGTCCCACGGCAAGGGATAATCGTAATCGCGCTCGCCCGCTTTGACAAAGTGAAACCGATCGGGCAATACGATATCGGGCTGCACCCCCTTGAGCTGTACCGAGCCGCCGTTGATGCGATAGTATTTCTGCGTGGTGATCTTTGCCTGCCCTAAGGGCTTGAGCTTGGGATTGTATTCCATGCGATCCAGGTCATAAAATCGCTGGACCGTGCCCTTTCCAAAGGTAGCCTTGGAACCCACAATGATGGCTCGATCGTAGTCCTGAAGCGCTGCAGACAGTATCTCAGAGGCCGATGCACTGTGCACATTGACCAACAACACCAGCGGGCCATCGTACGCTACCGATGCATCGCGATCGCGATAGATATACGGAGCACCGCGCCGGCTCTTCACCTGAACGATAGGACCTTTTTTGATAAACAGGCCCGCCATTTCCACTACCTCCTTGAGAAACCCACCGCCATTGTTGCGCAGGTCAAAGATGATGGCCTCCGCTCCCGCTGCCTGTAGCTTTTCCAATTCCCGCTGCACATCGCGCGAAGCCTTATGCCCCTTAGGATTGTCGTAATTGGTATAAAATCGTGGAAGCAGCAGATAACCCACCTTACGTCCCTTGTCGTCTTCGAGCATGAGCGACCGCGCAAAGCCCTCATCCAGAATGACGACGTCACGCACGATGGTGATCTCCTTGATCTCCCCGCTGGTCTTCTTCACAGTGAGCGTCACTTTCGTCCCCTTCGGGCCGCGTATCATGCGTACGACATCGTCGATGCGCATGCCCTTGATGTTGACGGGCTCCTCGCCTTCTTGCTGAACTTTGATGATTAAATCGTTGACCTCGAGCTCCTTTTGCTTCCAGGCGGGCCCACCCGGGACGATACTCACCACCTTGATGTAATCCTTGTCTTCCATCAGTCGGGCGCCGATACCCTCGAGCTGCCCCGACATGGTGATGTCAAAATCTTCCTTTTCCTTGGGCGAAAAGTAATTCGAATGGGGGTCCATCACCATGGTAAAGCTGTTGGCAAAGTCGCCGAAATAATCCGAGCGGCGCATCTTTTTGAGCCGCTTAAAATACCGATCAAACGTGCGTCGCGTGTGCCGTGCTGCATTGTCAAAAACGCTGTCGGGGAGGGCTTCAAGAGCTATCGGCTGTGTTGTAAAGCTGGAATCGCGCTTTTGAAGTTCTTCGATTTCATCCAGCAAGTTCATCACCATTTCATACTTGATGATCTTCCTCCAGCGATCTTTGAGCTGAGCTTCATCTGCTGCCCACGGGAGCTTTTCCCCATCAAACTCAATATACTCATCCCGAGTAAAATCCATACTGCGTAGGCTATCCAGCCAGTACTGAGCGTAATGCTCCGCTCGTTGGTGACCGCGCTCAATAAAGCGGACGGATAGATCAAAAAAGTCGAGGTTTTTTTCCCTGAGGTCGTCGTCGAGGAAATAGCGATAGGCCGAAAGCCGCTCATATTCGTCTTTGGTCAAAAAGCGCTTCCTGTAGTCGAGTGCTTCGAGGTACATCGCAAACATGCGATTCGAAAACGTGTCGTCGAGTGGCGGATTGGCTACATGGACGCGCTCTTTGAGCACCCGTATGTGCGACAGAATGGCCTGCTCCTTTTCAGTTGAGAGGTTACCACGCAGAAAATACAACAGACCTACAAACAGTGCTATCCACAGACTGATCTTCATATATTTCATATGTGTTTACTCTGCGGCTATCGTCGGAAATGCCCCGGCCCTCCGCAACCATAAAGGCCCCTTTCATTAGCTTAAAAACGACGCTACGTGCAAAAAAATATTTTCTCCTCGCACTATTACTGCGAAAAGTATTCTTTCAAGATAGGAGCGATGACCAGAGAGACCACCGACATGAGCTTGAGCAAGATGTTGAGTGAGGGCCCGGAGGTGTCTTTAAAGGGATCCCCTACTGTATCCCCCACTACGGCAGCCTTGTGCGGTTCGGAGCCTTTGCCGTACGTCTTGCCGTCGATGACGACTTTCCCTTCGATCATCTTCTTGGCGTTGTCCCAGGCACCGCCTGCGTTGGCCTGGAAGATGGCCATCATCACGCCTGCCGCTGTGACGCCGGCCAGCAGTCCTCCCAGCATTTCAGGCCCTCCAAAAAAGCCCACTAATACCGGAGTGAGCACGGCGATAATGCCGGGTGCGATCATTTGCTTGAGCGATGCCTTGGTAGAGATCTCGACGCACTTGCTGTATTCGGCTTTCCCCTCGGCCTTTTCAAACACCTCTCTATCTTCGGCAGGCCACTCAGAAAAGTCCTTGCCCTCGTTTTTGCGCATCACTTCAAGGGCCTTTTTGAGTTCGGGTATGGATTGAAACTGTCGGCGCACTTCCTTGATCATGTAATTGGCCGCCCTACCCACGGCATCCATCGCCAGCGAGCTAAACAAAAACGGCAGCATGGCGCCCAAAAACAGACCCGCCATCACCTTGGGATTGGCGATATCGATGCCCTCGATGCCCGCCGTGTGAATATAGGCGGCAAAGAGCGCAAGAGCAGTCAAGGCAGCCGACCCGATCGCAAAGCCCTTGCCAATCGCAGCCGTGGTATTGCCGACGGCATCGAGCTTGTCGGTGCGCTGACGTACCTCCGAAGGAAGCTCACTCATCTCGGCAATGCCGCCAGCATTGTCCGCTATCGGACCATAGGCATCTACTGCAAGCTGTATGCCCGTATTGGCCAGCATGCCCACCGCCGCAATCGCTATGCCGTACAGTCCCGCAAAGTGATAAGCCAAAATGATGGCCAACGACAAAATGAGTATCGGAATGGCCGTGGACTGCATCCCTACACCCAATCCCGCTATGATGTTGGTCGCCGTACCCGTGACAGACTGCTTGACGATCTTCCACACGGGCTTTTTACCCGTGCCCGTGTACATCTCGGTGATGAGACCTATCAACAGGCCTGCCAACAATCCCACGATGACCGACCAAAAGACGCCCATGGCCGTATACGTCTTGCCCCCATACGTCCACTGCGACGGCAGAAGATAGTTGACCGCCCAATACGCTCCAATGAGGAGAATAAAAGCGGCAACAAATTCCCCCGTGTTGAGTGCCTTTTGCGGATCGGCATCATCGGAGCGCACGCGCACAAAAAACGTCCCAATGATGGAGGCCACGATGCCCAAGCCAGCCAGCAAAAGCGGCAACAACACGGCATTGAGCCCGCCAAATTCGGTGTTTTGAAACTCGGACAAGTTGTAAAATGCCACACCCAACACCATGGCACCGATGATGGAGCCTACAAAGGACTCAAAGAGGTCGGCACCCATGCCGGCCACATCGCCGACATTGTCGCCCACATTGTCCGCAATGGTGGCGGGATTGAGCGGGTGATCCTCGGGAATGCCTGCCTCTA
>WFXH01000017.1 GCA_015490715.1 Saprospiraceae bacterium | reverse complement strand
TGCCATGCCTTGAAGTCGCCACCTCATGTGACGGTGATTCCCCCGTTCTGGATGGAGCCACACAGGATATCGAAACTTCGCCGTATCGTGGAAGAGTGGGCAGGATCTTATCCACCTTTTGTCTGGTCTCTGGACGGCTTCAGCCATTTCGACGAAAGAGTAGTCTTTATCGCTCCCTTCGCCGACGCACCATTGGAGGAGATGCACCGGGCCTTAGTACAGCGCCTGCAGGGTAACCCCCTTCGCCTAAAATTGCGCACACGAAAGCACTTTCACCCACATGTGAGCGTGGCTGTCCGCATCCCAGATGCCGATACCTACCAACTGTGTTGGCAACTGGTCAACCGCATGCACTTTTCCTGTCAATATCCGCAGTTGGACGTAGCCATCCTGCAATACAACGGAAAAAAATGGGACATCGTGGCCACAGCCGCTCATCATGACGGATGAGAGTGTGACATTTCGTCACACATTTAGAATTGGTGAGATTCTTGTAAGAGATTTTTAACGGGATACTCATGTAAAAACAACTCATCCATTCTATGGTGCAGTTTAAGGATTACTATCAGATACTGGGTGTGTCGAAAGACGCCACACAGGAGGAAATAAAGAAGGCTTATCGCAAGCTGGCGAAGAAGTACCATCCAGATAAAAACAAGGGCAACAAAGAAGCCGAGGAGAAATTCAAGGAAATTTCCGAAGCCTACGCAGTACTAAGTGATCCGGAGAAGCGCAAAAAATACGACCAGCTCGGAGCCGACTGGGAGAAATACGAGCAGTTTGGTGGTCAAGGTGGTTTTGACTGGTCGCAATTTACGGGGGGTGGCCAGGGTGGCCGAACGTTTTACACTTTCACCACGGGAGGTGAAGGGGCCGAAGATATGTTTTCGGACTTCTTCCGCATCTTTTTCGGAGGGGGAGGGGGCTTTGACCCCTTCGAGGCCTTCCGATCGCAGGGGCGCCGCCGCACCACGGCCCAAAAGGGACGCGACTACCTGGCCACGCTAAACATCGGCTTCGACGAAGCCTTACACGGAGGCGAACACATCATCTCCGTCAACGGCAAAAAGCTCAAGCTCAAGATCAAGCCCGGGGTCTACCACGGTAAAAAGCTGCGCATCAAGGGCAAGGGCGAACCCGGCATCCACGGAGGCCCACCGGGGGATCTCATCCTCACTATCCAGATTGCCCTGCCCCCCGAATACAGGGCCCAGGGCGAAGACCTCTACAAAGACCTCTATATCGATATACCCACCGCCGTACTCGGTGGCAAAGTACAGGTAGATATCCCAGGGGGAAAAGCGCGCATCACCATACCCGCAGGTACGAGCTCGGGTAAAAAATTTCGCCTGCGAGGCAAAGGCCTCTTCCGCAAAGACGGCTCGCGCGGAGACCTGTACCTCATCACACAGATTCGCGTGCCGCAACACCTCACCCCCGAAGAACGCGCCCTGTACGAAAAACTGCGCGAACTCCAAAAGTCGTACTCCCACTCGTAAGACTCGTAAGAGTGGTCTACTTCCTCCCCCTTTCGCAAACAAACACACAGCCTTGACCAAACCACCTCCGTGGGGGATTTTCCCTGTATGCGCTTGGCTCCGCAACGATTTTTCCCTAAGTTTGCAATAAACTTTCAAGGGTATGAAATGGTGGACCACAATTATCGCCACGGTTTTGGCTATCGGTCTAACCGCCATAGGGTGCGTGGGGCAGGGGTATATGTATGCGCTCTCGTCTCAAGGCACCATCAATGGGGAAGGGAGTATCTTCCGCTTTGGAATCCAGCCCAATGATACTCCTCAACTGGTGTATTCCTTTCCCGTAGAGGCTCCTGGAGTATCGCCGGGATTTGTCGAGTTTGTAACGATGCCCGATACTGCCGTATGGGGCACCACCATCTATGGAGGTCAATACGACTTGGGCGTCATCTATCGCTACCACGTGCCGACCAAACGATACACGGTCATGCACCACTTCAACGGCGTCGACGGGGCCAATCCCTATAGTGGTCTCCTCCTCGCTCAGGATGGATATCTTTACGGAGGCACCTTCAACGGTGGCAAAGGCGATAGCGGTGTGATCTACCGCATCAATCCCGCCGACGGCACATTTGAAAAGCTTTACGACTTGAGCGACTACCAGCTCAAATCCATCTACAGCCGTTTTGACCAACACACCTCAGGAAGAATATACGGCACAACCCTTATCGACAAGAGGCATTTTAGTGGGGCACTTTTCAGCTTCATGCCCGGCGATTCTTCCCTGACAGTTGAAGCGTATTTCAGTACCATCAACACGCGCTTCCCCGCCTCGGGCGTGACCATCGTCGGCGATACGCTTTACGGCACCACCGACAAAGGCGGCGACAAAGGCTACGGTCTCTTATATGCCTATGACTTAACTTCTAAAACACTAACTCCCCTCATACAATTCGACCAGAGTACAGGCAATCACATCACCACTCCTTTGCGCTATCACAAGGGCCTCCTCTACGGTGTGGCTCAAAAGGGCATCGATAAAGGCGTTATCTTCAGCTTCGACCCGGCAAGTCGTACCTACACCAAGGTGTTGACCTTTCCATACGACGATATAGACATCGGCACCAATCCCGCAGGAGGAGTGCTCATCACCCCCGACGACAAGCTCATCGGTACGACCAACCTGCGCGCTGCCAACAATCTCGGTGCGGTCTTTGAGCTCGACTTGCACACCGGAGATGTGCGAAAACTCGCCAACTTCGACTTTCTCACGGGCTTTGAAGTGCTCGCTACGCCCATCTTGCTCCCCGACGGAGATATCTTGTTTTCCTGTCGCAAAGGGAGTATTTACGAATACGGTACTATCGTGCGCCTGCCCTATGCCCACGGCAGCTCAAAACTCCAATTAGAGAAGAAGCTCAATGTCCCGACCAAGGGCGCCAACCCCCTGGGATCGCTCACTCTCGCTTCCGACGGAAAGCTTTACGGCATGTGCAGCGCCGGTGGAGACTTAAATCTGGGCACCATCTTTCGCGTAGACCCCATGACCCTAGAAGTAGAAATCATCTTTCACTTCGACTGGATTCACGGTGCCAACCCCTATACATCGTTTACTCAGGTGGGCGATGTGCTCTATGCACCCATCACCGGAGGTGGAGGCGACTCACTTACAGCCCCTGGAGTAGGATGCATCATCTCCCTCGACCTGCACACTATGCAAGTGCGTAAAGAAGCAGCTTTCCCGATCGCCTTGCGCGGACAAGCTCCCGAAGGTGCCTTGCCCGTCAGCTCCCTCATCCTCGGCAAAGACGGCATGCTCTACGGCACTGCAAAATTCGGCGGAAAAAACAATAGAGGCGTCATCTATCGCTTCAATCCGCAGACAGGCGAGCTCAAGGCTGTATTCCACTTCAACAACAACGTTTATCAACCCTTCGGCGGCCTTACCCACGGCGAAGACACCTGGCTGTACGGCATGACCCGCAACGGCGGTGCCCATAAAAAAGGCGTCATCTACCGCTACGACTACTCCTCTGGCCAGTTTGAATCCGTAGCCGACTTCGGCGGTTGGAACGACGCTCGAAAAGTCGAGTCCACCCCTCTCTATTACAACGGCAAACTCTACGCCACCTCCCAAGAAGGCGGGCGTTACCGACTGGGCAACATCTTCCAATACGACCTTCAAAACAACAGTTTTACGAAAATCGTCGAGATGGACGGCGTTAGCGGTGCTTACCCCGTCTGTGGGATGGCACTCGGCCCAGACACCATGATGTATACCTTCTCTACACGTGGAGGCGCACACAACGGAGGCGTAGCATGGCGCTTTCATCCAGATTCCCTCACCGCGGAAAGATTGTGGGACTTCGACTTTGACTTCGGCGCCGTACCATTTTATACAACCCCCGTCTGGGTAGACACCAACCGCATCACCCATGTCTCTCCCATACAGCCAAGACCGCTACCCCATCGTCTCGGTTTGTTCCCCAATCCAACGCGCCATTACACGGTGATGTCCCAGCTCGCATCTGAAGGCCTTTATGAGGTGTCGATCTACGACCTCCGCGGCCAAAGAATAGCCACGCATACCCAAAGGGGTAATGTACTTGACGTCTCCCAACTACCAACTGGCACATACTGGATTGTCGTCAAGTCACGAGAGCATAACGAGCATTACACCGAAATGCTCATCCGCATACCTTAGGAGCTTACTGCGACGGCTGCAGACCAAAGCGCACGAAATAGTTGCGCCCCGGCGCACTAATGCCGGAAGAAAAAGGCCGGTAGTGGAGATCTCCTACATTTTGCACGCCAAATCCGAAATAAGCACGCTTACCATGCCATTGCATCTGGATGTCCCACACCGACCATGCCGGTGTGCCTTCGGGTGTGGCATAGGTGAGGTTGTCTGACGACGAGGGAGCGTATTCTTCGGCGGGCTTTTGGCCGTTAAATCTCCAGACCCCCTCTATGCTCCACCGTCGCTTATCGCCCAATGCACGTTGATAACGCACGCCTACTCTTCCATAAAGCGGGGGAATATGGGCCATGGGCACAGTTGCATTTCCTTCGCGAACCCTACCGTTTAGATAATCGACCGATGCAAAGGTCGTCCAGTGGGGATGGCGGTATTCCAATTTGATCGATATGCCGCGCACCTTTCCGCTCTGCGCGTTTTGCTGGCTGACGACACGGTATTGCGATCCTTGCACCGTCCATAGGGTATCGCCATTGGGCAAGGCAAACGGTCTTCGCACGATGAGCTGTCGTATAAAATGGTGATACAAGGTCGAAGAAAAGCGCAACTGCCCCTTGTAGAAGGGATACTGCACCTGTGTACCGATTTCGAAGCTCAAGGAGGATTCTGGGCGCAGTGAGGGGTTGGGAACGAGTATCTCATCCCCTTTGATGCGTATCTTCGCCATATCGTCCACATTCGGCGCGTGAAAGGCATTTCCCGCAAGGAAACGCCATTGCCAGTATTTGCCCATCTCGCGCAAAACGCCTAAGGACCAGGTCCATGCCTGTTGGCTTGCGCGAAGTCCACGGTAATAGTCGTCGGGCCACCGCACGATACTGCTATCGGCATAGCGCATATGGGTTACGACAGCTGTCCAACGCCATCCCGCATGCAGACGCCATTGCTCATCGAGGCGCAGGTGCCATACGTTGTACACTCCACCTGCCATTACAGTGTTGCCTCCATCGGGATAACGCGTTAGAGCCGTATAAAACCGTTCGCCCGTGGACAGATGCTCCAGATGTGCCTCCGACCAGAGGCGTTCACTGCGCCAGTGCATGCCGTAGTACACCTCTGCTTCTTCAAAGAGGGCGAGCTTCCTTTCCGCATCCAGTGTAAAGCCCGTTGTGTGCAGCCGCTCGAGCTGCACATGGGCAAGGTCGGAGCGGAATTTTCGTTTGGCCCTCCCCTCCGTAAAGCCCTGATAATACCCAATCACGCGCAATTTGTTCCACCAAAGCGTGGGACGAAGATGGCGCAACGCAATGGAGAGGAGCTTCCGCTCCTGGGGCCGATACGACCACTCCGCCCACTTCGGAACACCATCATCGAGGAGACTCAATTGGTCATAGCGCGGCACTTCGGGGCTATAACTCCATTGCAGTTGCCCCTCCAAGAGGACCTGGCTGGCCAAGTGGTATTTCATCGCGTGCACAAAATGCAGCTGGCGATAACCCGAGGGTATTTGCACGTTGGGATTGGGATTTGCAAGGACGGTATCCCTATGATCTATTCGCTGGACATACGACCATCGCTTGCCAAAGTCGGGATATTTTGCGGATCGGACGTTTCCCGCTCGGATATGTCCGTAGCGCTGAAAGTGGAGGGCCGTTAAGGTGCCGAAACGAGGTGAACGGTACTCCCATTGGGCGAAAGCCGACCGCTCCCCCGTCGCCGATGCAGCACGTACGTCCATCGCCGCCTTCGAGTAACTGTTGGAATCTGGCGACAGCTTGGGCGACTTCGTCACAAAGTGAATCACTCCACCCAATGCATCGCTACCGTAGATGAGAGAGTTGGGGCCAAAGAGCACCTCTATGCGCTGCAAAAAGAGGGGACTCACCGAGATGGCCTGATGCATATGTCCCGAGCGAAACATGGCGTTGTTCATACGAATGCCATCGACGACCAAGAGCAGTTTGTTGGCCTCAAAACCGCGGAGAATGGGGGAGGCTGCTCCGCCCTGGCTCTTCTGGACAAAGACACCCGCTGCAATTTCGAGCACATCGTCTGTTTGAGTCGAAGGCGTCTGTAAGAGCTGTGCTCGGCGGACGGTTTGGATTTCATACGGCAATTCATCGCTCCGCATTTCCGCCCTTCCGACGACGTGTACCGTCCCAAACACAAAGGGTTGTAACCTCACTGTGTTGTCGGTTCGACGAATGTCTGCTATCGTGAGGCGCAAGGGTACATAACCCACGTGTCGGAATTCAAAACTGTCTCTTACATCTCGGTAGGGGATGTGCACCTCGCCATTGACATCGGCAAGATAAACATCCCCTCGACGGATATCATAAGCCGACGCATAGGGAATAGGTTCGCCACTGGGGTCGACGACACGGACGTGCTCAACCTGTTGAGCCCATAAGGGTATGAAGGGATAGAAATACGAACACCATATCGCCCTTTTAATCCACCATGGGCAGCTCCACTGCAAATGTAGTTCCCTCATCCAGACGAGATTCTTTGACGTAAATTTTGCCACCATGATAATCTTCTATGATGCGCTTAGCAAGCGACAGACCGAGCCCCCACCCGCGCTTTTTGGTCGTATATCCGGGGTCAAATATGGTCTTAAACTTTCCCGAAGGAATGCCATGTCCTGTATCTTTGATGTAGATGACGGCTTTGTTTTTTACTCTTTCCACCCAAATGGTAATGGAGCCCTTTCCTTTGAGTGCATCTAAGGCATTGCGCAAGAGGTTTTCCACCACCCATTCGAAGAGGTGTTTGTTGATGCGCACGGTTAGATCGGGAAAGCGATCACAGTCGCAATGGAGTGTCACCTGTCGGGGCAGACGCGAGCGAATGTAATCCGTCACTTCCAAGAGGATGGGCTTTAAAGGCTGCACCTGTAATTCAGGAGCCGAGCCGATCTTGGAAAACCGATCGGCAATGAGCTCAAGCTTTTGGACATCGCGCTCGAGTTCTTTTAACACGTTCGCGTACTCCGGAGCTCCCGGCTGAAGCTCTTTGAGATACTCTATCCAGCCCATGATGCCGCTGATTGGGGTGCCGAGTTGATGCGCGGTCTCCTTGGCCATGCCAACCCAGACGCGATTTTGTTCAGCACGACGCGCCGCACTCAGACTCACTAAAGCTAGAATGAAAAACACAAGCAAAATGCCCATTTGGACGAATGGGAAATATGTCAGCCAGGTCAACGTACGACTATAGGAATAGTATATCCGATGGGCATATCCCTCACCTTCGATAGGGGGAAGATCCGATTTTTTCATGCGCGCTAAGGCCTTTTCCGCATCTCCTCGAATATTGTAGACCCCGCTGATATTGCCTTGCTCGTCGACCAAAATGACGGGAATATCGCGCAGTACCAGTCGAAGGTTTTCGGTTTCATACCGCAAGTCCCGATTCAGGCTTTCGCGGCTGGTATCGCTCAACACTTTCAAGGTATTGACGAAGATCTGCACCTTGTCGCGCTCGCCCTCCGCTAAGCGATCCGCTAAATAGTCGGTGTAGATCATCGATCCGATGAGGATGAGCATCGATGCTATTGCAAAGTAAATCTTCCACAAATGTGCCGGGCGATAAAATTTCATCGATACTTTTATACTTACTTCCGCAAGGTTTGTTGATGATCTACAACTATCCTACGCACCAAATCACAAGTGTCCATGTCTACGGTTTGAAACGACTCTCTCGCAACAGAGCATCGGCATCGCGTAGCTGGACTAACTGCTCCATACTCACCTCTGGATGCCGCCGCATATAGGCCCGAACGATCTGCCATCCTATCCAGCTTCCCGTACGCGAGGGAGACTTGCGCGGCATTCCCACCGAAAACGGCGCATCGGCTACATAACTTCGTATGCGCTGATACGACACCTCGTACAAGAGCTTTTCCGCCACAAAATACGACCAAATATCGGCCCGGTTCGCACGACACCAGGCCATCTGTTCGGGCGTATACTTGATGAGGATCGAATCGGGCTGGTCGGGTAGAAGTTTTTCCATGATGTACAGCTTCTTGCCCTCGTGGATCATGCGATCCAATAGGCGCTGACCCGATGGCTCGCCTACCAAATCATCTACGATCGCCCAAAGGGCATCGCGCACGATGTACCCCCGATGAAAAAAGCGCGACAAATACCTCGAAAAAAGCGGATTGACAGGACTCAATTGTACATAGGGAAAAGCCTCCCCAAGGTAAAAATCCAACCCTATTCCCAGAGCATCCCTTCCCCTACTATCGCGAAAGACAAACTGCGCCACTCCCAAATTGGTATTGGTCGTGTAGATATCGGGCACGGTACGGCCTGGGAAATAGTACTTGTACAAACGCAACGCTCTCTGAAGATCTTCGTAATATGGCCCAAAATCCGCATACAGTGAATCAATCTTATGACTCAACATGCGGAAGACCGTATCGCGACTCAATTCCCGCCAGCTTCGGACAAAAGCCGTATCGTCAGGGCTTGGCGTACCTTCCAAACCGATTATTTCCGCACATAATAGATGCCAAACCACCGGTGTGTGGCCAACCCACTGCCCAAGCGAATCCAGTCCATGATGCAACAGGTAACGCATCTGGGTATCTATGCGATAGAGTTGGTTGTCTAAGACAATATGAGAAGTGTCGGGAATCTCCGGACCCCGACGACAGCCCACCCACAGAGCTCCCAACGCCAACACTATGCCTGCTTCGATGAAAGTACGCATGCGCATCATCTGCCAAAACTCTGTGATTTAACGAAGCAATCCGGTCGACAGTGTATCGTGCATCTTACCCTAACGTAAATACCTTGCTCGGCGCCGTCTAAGCTCAGCCCCCTAATCCCCTGACAAAACATTTGAAGTCAATACGGGTTTTTAAATCAAATAAAATGTTTGTCATGCAGACCAAGACGAAGCGTCTACCCGTCATGATATACACCGAACAGACCCCTAACCCGGAGTCGCTAAAATATGTGACCAATCGAATGTTGTATCGCGGCATGGCGGACTTCCAAGACGCCGAAGAAGCGCGTCAGTGGTCTCCTCTGGCTGCAGCCCTCTTCGAGCTACCGTACGTAAAAGGTGTCTATATCGCCAACAATTTTATAACCATCACAAAAAACGCCGACGCCGATTGGCTGGACATCATGCTCGAACTCAAATCTTTTATCAAAAAATACCTCGAAGAGGAAAAACCCATCATCAACGAGGGATACACCGATTACTACAGGCAAAAACACGAAAGTGAAGAGGACGACGACCAATACTCTGGAAAGGATAAAGCCATCGTCCGCCAGATCAAAGAGATCCTCCACGCCTATGTCAAGCCTGCTGTAGAAATGGACGGCGGCAACATCATTTTCAAGAGTTATAAAGACGGAGTGGTCACCCTCGAGCTCCAAGGAGCATGTAGCGGCTGTCCCTCCTCCACCATGACCCTCAAAGCGGGCATCGAATCCATGCTTAAACGCATGATTCCCGAAATAAAAGAAGTGCGCGCTATTGATCAAGTACTCTAAAAACCGCTTTAGGCGAATATCCTATCTTTGCCCTCAAGCCTCTTTTAATTTTTTGTGAGGGTATGAAACGCAATGAAAGGGTCCTCTCTGCAATCCAGCCGACGGGCGATATCCACCTCGGCAATTACTTCGGAGCGATACAAAATTGGGTCCGCTTACAAGATCAATACGAATGCATCTACGGCATCGTCGACTACCACGCGATGACTACTCCCTACAAACCGGACACCTTGCGCGCCAATACGTGGAAAATGGCCTTCCAGCTCCTCGCCTGCGGCATAAGGCCCGAACACCTCTTCATCCAGTCTATGGTCCCCGAACACACCGAATTGGCCTGGATCCTCGGATGTGTGGCCTCCTACGGCGAAGCCACCCGCATGACCCAATTCAAGGACAAAGCCGAACAATTGCGCCAATCCGACAAAAGTGCCTTCATCTCCGTCGGCCTCTTTACATACCCTGTCCTCCAGGCGGCCGATATCCTAATTTACAAAGCACACCTCGTACCCGTCGGCAAAGATCAGGAACAACACCTCGAGTTTACCCGCAATATCGCCGTGCGCTTCAACCATCAATTTCATTCCGATTACTTCCCCTTGCCCGAACCCCTCTTTACCGAGACTCCAAAAATTAAATCCCTCGCTGATCCCACAAGAAAAATGAGTAAAAGCCTCGGCGAAAAACACTACCTCTCCATACTCGAATCTCCCGACATCATCCGAAAGCGCATACGCTCCGCTGTCACCGACACCCAGCCCAATCCCGAGAGCATAAGCCCCGGCGTGGAAAACCTCTTCACCCTGCTCCGCGCTACAGGCCAGGAGGGGATCTACAGCGAACTCCTCAACCAATACCGCAGCGGAACCTTGCGCTACGTCGACCTCAAAGAGGCCGTAGCTGAAGCACTGATCAAACTGCTCACACCCATCCGCGAACGGTATGCCGAGATACTGGCCAACAAAAAGTACTACAAAAACCTCATCAAAGACAGCAGCGCCGACATCCGTAACATCGCCGCCCAGACCCTCCGCGAGGTGAAAGATATCTGCGGATTGCTCCACGCAGCCAGAACCGTCAAAGCAACCGATCAAAACCCATGAAAAATACCAGCCATTCCTCCTTTGTCCAAAGGACATATGCTTTTCTCAAGCGCCACTACTTGACGCGAAACTTTCTACTGCTGCTCTTCGTCACGGCCGTGCTCATCCTCACGGTAAAATTCAGCCTCGACCTGTACACCAACCTCGGACAGCGCATCGAAATGCTCAATCTCAAAAACCTCCCACTCCAAAAGGCGCAAAAAATCATTGAGCCCTACGATTTTAAGCTCATCATCTACGATTCGGTCTTCATCCCCTCGAAAAAGGGACACATCATCTTGAGCCAAAACCCACAACCCGGCTCGTACGTCAAAAAGGGCAGAAAAGTCTACGTAGTGATCACCAAATCCATTCCAGACACCTTCCTCTCAGCCAATCTGCCGGATCTCTATGGCAAAAACTACCACATCAAAAAGAAGGAAATCGAACACCGCTTCGATGTACACCTTGTCATCGCCGGAGAAAAATACGACCCCGGTCCTCCGGACATGATTTACGAGGTGCGCTATAAGGGCAAACCCATCATCTCGTCGCGCACATTGAAAAAAAATGTTCCCATCGCACGTGGAGACACCCTTGAAGTAATCGTCACCAGCCACAACAATCCCGAGGTAGCCGTCCCATCCCTGCGGTGCAAGATTCTCCACGAAGCCGTCCAATTTCTCGCACTAAGTCATCTGAAAAAGGGCAAAATCCAATGGTCATCGCCTCCAGCCAATCCCGACTCGGCGTACGTCGTCGACCAGGATCCACCCAAGGGCACCGTCGTGGGTTACGGCACGCAAGTAAACCTCATCGTCAGTAGCATCAAACCCTCCGACTGTCCATAAAATTGCTCGCCAATGGATAAAATGCAATTGGGCATCCTCTGTGGTGGTCGATCTGCCGAGCATGAAATTTCGCTCATATCCGCTCAAAATCTCCTGCGCTACATCAATCCCCAGCGCTACGACACACATCTGATCGGCATAACCAAAGAGGGCAAGTGGCTGTATCGCCCCGACAATGCCCTGATTGAAAAACCCGCTGACGCCTCCATGCCGCAATTGCGAAGCGATGCCGACGAGGTCGTACTGGCCCCTGGAGGCCAACTCCTCGGCAAGGCACAGCCCCTCTCCATCACGCTGGATGTGGTCTTCCCCATCCTACACGGTCCGATGGGCGAAGATGGCGCCATTCAGGGATATCTAAAGGTGGTTGACCTACCCTTTGTCGGCCCCGATGTGCTGGGAGCAGCCGTGGGCATGGACAAAGATGTCATGAAGCGCCTGCTCCGCGAAGCAGGCCTGCCTATAGGAGCGTACCGCACGCTGTATGCAGAGGAAGAAATACCGAGTTGGGATGAAATCGTAGAGCAGCTCGGCAGCCCCGTCTTCGTCAAACCGGCCAATCTGGGTAGCTCCGTCGGCATCTCTAAAGTCTACGACGCCTCGCAGTGGACTCCAGCTGTCCAAATGGCCTTCGACTACGACCGCAAAGTGGTCGTCGAGGCGCTCATAGAGGGATTCGAAGTGGAATGCGCTGTGCTGGGCAACGCTCATCCAAGAGCAACCATTGCCGGCGAACTAACCGTCGAAGCCGACTACTACGACTTCGAAACCAAATACCTCAACAAGTCGAGGACAAAACTCCACATCCCCGCACGCGTCGATGATGCAACCATGGAACGCATCCGTCAACTCGCCCTCAAGGCCTATCGCGCTCTCGAATGCGAAGGCATGGGACGCGTAGACATCTTCGTCACTCCCGAAAACGAACTCTACATCAACGAGATCAACACCATTCCGGGATTTACCGACATGAGCATGTATCCCATGCTTTGGCGCTACGAAGGGATTCCTACCGATCAGTTGATCGACGAACTCATACGACTTGCCATCGAGCGCCATCGTCGACAAAAGCAGTATTTATTGCAAGTGCGCTCGTAAAATGCATGCTCTTCACTCCTCCTCCCCACCAGCTATTTCATCGTAATAGCGATAGAGTTTGATGAGTACTGACCCTGCTGCATTGTTGCGCGCAGCATTTTTGCTAAAACCAAACTCCGTAGCATTGACGATCAGGTCGGGCGTCAAAAATACCGAACAAGTACACATATAGCCCTTTTTGTCACCCTCCATGTACCGCACGTAGGAAAAGTGTGGAGGCCGATCGATACCCTTTGATTGGAGGTAATCCACGAGTTGTTGGACGGGGTGGATGAGCACAGGGCGCCCCATATCGCTAAACTGCATCTGATTGATCATGTCGATCAGAGACTTGGCGGCCATGTGCTTGGCGTGTTGCTTGCGCTTACCTGCCATGCGATCGCTCTCTAAGCGCTTGCCGCGCACCGTCAAGATCCCCCTGGCATAAAACACCGGCTGATGCGGCGGCCCGTGCATCTCAATTTCATACATCGGCAACGGCCAGTGGTTCATGATGCAAAATTGATGCAAAATGCCCGCGTAATCTTGCTCGGGCATCTGGATCTCTACGCCATTGATGGATTCGGTCTGCCCACCATCGGCCTGCATAGCCTTTGAATTGGCCTCTCCGATGAGATCCGCATGAAAATCGGCATCCGTATGGGGCAAATGCGTCTCTATCTCGAGCGCATAGCGGTATTTCAACATCTTGATCTGCAAGTCGAGCAAAGCCATGTGGCGCGCGCGCTTTTTGGAATAAAATTCAAACTCGTCGGATTCAAAAGTACGCTTCCACATCTCTATGCGCGCGCGGGCCCGAAAGCGCAGCGGCTTGTGCTCCTCCAGCGTTTTGATCTCAAGCTGCGGCTCAGGCCACTTGAGCATGAGCTTGCCCAGGGAAAAGAGCGAACTGGCGCGATGCGGATATCCGATGAGCTCCGCGACAATCTGCTCCCGTATGCGATTGAAGCGCTCCTCATTCGGCGCTCTCCAGAGCAATACGAGCATGTCCCGCTCAATGAGCATCCGCTGCTCTAAGCGACGCTCAATCTCGCCAATGAGCTCCTCCGTCACCTGCCCTCCCTCAAAAGCCGTCTGCATCACCTGAAAAAACGCATCGCCTTCCAGATCGCCAAAACTGGACGTCGACAGTTTTTGCTTCGTGCGTTCCCGCTCAACCTCTTTTTGGCGCTCTCGACGCTCCGCGCGATACCGCTCATAGACCTCCTCCAGATGTTGGGAAATCCGCACCAGGTCATCAATAGTATACGGCAGCGGCTCGTTGGTCAGATACGCCTGCAATTGCTGTACATTGACCAGGTCTGCATACCGCCTTAGCGGTGAGCTGATGTGCATATACGATGGCAAGTTGAGTGAAAAATGTCCCTCTAAATAAGGATGGTAGCTCGCCGTCTCCAAAACCAACTCCATCCGCTGGTTGAACGTCTCGATGCGGCTATCCTGCGCATCGTACGCGGCCGACTGGATCGATTCGAGCAAACTCGCGCGCTCCGGGGCAATCACCTTGGCCCGCTGATTGCGAAAAAGACAGGGGATTTCACGCTCTATAAAATAGCGCGACATTAAGTAATTGGTCAGAATCATGTACTCCTGCACGATGAGATAGCCATAATGGCTTTCCTCCGAGCTCAAACGCACCATCAACCCCTCTTCGTTGATCGTCAATCCGCGCTTGATGTCAAAAAGCGCAAGCGCACCACTGTCCAAGCGCCTCCTATACAGCAAGGTGGCCAACTCCAATGCATCTCGCAACAGCGCATGATGCTTGTGTTTGGGCTGCTCTAAAATCTTGCTCACCCCCTTATAGGAATACTGCCCTTCATTGCGAAAGACAGCGGGCTCCACTTCGTACCGCTTCACCTCCCCCCAACGATCCAAGTGCACCGACAACCGATACACCTTGCGGTACTTGCCGTACAAGAGACTCAACTTGTTTTCCGACAAATCAGTGGGGAGCATGTGCTGGATAAAATTCGGATAATACCGCGTAAAACCGTACTGATAGGCTCGACGGTTGGAACGGGTGTCCGGCCGCGCTAATACCGAGGCCATCGACACAAACACATCCAAATAGTAGTCCTCTCCCTCTTTGACCAGAGAAAAACCGTCATCTAAATCCTGGGAGCCAATCTTGTCGATCGTCACTCCTCTGTACAGTGGCCATCTCGTGTTCTTCACCGTGCAACAATTTCACATCAATACTCTCCCACCCTATATAAGCAACACTATAGTTGGCAACGGAGTTTTTGCCGCGATATTTTCCCAATACCGATCGGCGAATTTGCGATTTTACCTTAAATTTACGAATAAAACCCGATACGCCATGGCAACGATACATCCACCCCTGAACTTCAAAAAGTGGATCGACGAGCATCGACACTTGCTCAAGCCTCCCGTCGGCAATCAAGTCGTCTGGAAAGACACCGACTTCATCATCATGGTCGTCGGTGGGCCCAACAAACGCAAAGATTACCACTACAACGAAACGCCGGAGTTCTTCTATCAGATCGAAGGCGACATGGTGCTTAAAATCATCCACCCCGAAAAAGGACCGATGGATATCCCCATTCGAGAGGGGGAAATCTTCCACCTACCGCCTCGCATTCCGCATTCTCCCCAGCGCTTTGCCAACACCGTCGGACTGGTCGTAGAAGTACAACGCCCAGAGGGCGTACTCGACGGCTTCCAATGGTATTGCGAAAATTGCGGCCAATTCCTCTACGAAGAAAAGCTCCCGTTGAAGGACATCGTCAAAGACCTTCCCGTCATCTTCGAGCGATTTTACAGCGATAGCTCCAAGCGCACCTGTTCGAATTGCGGTACCGTCATGCAGCCCCCACAATGAGTCGGCTCGTATACCTGTACGCTTTTTGCCTTATCGCTGCGAGTTGTGCCCCCACACGGGTCATCACACCGTTACAAAGAGGGAGCACGCACATAGGCATCAATGCCGGAGGGCCTCTCATCCGCTTCCGCGGAAACGTCATCCCCATCCCCTTTAGCTCCGTCTACGCCGCCCATGGATGGACCAGTAGCACCAGCATTTTCGGCGGCCTACACCTCACCTCGCTCGTGTATAAGACCTTCCAACTTGACGCAGGGCTCGCCCATCGCTTCTACCAATCGCCCAATGTGCGCCTTCAGATCATAGGAGGGGGCTCACTGATGAGCGCAATAGCCCTAACCAATGGCACTACACGGGTATTTCCCATCATGCATCTCCACACCGTGTATGCACCATCACCGCACCTGCAGTTCTACGGAGGCGCTTCTGTGTGGTGGGACTTCTACCGATCCATACGCCAATCGCAGACCACCTATCGACTGGTCTCTCCAGTCTTTTTCGCCGGCATTCAATGGGCTAGAGCCGAGCTATGGACCTTCTCGCTGGAATACAAGCTGCTCAATCCCTTTGTCGAAAACGACAAGACCGTCGTGGAATACGTCCACTGGAGCCGTTACGGCGCACAAGGTCTGTACCTATCGGTGACGTACCAGCTACCCTTCACACAGCAAACGTCAAAACCGTGAAGTGGCCTTACTTACTTATAACCGCGTACTCGATCTCGTTGCTAACGGCTTGTATGCGCCTGGACGACAATCTCTACAAACCCGAAAAAATCGATGGCTACAAGCTCGATGCGTATGAAGGCCCCGTGAGCTTTCGACTCGACCCGACGTGGAGTGTGCCCCCCTCACAAATCCACCTCCTACGGTTTTATTCGGGCAAAGAGCAATACCGCACCTATGGCATCTACATCGGAGATACCCTCACCATCGACCGCGATACCGTCATCATGTACTGCCACGGCAATGCCAAACACATGGACAATTACTGGCAGCGCCAAAAGCTGCTCTACGCGAGAGGAAAATACGGCGTCCTTCAGATCGACTATCGCGGCTATGGGCTTTCGGAGGGCAAACCCTCCGAATCCGGCCTCATCGAAGACGTCGATGCCGCCCTCCAATGGCTAAAAAAACGCGGGCTGCAACCCGAACGCCTCATCATCTACGGCTTTAGCCTCGGATCCATTCCCGCTACGGCCTTAGCCGTCCATCCGCTATCCTTATCCCCCTCAAAGCTCATCCTCGAAGCCCCCATCGGTAGCATACGCACCATGGTCGAAGACGGAGCTATCCTCACCATGGCCCCAGAATTTTATACCGACCTCCAAACCGACAACATCCAACTGATCCGCTCCTGCCGAATACCCTTCCTGCTCCTACACGGCAAGCGAGATTTTTACCTCTACATCGAAACCCACGGTGCACCCATCTATGCCAACCACCCCGGACCCAAGAAGGTCTTCTACCGCGTCGATGGAGCCGACCACGAAAACCTCCCCCTTGCCATGGGATTTGAGCGGTACGCTGCAGTCATCGATTCCTTTATCTCCCATTAAATCGTTGGCATCATTGGCATCTGGCCGCAGCGTCGAAATGCTCCCTTGGGCGATGAGCGCACACCTACCATTTCATACACCGTTCCCTATCGCAACGGAAACAGCCCGCCTAAGCTATCCACCGTGTTTGTTCTTTTATGTATGAAATGGTGGTCGGCCAGCGATGGGGCTCACACTTTTACCCTGCCGTGGCATTTCTTGTACTTCTTGCCGCTGCCGCAGGGACAGGGTTCGTTGGGGCCGATTTTGCGCTCGGTGCGTCGATAGGTCTGCACTTCTTCGCGCTGCGGCTTGCCGGCAGCCATGGCGGCCTTTCTCCTGGCGATTTCTTCGGGGCTCATGCGGCTTTCGCGCAGACGAATGCGTTGTGGACGTTGGAGATGTACCTGTTGTAGCTGTGGTTCTTCTTGCTGGATGGCGAGCTTGCACTTGATGAGAAAGGACGTGACGTCTTTGTTGATCTTGTGGATGAGCTCTTCGAAGGCGCGATAGGCCTCCATCTTGTAGACGACGAGCGGGTCTTTTTGCTCAAAAGAGGCCGCCTGCACGCTCTCCTTGAGCTCCTCCATTCGGCGCAAGTGATCCTTCCAGTTTTCGTCGATGATGAGTAGGGTGACGGTCTTTTCGATGTCCTCGAAGATGGACCTTCCCTCTGTTTCGATGGCCTTTTGTATTTCGGCTCCGACAGTGAGCGTGCGCACGCCATCGGTGACGGGTACGGCTACGCGCTTGTACTGCGGCTCTTCTTCAGCAATGCGCTGAATGTGGGGATAGATAAACGCGTTGATGGAGTTTTTCTTCTCCTCGTATCGGCGGAAGAAGCCCTCGCGGAACTTTTCTTTCAACCCCTCTTTGGAGAGCTGTTGCCATTCTTCCTCGCTTATTTCGGGCTCCATGCCGAGGGTCTGGTAACACTCATAGCGGAAGGACTCGTACGTTCCCTCTTCCTTGTGGTACTCAACCATGTCGTCGAGCAGGGCGACAAACATGTTGTAGAGGTCGACACTGAGGCGTTCGCCGGTCAGGGCGTTGTAGCGCTTCTTGTAAATGGCCTCCCGCTGGATATTCATCACATCGTCGTACTCGAGGAGGCGCTTGCGAATGCCGAAGTGGTTTTCTTCGACCTTTTTCTGGGCTCGCTCGATGGATTTTGTCACCATCCTGCTCTGAATCACTTCGCCCTCCTTGTGGCCGTAGCGATCCATGTATTTGGCGATGCGCTCGGGGATGAATAGGCGCATCAGGTTGTCTTCTAAAGAAACAAAAAATTGAGACGAACCGGGGTCACCCTGTCGGCCGGCGCGTCCGCGCAGCTGGCGATCTACACGTCTACTTTCGTGGCGCTCGGTGCCGATGATGGCCAGGCCCCCGAGCTTGCGCACCTCATCGCTGATCTTGATATCGGTACCGCGACCTGCCATATTGGTAGCAATAGTGACCGCTCCCTTTTGGCCGGCCTGGGCGACGATTTCCGCCTCTCGCTGATGATGCTTGGCATTGAGCACATTGTGCTTGATGCCGCGCAACTTCAACATGCGGCTCAACTTCTCGGAAATCTCCACCGAAGTCGTTCCCACCAGCACGGGCCTGCCCTGTTTGTTGAGGCGGACGATCTCCTCGATGACGGCATTAAACTTCTCTCGCGCCGTCTTGAACACTAGATCATCTCTGTCTTCGCGGATGACCGGCTTGTTGGTGGGAATGACGACGACATCGAGCTTGTAGATTTCCCAAAACTCCCGAGCCTCGGTCTCGGCCGTACCTGTCATGCCCGCCAGCTTGTGGTACATGCGGAAATAGTTCTGCAGAGTGATGGTCGCATAGGTCTGCGTCTGTTCACCTACCTTGACGTTTTCCTTGGCCTCGAGCGCTTGATGTAGACCGTCGGAATACCGACGACCCTCCATGATACGGCCCGTCTGCTCGTCGACAATCTTCACCTGCCCATCCATAATGACGTAATCGACATCGCGCTCAAAGAGGGTATAGGCCTTGAGCAATTGGTGCACGGCGTGGAGCCTTCGCGATTTGACACTGAAATCGCGAATAACCTTCTCCCGCTCGCGCTTTTTCTCCTCTTCCGTCAAATCATCGCGCGAATCGATTTGATGCAACTCAGTGCCGATATCGGGCATGACGAAAAACTTCGGATCTTCCTCCCACTGCGAGAGGTATTCGGCTCCCTTGTCCAAGAGCTCAACGATGCGATTTTTCTCGTCGATGGTAAAAAACAATGGCTCATCGACGAGGTGCATGTTTTTAGATTGCTCCTGCAAGTAGTAGTCTTCCGTCTTTTGAAGGATAGACCGTATGCCCTCCTGACTGAGAAACTTGATGAGCGGTCGGAATTTGGGCATGGCACGGTAAGCGCGCAAGAGGGCCATCCCGCCTTCTCCTTCCTTATAACCGGTTGATCCTTCTGCTATTTTTTTCTTGGCTTCGTTGAGGAATTTGATGGCGAGCTTGCGTTGTTCGTTGACCAGGCGCTCCACCTTGGGCTTGAGGGCATTGTATTCCTGCTCTTCAGCACCCTCGGGTACCGGCCCCGATATGATGAGCGGCGTACGCGCATCGTCAATGAGTACGCTGTCGACCTCGTCGACAATGGCGTAGTGATGCCCTCGCTGCACCATTTCATCAATAGAGCGGACCATGTTGTCCCGCAAATAGTCGAATCCAAATTCGTTGTTTGTACCGTAGGTGATGTCGCACAGATAGGCCTCCTTTCTCCCCGGAGAGTGCGGCTCGTATTTGTCTATGCAGTCGACGCGCAGGAGGAGAAATTCGTATATCGGTCCCACCCATTCGGCGTCGCGCTTGGCGAGATAGTCGTTGACCGTGACGATATGCACTCCCTTGCCCGCCAAGGCATTGAGGTAGGCCGGCATGGTCGCTACAAGGGTCTTACCCTCCCCCGTCGCCATTTCCGCTATCTTGCCCTGATGTAAGACAATACCACCGAGCAATTGCACATCGTAGGGCACCATGTCCCACTTTATCGGACTGCCTCCGGCCGTCCAGGTATTTTTCCAGATAGCTTTGTCGCCCTCGATGGTGATGTAATCTTTTTTCGTGGCCAGCTGGCGGTCGTGCTCCGTGGCCGTCACTTCGAGGGTGTCGTTTTCGGCAAAGCGACGCTCCACCTCCTTTACCACCGCAAAGGCCTCCGGCAAAATTTCGTTGAGCACCTCTTCCAACTCCTTGTTTCGCCGCTCCTCCATCTCGTCCAACTGGCGATAGAGCTCATCCTTATGGTCAAAATCTTCGGTGCTCTCCGCTTGCCGCCTTATCTCTTCCATTTGAGCATCCATCTCGCGCAAGTGCTCCCGAATGCGACGCTTAAAGTCATTCGTCTTTTCACGCAGCTCGTCATTGCTCAAATTGTGGTACTCCTCATAGTATTGGTTGATCTTCTCCACCGTCGGCATCAACTTCGCTATATCGCGCTCATGCTTCGTCTTAAACAGCTTCTTAAACAATCCAACCACAAGCAACATTACAAAAAAGGTTTTTAATGGTTATGCTCAGTGATGTAACGCAAGGAAGTACAATCTGTTTTGATTAAGAAGCTACGGAAGGACCTGCAGCTTATTCGCGCCCCAACCAACTTAAACGACAGGGCAAACAGAATCCCTTTCCAGAGACGACTAAAAAGCCCCCCACCGCGCCCTCTGTGGTTTAATAAAAGAAAATACTCGATAGAGATTGAATTAACCACAGAGACCACAGAGATTTTTCCTGAGAGCGCAGAGCGTCGCTCCCGCGCCCTCTACTCCCCCTCACCGCACCAGCGTCACGTCGCCCGAACGGCGCAGCAGGCGCCCCTCGCCGTCGCGGTAGTCTACCACGTACACGTACACCCCCGCAGGCGCCTCCTCACCCCGAAAGCGTCCGTCCCATCGCACCACGCCGCCATCACTCTCGTACACCAGCTCGCCCCAGCGGTCGTACACCCGCACGTGCAGCACCTCCACACCGCCTGCAGGGTAGACCATCCACACATCGTTCAGGCCGTCGCCGTTCGGAGTGAAGGCGTTGGGAATGTACAGGCCTTCACGCGCCACCCGCACCACATACCGAAGCTCCCACACACAGCCCGACTCGTGCTCCAACAGCACCACCACCTCCCGAACGCCCTCTTC
>WFXH01000016.1 GCA_015490715.1 Saprospiraceae bacterium | reverse complement strand
TACTTGCTGTTGGAAGGCAGTAGAGCAAGCTGTCAAAAGCTCATAGATGCTGGATATACCTTTCACTATCCGAAGCATCGCAAGGCATTAGAAGACCTCCTTAGGCAAAGGCAATAAAAAAGGGCAAATCGCACCGCTCAACCCCCTTACCCTTGCTGCATTTCTGCCCTGGGGGATTCGGAGGGAGCTGGTCGATTGCCCATGCAAAGATACGCATTTTACGTCGATCTCCCCTCAGCGAGAAAATCCAAAAAAAGCTCCCAGCGCCCCTCCGGGGGCAACGGCGCCTGGATGCGTATAGGCACCTTGCGCACTGGATGCACAAATTCCAGAGCTGCACAATGCAAATACAATCGATCGGCCTTCTTGCGCGGATCACCATAGCGACGATCCCCCACTACAGGGGCCCCTTCATACGCAAATTGGGCTCGTATCTGATGCGATCGCCCCGTCTCGAGCTGAACCTCCCACAGGTAATAGCTGCTGATTCTGCCCAAGAGCTTGTATTTCAACACGGCTTTTTTCGCTCCTGAAAAGGGCTTTCGCTTGACTTTGACCTTCTTCTTTTCGGTGTCTTTGTACATCCAGTGCTCCATTACTCCCTCAAACTCAGGTAGCACCTCCTCAGTGAGCAGCCAGTAGGTCTTCTTGACCTGTCGGTTTTTAAACAGTTCGTTCATGCGTCGCAGGGCCTTGCTCGTCTTTGCAAAGACCATGGCACCTGAAGTAGGTCGGTCCAGTCGATGCACCGTTCCCAAAAAGACATTGCCCGGCTTCTGGTCCCGCTCCTTGATGAAGTCCTTAATCAAATCGGGGAGCGTCACATCCCCCGTCTCATCGGGTTGTGAGAGCAAACCCGCGGGCTTATTGATCCCCAGCAAGTGATTATCTTCGTACAATATGAGGCCCTCCACATCGCTTGCTGTCCACTCCATGACATCTTCTATTTTATACTAATGCATAAATACATATCCCCAATGTACAATCTAAAATTTAATCGAGTCCACGCGTTCATCTGAGGCATAGTTTTTATTTGTACCTGTATGAAATAGTGCACGCTCATGTATCGCATACTCTCATATATGAGGCCCCTTTTCTCGCCGCCTCTATCTGCACAGTCGAATGTTTTTTCGAATAAATCTTCGGTATATATTACCCGTTGGCACAATATTTGTTTTAGTCTATACGAGTTTTGGTTATTGAATGAGGATATGCCTGTGTAATTGGTCTCAATTATGCAGGCATTTTTTTTTTTGAGCCTACCCGATTAATTTCCCTTGCTGAGAGAGCCGATGCCGAAAAATCATCTAATTTTACGCGCAAAACGGCAGCACATGATCATTGGTGTACCAAAGGAGATAAAGCCAAATGAAAATCGTGTTGCGCTGACACCTGCCGGCGCATTGGAACTCACAAGGAGGGGACACCGCGTCATCATTCAAAAAGGGGCTGGCCAAAACAGCGGATTGGCCGACGAGGATTACGTCCAATCGGGTGCAGAACTGGTCGATACCCTTGAAGATGTCTATGCCGGGGCCGAGATGATCGTCAAGGTCAAGGAACCCATCGAGCCCGAATATGCGCTCATCAAAGACCATCACACGGTATTTACTTTTTTCCACTTTGCCTCCGATAGGCGCCTTACCGAAGCAATGATACAGAGTGGTGCAGTATGTATATCGTATGAAACCGTACAGCTCGAAGATGGCTCGTTGCCTTTATTGGTGCCGATGTCGGAAGTGGCGGGGCGCATGGCCATACAAGAAGGGGCAAAGTACCTTGAAAAACCACAGGGCGGCCGCGGCATTCTCCTGGGGGGTGTGCCGGGCGTCCCCCCCGCCAACGTTTTAATCATCGGCGGTGGGGTCGTTGGAACGCAAGCGGCTAAAATGGCGGCGGGTTTGGGAGCCAACGTCACCATCCTCGATATCAACTTGCAGCGCTTGCGCTACCTAGCAGACATCATGCCGGCCAATGTCACCACCATTTACTCCAACCAATACAATATCAGAAAGCTCATTCAAGTACACGACCTCATCATCGGAGCAGTACTCATACCGGGAGCCAAAGCACCCAAGCTCATTACCAAAGACATGTTGAAACTCATGCAGCCGGGAACGGTGATCGTCGACGTAGCCGTCGACCAGGGGGGGTGCGTCGAGACCTGCAAGCCGACGACCCATGCCGAGCCGACGTACTTTGTCGATTCGATACTCCACTACTGCGTGGCCAACATGCCGGGAGCCGTGCCTTATACCTCCACCACTGCATTGACCAATGCTACTCTACCCTATGTCATCGAACTGGCCGACGCCGGCTGGAAAGAAGCCACTAAGCGCAACCGCGCTTTGGCTCTCGGTCTCAACATCATCCAAGGCGAAGTGGTCTACGAAAATGTCGCCAAGGCTTTTGACATGCCCTACGTACCATTGGAAAAATTCCTCTCATAAAACCATCATGGTACCCGATTAAATGAAAATTATTCGTATATTTAAAGGCAAAATATGATGCCTTATGGAGATCAAAATCACTTTTGAGACGCTGAGGAAAATCAAACACAGCTTACCCACCGGCAGCGTAAAGCGCATCGCCGATGAGCTCGGCATTAGCGAACAAGCCGTACGCAATTACTTCGGGGCGAAAAAATATCAGGAAGAAAATCAAATCGTCGGCAAACACATCACACCCGGTCCGTTTGGAGGCATAGTGGTTCTCGAAGACGACGCCATCCTCCGCGCCGCACTGCGCATCTTAGAAGAAGAAGGCATCCACATCCCTGTTGATGGCCTTCTTCAGACATGACTGCATAGCTTACAGGCGCAACCGACTACTTTGATGTAAGAGCAAAAAGTCGCAGCTTACCACAGCAGCCATCGCTTCGACGATTGGGTGTGCACGCACGACCACACAAGGATCATGTCTCCCCTCGATGCGAATTTCGGTCTCCTGGCCTTTGGTAGTGACAGTTTTTTGAGCGGCACCTATTGAGCTGATCGGTTTAAAAGCCACGCGAAATACTACATCCTCACCATTGGTAATCCCCCCTTGGACTCCTCCGCTATAATTGGTACGGGTGTGTATCATACCTCCTCGCACTTCGAAGGGATCGTTGACCTCTGAGCCTTTCTGCTGCGTCATGGCAAAGCCACCGCCTAATTCAAAACCCTTTACCGAGGGAATACTCATCATGGCATAAGCGAGGCGCGCGTGAAATTTGTCGTATATCGGTTCGCCAAGGCCCACGGGTAGATATTGGATGCGGCATTCGATGATGCCCCCCGTCGTATCGCGTGCCCTACGCAAAGCCTCGATGTACTCCACCATTTGCTCGGTTGTCTTTGGATGCGGGCAGCGTACCGGGCTCTGCTCCACATCCTCTTCACTCCAGGCGGTGAAGTCGTCGGGCATTTGTATCGGGCCAATTGCTCTCGTATAACTCGTCAAACGCACGCCCAGGGGGCGGAGCACCATTTTGGCAATGGCCCCTGCAATGACGCGTCCCACTGTCTCCCGCGCACTAGCGCGACCACCTCCGCGGTGATCGCGTATGCCGTATTTCTTCCACCAGGTATAATCCGCATGAGAGGGTCGGAAGACATCCTTCAAGGCTTCGTAGTCCTTGCTTCGCTGATCTCGATTGTACACGAGCACAGCAATGGGGGCACCTGTCGTCTTGTCGTCGTATACGCCAGAGAGGACGACAGGCACATCGGGCTCATCGCGTGGAGTAGTGAGTTTCGACTGGCCGGGTCTGCGTCGCTGGAGCTCCCTAACGAGCAACTCGCGATCGAAGGCTATACCCGCAGGGCAGCCGTCGACGACTACTCCTATGGCGCTGCCGTGCGATTCTCCAAAGGTAGTAAAGCGAAAAAGGCGCCCGAAAGTATTGCTCGACATTGATCAGTCTTTTTCCGTGATAGGTAGCGCATCGCGGTGTATCAGATGGGCAAAGGCGCGTTTGCCCGTATAGCCTTCTTCATGACGCCTGAGGTATTCGCGATACACTTCAGCATGGGCGGAGCTGGTGTGTAGGTTTTTGGGTTCGTACAGTCCGCTGCGATACCGCTGGCGAAACATTTCATACAAGATGACCGCACAAGAGACAGAGATGTTAAGGCTCTGTACCATGCCCACCTGTGGTATGTAGATATTGGCATCGACGTATTGCATGGCCTTTTCGGAAAGGCCTTCGTGTTCGTTGCCCAAGAGCAGCGCAAAAGGTGTGGTCATGTCGATATCAAAATAATGCGCCGAGGATTGGCCGAGATGGGTGCCTAGGATGCGGCCGTAGCGCTCCTTGACGTGGCGCAAGCAGTGGTCTACATCGTCGTACACATGGAGATCAATCCAGCGGCGCGCGCCTGCATTGGATTTTTTGCCAATCTGGAGACCGCGCTTCAGCAAACGTGGATCGGTATAGATGACGTGGATTTCGGTGATGCCTACGCTTTCGCATGTGCGCATGACGGCACCGACATTATGGGGATCGTGGACATTTTCGATCACGACCGTTACATCGAGTTGGCGACGCGAGGCGACCTCTCGTATGCGGGACAAGCGACGCTCAGTTAAGGGCATAGCGATGGAGTTTTAACAAGCTGTCTTGCTCCTGGAGAATGCCCTGATAAAGCGTGTCGAGCAGCTCTAAATCACTCTGGAGGAGCTTGAGATCGTGAAAAACATCTTCGCTGTTGACGCCGTGGATTTTCATGATTTGCTCTAAGTAGGCCTGTCGTAGGCTGTCGCGATAGCTGGAGGGATGGCGTTGGCTGACGATATCGGCCAGGTGAATATCCCGGACGACGTTTTGCAACACCTGTCGATCCAAGCTATAGGTGTCTCGCTTTCGACATGCGAGAAAGGCCATTAGCAAGAATACCAGGGGCAAGGTCTTATTCATAATGGTGCAGCATTTTGGGGTAGATGTATTCCTGGAGCACCACCTTAGAAAAGTCAAAATCGCGCCAGTGATCGATATCTATGGTACCCCACAGTACTCCGCAGGTGGGGACTTTGGCGGTTAGACCCGGCTGGATCTCGTTGGCGATATGGGTGATGATGGGATTGTGACCGATGAGCATGACCGATTGCCAGTCGTCATTGCACATGCGCATTTGTGCCTCGTACTGCTCCAAATCGCTGTAGTAAAGCGCATCGAGAGGGATGACGTGCATTTCGGGCAGCCCATAAGCACGCGCAAAGTATTCGGCGGTCTGTCGCGTACGTACGGCACTACTGGTGAGTATTCGATCGATATGGGGCACTTTCTGAAAGATGTATTCCGCCATGCGCGGGGCATCGCGATGGCCACGATGATTGAGCGGGCGATCGAAATCGCGCAGTCCGGGATTTTCCCAAGAGGATTTGGCGTGTCGTACGACGATGACGTTTTTCATATATGCGCATTATTTTAAAAACCCGATGCGCGCGCGATCCAATATATTCATCTCTTCGAAGATGTCGATTGCTGTGATGTCTTCCGGCAAGATGCGTCTTCGTTTAGGTACGGGAGCACCCTCTTCGACGAGGTTGGCGATGCGCACATCGTGGGCGCGGATGATCTTTTCGACCAAGGCACGGACGATTCGGGCATTGCCGAAGTACTTGTCTTTCTTTTTGTGCAGGTTGAAGATGTACTTGCGAAACGCCTCGCGGGCTTCTTCGGAAAGGGTATATCCCACTTTGTCGAGCATGGCAAGGCCTATTTGTATGAGTTCTTCTGCCGTGTAGTCGCGGAATTTCAAAATTTTATCAAATCGGGAGGAAAAGCCGGGATTGGACTTGAGAAAGCGCTCCATGTTTTCGGGGTAGCCTGCGACGAAGAGGAAGAATTGGCCGCGCATGTCCTCCATGCGCTTGACCAGGGTGTTGATGGCTTCTGCTCCGTAATCGACGTTGACAGCATCGGTTTGGGCCAGGGCGTAAGCCTCATCGATAAACAAGACTCCACCGATTGCTTCTTCAACCTTTTGCGCCGTCTTAAGGGCCGTCTGACCGATATAACCCGCTACCAGCCCCTGGCGATCGGTTTCGACCATGTGCCCACGTTCGAGAATGCCCAGCGCTTTATAGATGCGTGTCAGAATACGAGCCACGGTCGTCTTGCCCGTACCGGGATTGCCGACAAAGACGGTGTGCAGCGAAAAGCGACTCAACACATCGTCGCCTACGCGGATATGGTACTTGATGATTTTGACGAAGTCGTGGATCTCTCTTTTGATTTCATCCATGCCGATGAGTGCGTCGAGCTCAGCGAGGGCTTCTTGGAGGAGTGTCTCGTCGATGGGTATATGTGGAGCGGTCTTTTGTTCTTTGCGTTTCACCATCTGCACATCGTGTTTGATGATGGTCGAGAGGCTGCGCTTGTCGGTGGGAGTATTGGGCATTTGCATGAGGCGAAGGGCTAGTTGCATTTTACACTTTTCGACGAGATCGTAGACAAAGCGCGCATTGCCAAAGCTGCGGTCGCGCTTGCGGTAGTGCTCAAGAATGATGTACTGAAGCTCTTGACGCGCCGCAGGAGTAAATCGAACGCCCATCTTCTCCGCCGCCAGATCTGCGATTTTATACAGCTCTTGCGGTAGAAAATCTCGAAACTCGTAAAAAAACTTAAACCTCGATTTTAAGCCGGGATTGGAATTGAGGAAGTGTTCCATCTCCTGAGGATAACCCGCGGCGATGATGGCCAGGTCCCCCTTGCCATTCGACATTTCTTTGACGAGGATTTCGATAGCCTCCCGACCGAAGTCTTTGGTGTCGTCATTGGAGCGAGCCAGGGCATAGGCTTCGTCGATGAAGAGGACTCCACCACGTGCCTCTTCGATCGCCTTTTTAACCTTGGGTGCGGTCTGCCCAATGTATTCGCCGACTAAATCGACGCGGTCGACCATGTACACGTGCCCCCTCGAGAGCAAGCCCATTTTGTGATACAACAGGCCCATCATGCGCGCCACGGTCGTCTTGCCCGTGCCGGGATTGCCGATAAAGACCGAGTGAATGTTGATTTCCTCTTTTTCTTTAAAACCGTGTTTCTTTCGCAGTTGTAAAAACCTCAAGTACTGTGCGTGTTCGCGTATCTGGCGCTTGACGTTTTCCAGGCCGACGAGCTTATCGAGCTCCTGCAACACTTCTTCAAAGCTCATCCGCCTCCACCTGGTGGGCATGCCCGACATGTCGCTCTTGTCCTCTTCAGTGACGTATTCCACCTGTCCCTCCTCAAAGGCTTCCCCCATGTAGAAATAGGCCGTAGCTACGATTTTATCCATGAAGAGCACATCGAGGGTGTATTCTCCCGGCGACCAAAAGTACTCCTCATTGCTTCCCACACCCAGGACAACCTTGACCGTATCTTGATACTCATGGACCATGAAGATGCGGTGATCCTGGCCTTTGAGTTCGTGCTCTTCATTGTACACGCGCATCTGCAATTCACATCGCCACGGATATTGGCGGTTGAGGTTTTGTAGGTGTATTTCAGCAAAGATGTAGAGCGTCTCTTCTGCGTCAAAGGCACTATAGTAGACGCGATTTTTCTTCTTTCGGTCGTCACGATCTCCCTCAAACAGTTTGAAATCGATAATCTTAAAATAGGGATTCTGCCCTTCTGAGACCTCGGGTGCCTTGTTGAGAAAAAAGAATCCACTCTTAACGCGCTTTCCGTTGATAGAGACATTGATGCTGTATGCCCCCGGCGTAAGGGAATCCCGTATTTCCCTTAATACCAGCTCCTCTCGGATATACACCAGATGTTGATGCTTGTGAATCTTTCGCTTCGTCGTTATAGTGTAGATCTTTTCTTTCGAAGATTCTTCAATTTTAATACACTCCATAACAATATCGGCCACCCAGTCCTGGACATCCAATAACTTATTGATCAGCGACAGCTCTATGTAGATTTTTTCGGTCTGGTCGATGTCAAAGACCTTGCGGTACTTCTTCCGATCGCCGTAGAGGGGTTCGGCCGATGCATAGGTCTTCAGGGCATGAATTTTGAAAGTAGCGGTGTCTTTGCCAGCGGTTCGGTCTTTCACGGTAAGGTGGATTTTCCTGTCGAAAGAATAACATCCGAACACAATCATTAGTTCATACCACTTTTCTTAGGTATGAAATGGTGGGCTGCGCTTCAGCTCACTGAACAAAGAGCAATTGCGTGTAGTGGGCAGCACCCGAGCGGGCGCGTAGGATGTACACGCCAGCGGGCAAGGATGGTAGATGTAGAGGAAGCATCACCTCGCGCGCGCTATAGAGAGGTCTGCCGACTTTGTCGATAAGTACTATTTCCTCCCAGTGGGACTGTTCGAGGTCACTATAGAGGGCATTTTGCCAAAGGTAAAAGCGAGCTTTCGGCGCAGCAGTATGATCGACGGCGCTGGTCTTCTGCACCAGCCGAGTGAGGTATAAGGCCTCTCCCCCCTTTTGGTTTGACAGATCACTGACACTGTCAAATTCCGTACCCAACAGATAAATCCGGTCCCTATCGTCTATATGGCCATCGAAAAAGGCCAGATGACTGTCGGTTTCCAATTCTAAATAACCATCCCGGCCAAGTGCAGTATTGATGCTACCATCGCTATTGTATCCAAGCACCACTCCTACGAGCTTCTCCACGTCTTCCTTTACGCGATAACCCACGATAAACACCCGGCCATCGGGTGCACCAAAAGCACCAAGCGCTTGAAACCCCAGAGCCTCGACATCTGTATTGGTGGCCACGCCCCCAAAGCCGTAGCGGGTATCGGGTTTGCCCTTCGAAGTGAAACCGATCACATGTGTGGGATAGAGCGGATCCAAGAGATAGATTTTTCCCGCTGCATCGATATGCACGGTACTCCAGGGATGGTAGCCGTAATCTTCGACCGTCGTCACATTCCGAAACGTGCCAAAAGTGCGATCAATCTCCCCTTCCGCAGTCAGTCTGAAAAACACTCCGAGCTCCAACTGCGGATCGCGCCCAAATCCATAGACGACCAATCCCTGCCCGTGATAGGCAATGTCGTTGAGCCGCACATCGGTGTTTTTCCGACCGTAAACGACCCAACCTTTATCGGTATATCCCCAGTGCCAATCCGGTTGATAATTAAAACGATTCAACCGACAAACAAACAATTCCTTACGCTGGGTAGACGGATTGATCCACGTTCCAGATAAGAATATCCCAAGACTATCGTATAGGATTCTCCGTATGCTCACCAGCTTATTCGGTGTTATCTCAACCGTTCTATAATTCCTATGCATTCCCCGACGCTTATCTATTATAGATATCGTTAAGGTATCTCCTTGATGTCCATATAAATAGAGATCTTCCTCATAATGCGCTAAATCCCAACGGCTCTTTGGCTTTTCGGTTTGAGCATAAACAATATAGCCTCTGTTCAGACCAAATTGGAGGTCGACATTTCCATCGATATCCAGTTTGTCGATTCGTGTAGTATAAAACGTATCTAAGTTACTTCGTACATAGCTACTTTGTGAGAGCACATAGAGCGCATTTGTATCGACAAGCAGCTTGTAGAAGATTCTTTCTCTAATTATTAGAGGAATTTTGCGTACCACGCCACCATCACCGAAATCCTCATCCACTCGATAGGTCTGGGCTGCAATGGGATGTTGCAAGACCAGACAAAGTCCAATAAAAATCGCGTGGTGCTTCCACATTTTTCTTATACCTATTAAATCTTGACTCTATCGTTCTATCGTATCAGCGTAAAATCTCCGTACAGCGTCTTCACAGGTTGGGAGCCATCTCCCAAATCCTTAAACCGAACCACCACGTAGTACACATACACCCCAGGATGCATCACACGTCCGTGCATACGTCCATCCCAACCTGCCTCACTCCTACCTCGCTCATCAAAGCCACAGCCCCCCTCCAATCTCCATACCTCCT
>WFXH01000015.1 GCA_015490715.1 Saprospiraceae bacterium | reverse complement strand
CCGCCATCACGTGGCACGTCGTCGACGACAGCAGCCGCTTACGCATCGACCGACAGCGCGGTACCGCCGTACATGTGTACCCCTACCTCCCAGGCCACTATCGATTGGTCGTGTCGGCCAACGCCGAGAGCTGCTCCGCACGAGATACCATTGCCGTCACCGTACGCCCTCCCATCGAAGTGCACATCATGGGGCCCAAAAAACTCTGTGGCACCAGCTCTTTCCTCTCCGTAGATAGCAACTACTCCACCATCCTGTGGAATACGGGCGATACCACAGCTACCATCGAAGTGCGAAGCACCGGCTTCTATAGCGTTACTGTGACCGACGCCTCGGGCTGCAGCGGCACCGACATCGTCGAAATCAAAGCCGGCACCGCCGTCCAACCACAAATCACCGGCCCCTCCCGCGCTTGCATAGGCGACACCGCAGTACTTGGCGTATATCCCTCCTTTGCCTCTTATCAATGGTCCAATGGGAACACCACATCGACGCTCGCCGTCGACCAGAGCGGGCAATGGTGCCTCACCGTCACCGACGAAGAAGGCTGTACGGGCTCTGCATGCCACACCATCACCTTTTACCCCCACTCCCAATTCGTCGTCTACGATACGATATGCCATGGCGACTTCTCCGTCGTCGGTCAAGACACCTTCTACCATCAGGGTAGGTATGAAATCGTTCTGCCCCAGGACAATATCCACGGCTGCGACAGCATCATCACGCTCCATCTGAAAGTCCTGCCCCCTATCGAACTCCTCGACACCCTCCTCATACACGACGACGGAACGCACAAAGGTGCCATCAGCATAGCCGTCACAGGTGGTTCTCCTCCCTACACCTATCGCTGGAACACGGGCGACACCATCGCCTTCATCCGCCAGCTCGCAGCAGGAAGCTATACCGTCACCGTGACCGACAGCAAAAACTGCTCCGCCTCCTTCACCTTTACCATTCGGAATACCGTCTCCACCCAAAATCCCAATCCCATCCGCCGTTGGAACGTACAGGCCCAACTCCGCTTGCCACGCCACCTCATTCTCTCCCACCGATCCCCTACACCTCAAACCCTCCACTGGATCCTCCTCAACCCACAGGGCAACCCACTGCACAAAGGGGTTCTCCACAGCCTCCCACACACCCAGGAAGAACACTTCTCGTTGCATCACCTCCCGCAGGGCAACTATTTCATCGTCATTATCGACCCCTATGGGCACCATCAACAGCACATTCTGCATCTACCTTAAGGTAGAAGTTTGTGTATCTTTGTCTTTCACTTATAAAACGGTACGAGGCACATGATGAAATACATCGGCTTTGTCGTCACGCTGATAGCGCTCGGCTGGATAGGCTGCACCCCCAAGACGGCTACCAAAGCCACGAAAGAAACGGCCACACCTACTCCACCACAACCCACCGTCAACCTCGACTCTGTCCTGGCAGACCCCTGTCGCACATGGCAACACTTGCCCCAGCGCGAAGAACTCATCGAAACCCACGTGATCTACCAGGACTACATGAGCATGAAAAATTACGACGAAGCCTTCCCCCTGTGGAAGCAGGTCTACGAAGCCGCTCCCATGGCCGACGGCAAGCGCTACACTCATTTTAAAGATGGCATTACCCTGTATCGCCACTTCCTCACCCACGACACTACCGGCCAACGCATACGCGAATACAGCAAAAACATCGATGCCATCGTCCAGCACTGGATCCAATGTGCCTCGCGCGACTCCTCCCAATTGGCCGAACAGCTCGGTCAGATCGCCTTCGACCTCTACTACGAATTTCTCGATGTGGTCGACAGCGGCACAGTGATGGACCTGTTCGAACAGGCCGTGCAAGCAGCGGGCGATTCCGTGCCCGTGTTTGTCTTCAACCCCATGTCGCGACTCCTGGTCGACCTCGTCTTGCAAGAGAAAATCGACACGGCACGCGCCGCCACCCTCGCACTACATCTACTAAAAGCCCTCCAATACGGCAAAGCACACTGCAAAGGCGATTGCGACGACTGGAACATCGTCGAATCCTATACGCCCGATGTGCTGGCTCGACTCGAAAATATACGCAACTTCTATCCCTGCTCCTACTACAAAGACAAATACCTGCCCCTCTATGAAGAAGACAGCACCAACTGTGAAATCGTGCGGCGCGTCTTCCTCAAACTGCGTTGGGGAGGATGCGACGAAACCGACCCCGACCTAAGACCCGTCGTCCATGCGCGCAAAACGCGCTGTAAAATCCTCACAAAAAATGCCGACCTCCAGGCAGCGCAACAGGCCATGGAAAAAGGCGATTTCTCCACAGCCATACGCCATTACCAGCAATACATCCAAAATACCGACGACCCCGACAAAAAGGCGCGTATCGCCCTGCGCATCGCTCAGCTCTACTACGTGTTCTTAAAAAACTTCCCCAAAGCGCGATATTGGGCACTCCAGGCAGCCAAATACAAACCCAACTGGGGCGAACCGTACATCCTCATCGGCACCCTCTACGCCTCCAGCGGCCCCCTCTGCGGCCCCGGCACCGGTTGGGATAGCCAAGTCGTCGTATGGGCCGCCATCGACAAGTGGGAATACGCCAAAAAAATCGACCCCTCCGTCGCCCCAAAAGCCAACAAACTCATCCGCAGCTATCAAAAATTCATGCCCACAAAAGCCGACATCTTCCAACGCATGCTCCGCATCGGCGACAAATTTCGCGTGCGCTGCTGGATCCAAGAAACCACCACCATCCGTGCAAAACCCTAATCACATCCACCGGTGTGCGATAGCCCGGGGTGTACCTGTGGAAAAATTCTATCTCCACGCGCCGATAGTGTGTCGCTACAAGTGACGCCCTTTAGCAGTTTCTCTACGAATCAAAATGGTGAGCAACCGCTGCACATGGCTTGACGCATTGAAAAAGCGCTACCGAGGCCATCCTACAGAAACATCGAAGCCCCCAACTATTATGGATACCGCCTAGGGGGAGTTCCTCGCACCTCGTTTCAATAGATGAAACGCACACCTATAAGAGAAGAGCTACTGAAGCAGTGGCTTATTGATTTTCGGCTTTTTTCTTCGCTGAGTAGTTGACTTTCAGCTGGTTGGCCTTGCGCAATGCCGTCTTGACATCGTAGACGATGCCCATCGTGACGTCCTTATGTACGCGCAGCGAAGTCGTGATGCGCGGATGGAGCTTTTCGGGCACCTTGGCCTTGTGCTGCTCCAAAAACAGGGGAATGTCTCGCAAGTCGGCTATTTTATCGCCGAGCTGAATGCGCGGCTTTGTCCCGAGTTCCTTCTGGTACGGCTTCAGCGGATAGCCGATATAGATGTAGTTGACCAGAGATTTTTTCACCAGTTTGGTCAGCTCTGTGGCTGTGGGAGTGATGACCTGTATCTTGAGCGTAGCCGTCCGCAATACCGTCGTCACCATAAAGAAGAAGAGCAACATAAAGATAATGTCGGGCAGCGACGCCGTCGAAATGGCAGGTGTGGTCTTCCCTCTTTTTTTCTGAAAATGTGCCATAGCCTACCTGCTTTTATTCTTCTCCAAATTCCGTCGGGTCTGCCTCCGAGATGACCAGCGGGAAGTTGTTGCGCACTTTTCGCTGCTGATCCTTGTTGAGCGCATCATAGGGCTTGCCGAAGAGACGCATGGCCTCTTCCTCCCACAACTCTCGGTAGGCCGCTTTGAGCTCGTTGTACACCTGAAGGTAGATTTCGTACTTCGTCCCCCGATCGTTTTGGAGGGAGACGATGGCCTTGGTGGGCTTTTCCGCCTTGTTGGGATCGTTGTCGGGGTTTTTGATGAAGAGCTTTACTGCCTCGCGCAGGTCATCGATGTCCATTTCTTCGCCTTCGACGAGCAATTGGTTTTGCGCATTGATCAACACCGTCAGGACATTCCGCTCTTTTATGATTTGCTCGGGCTGCTCTTCCTCTACCCATGGCGGAAGCTTGACCAACACGCCCTTATCCTCGGCAATGGTCGTCGTCACCAAAAAAAAGATCAAGAGCAAAAAGGCGATGTCGGCCATCGAGCCGGCATTGATCTCCTGACTGAGCTTTTCGCGTGTGGATCGACGAGCCATATGTCAGTTCTTTTTACCCAACAGCGAAGCCAGGTATGGACCCAGCCCTATTTCTGTAACGATGACAGCTACCACAGCCAGTATGCCGAGCCAGATCGTCGCACGTAGCCCACCACCGATGAGTTTGGCTATAAAGGGCGTGATCTGATACTTCTGATACAACTCCGCCAGCTTGCCCGCCTCATCGGCCTGCGCCATCGAATATCCGAGGAAAAACAACAGCCCTATAAACAACAACAGCGCAAGGGAGCGAAGCGAATTCTTTGGATTGAAGACCAGATCAAATAAGGCAAAGAGAAAGACCAGCACCACAGCTGCGATGATGAGACCTATGGCCGACATCAACCCGATGTTGAAAATTGTCGTCTTCGCCTGATCCTCCTTGCCCAAGGCATTGAACTCCTCCAAGCCCGATTGCACGGTCATCAAATACGCCACAATCAACACTAAGCCCACCACAAAGGCCACTACCTGACCGTATCTGCTCAAAAAATTGTACAATCCTACCATGACGGTCCCTTTTTATCCCAATTAGCTCTCGAAGACCTTGTGCTTAAACAGCGAATCCAACAACACAATAGAGGCCTCCTCCATCTTGACCACAATGTTGTCGATCTTGGCCACAATGTAATTGTAAAAGATCTGCAAGATGATAGCCGTGATCAAACCGAAGACCGTCGTCAACAAGGCCACCTTGATACCACCTGCCACAATCTGCGGCGAGATATCCCCGACAGCCTCGATCTGGTCAAAGGCCTGAATCATACCGATCACCGTACCCATAAATCCGAGCATCGGCGCAATGGCGATAAACAGCGAAATCCATACAAGCCCCTTCTCCAATAGCGCCATCTGCACACTTCCAAAGGAGACAATCGCCTTCTCTACCGCCTCAGGCCCCAACTTCGCATGCTTCAACCCCTCGTAAATGATGCTCGCCGTCGGACCCGGTGTCGACTTGGCCACATTTTGAGCGCATTCCAAATCCTTCTTGCTCAGGCAATCATCAATGCGCTTCATCAACTTGTCCACGTTGGTCGAAGCGAGGTTTAACGTGATAATGCGCTCAATGGCAAAGGCCAGACCCAAAATCAAACACACCAATACCGTACTCATAAAGGCCCAGCCACCCTCGATAAACTTCTCCTTCAGCACTTGAAAACCACCCTGGGCTGCTGCCGAAGCTTCCGCCATCTGAAGGAAAAACAACACAACCGTCCATCCAATCATCAGTACTGATCTACGCATACTCCTTGATTTTTTGTTTTCGTCTCAACACTACTACACTTTTACGAACTCATGACTCGTTTGAATGAGCAAAAAAAATATTTTCTTCGCCAGCGGCCAAATCTTTTGGCAAAAATCTTTTCGTCCATCTTCACCCCCAAAACTACACAATCTCTCCAAAATCAAGAGATTCGTCATTTAAATTGTTGTAAACGAACAAAAAATGTATTTCATAAAATCTTTAACCGTAATCCACGTCCCCGATAAAAATTTTTTACCGCCTCGGCCATTTTTTCGACATCCTCCTCCTCAAGCGCCGCATGAACGACCACGCGCTGCTGAAGCTCCGATCTCTCATCCGGATAGCGAAACGCCGAAATAATCATCCCCCTGTCCCGCAAATACTCGGCCAACCCCTCCCCCTCAAACCAAAAGACCGGATAACCCACCTCATGACGATGTGGAACTCCCTCCAACAAGGTCTCCGCCCGCTTCACCAGACCACACAACTTCCGATATTGACGACGGATGAGCTCCTCACTATGCACCAGGGCATACAAATAGGGCCCCGGCGGCGGCGAGCTTCCTCCCCAGGTCTCAGTCCCGCGCAGGGATTCGACGACATCCCCCGACCCCGAAATGATGCCCCCCGGCACCGAAAACGCCTTGGCCAACGAAAACATCCACACTAGCTCCACATCCGCCCTGCACGGCTTCAAAAAACTCGATACCCCTCGCCCCTCCACACCCGTAACTCCAATCCCGTGCGAATCATCCACCACAATGCGATACCGCTTACCCACAGGCAATGCCTCTAACCACTCCCAACCACGCTTTCGCCCCCACGACGAATACACCGAACACGTCCATACCAACACCCTATCCACATCACTTTGCCGCACCAGCTCGACCACCTCCTCCTCTTTCTCAACCGTGTGCACCGTATGAAACGGTGCACAACCGACCTGCGCGGGATGAGCCTCTAAAGCAATGCACAACTCGAATTCCCTGCACCAGCGCTGCGTCAACAACCCAGCCGTCGTACCCGAACTACACAACAGCGCCGCCTCCGTACCACACCAACGCGCAAAAAATCGCTCTACCTCCCCGTATACCTCACCACTATACGGAAAGCGCAGCGACCCACCGTAATGCGCTCCATACCGCTTCATGCCCTCCACTATCCACTCAATGAATTCCTCATGTACCTGTAATCCGAGGTACGAAGTACCCGCAAAAAACAAATACCTGCGCCCATCTATGTCCATCCATCGCCCTCTCATGCACCATTTTATACCTACACTATCCTAATCCAACAACTCCACGCCCGTCCCCGGAAGGGAGGGAAAGATATAACCCGAGGGCATGACTTGTACGCCGCGGGCTATGTCGTTTTTCAACAAAAGCGCACCATCGGCATCGACGTAATCGAGGATGGGCAAATACTGACACACCGCAGAAATGCCGACAGAAGATTCCGTCATGCATCCCACCATGGTCTTCAGCCCGAGCGCTCGGGCGTGCAACAGCATTCGTCGAGCCGGATTCATCCCGCCGGCTTTGACCAGCTTGACGTTGACACCGTGAAACCTCCCGACGCACTTCTCCACGTCCTCAAAGCGCCGACACGATTCATCCGCAATCAAGGGCAAGGCCGAATGCGCGTAGAGGTACTCCATCTCCTCCCATGCATCGGCCGGCAAGGGCTGCTCGATAAACTCCACGCCGAGCTTTTTCAACTCCGCCGATTTCTCCACCGCTTCCTCGACCGTCCAGCCTGCATTGGCATCCACCCGAAAAGGAGCGTCGGTCAGCTCGCGCAAAGCACGCACAATGTCGATGTCGTCTTCTCTGCCCAATTTGATCTTGTACAGGGGCCAAGGGTGCTCCTTAAGTTTGCGCTGCATCACCTCTATACTGTCCAACGCTATGGTGTAATTTGATATGGGCAGGGCCTTGTCGATACTCCACCCCCACATGGCGTATACGGGTAATCCGCGAAGCCGACCCTCCAAGTCGACTGCCGCCATGTCGATCGCACACTGCAAAAAGGGCATGTCTTCCAAATGTGCCTGCATCTGAGTCCACCACTCCTCCGAATCCTCCAACCGTGCCTCTTCAATGACACTACGCAGCGACTCCAGACGCTCTACCATCCCCTCTACCGTCACACCGTAGTAATCGTTTTCCGTCGCCTCGCCGTATCCGCTCACTCCGTCTTGCGAGAGAATGACGATCAAGGTCTTGAGCTCGGTAATCGTGCCCCGAGAGATGCCAAAGGGATCTTCCAGTTCGAGGCGATAGACGCGATATTCTAATTGCATGACCGAATCATTTCACGTTGATTATTAATATACGAAGGTCGCCATAGTATAAAATGGTTGGCTCTATTCCCATCCTTGATAGAGCTGTCCTTTGCGTATGGCTCTGGAGATGACGATGTGCTGTATTTCGGACGTACCCTCGTAGATTTGGGTGATTTTGGCGTCGCGCATCATGCGTTCGACGTGGTACTCGCGCACATAGCCGTAGCCGCCGTGTATTTGTACCGCTTCGGTGGTGTGGCGCATGGCTACTTCGGAAGCAAAGAGCTTGGCCATGCTGCTCAAAGCGGTGACATCGCGACCCAAATCCTTCATGTGAGCTGCGCGATAGACGAGCACCCGCGCCGCCTCAATGTCGGTAGCCATCTCCGCCAGCTTAAAGGCAACGGCTTGATGGTCGATGATGGGCTTGCCAAAAGCTCGGCGCACTTTTGCGTATTCCAAACTACGCTGATAGGCACCCGCAGCTATGCCCAAAGCCTGCGCCGCAATGCCTATCCGACCTCCGGTCAACACTTTCATGGCTATCTTAAACCCCTGACCATCCTCGCCAAGGCGATTTTCGCGCGGCACGCGCACGTTTTCGTACATGATGCTGTGCGTGTCCGATGCGCGAATGCCCATCTTGTCTTCCTTCGGCCCTATCTGGACACCCTCCCAATCCGTCTCTACCAAAAACGCATTGATGCCTTTGTGTCCCTTTTCGGGATGCGTCTGGGCAAAGACGATGTGCAGCCGCGACGTGCCGCCATTGGTAATCCAGTTTTTCACACCGTTGAGCAAGTAGTAGTCTCCCTTATCTTCTGCGGTGGTCTTTTGCGAGGTGGCATCGCTGCCCGCCTCGGGCTCCGACAGACAAAACGCCCCTATCCACTCCCCCGTCGCCAAACGGGGCAGGTACTTCTGCTTCTGCTCTTCCGTACCGTATTCCTGTATCCCCCAACACACCAGCGAATTGTTGACCGACATGATGACGGCAGCACTGGCATCCACCTTGGCAATCTCCTCCATAGCGATAACGTAACTGAGATTGTCCATGCCACTGCCGCCGTATTCCTCCCGCACGAGCATGCCCAAAAAACCCATCTCGCCCATTTGGCGCACCTCCTCATGGGGAAAGCGCATCTCCCTATCCCGCTCAATCACCCCGGGCAACAACACTTGCTCGGCAAAATCCCTCGCCGCCTCCCGAATGGCCAGATGCTCCTCCGTCAATTCGAATACCACCACGTCCACAATTTTATACCCTTGATCTTCGGCCAAAGATAATGCGGATTTGGCACTTGCCCACTTAACCCCCTAATATCGACAAATCAAAAATCCTTCGTATTTTTCGCCTTAATACAGCACTAAACCTTTGGCCTTATGTCTCTATACGAAGAAAGACCCTGGCTCAAAAACTATCCCAACGGCGTGCCGGCCAACATTGACCCGGATCAGTACGCTAACCTCTTAGATTTCTTCGATGAAAAATTCGAGCAGTTTGCCAGCTGGCCTGCCTTTGCCTACATGGGAAAAACCCTCACCTATCGCCAACTCGACCAGCTGTCCCGTCGGTTTGCCGCTTATCTCCAGGCGCGCGGCCTCGAGCCCGGCGACCGCATCGCCATCATGATGCCCAACATCCTACAATATCCCGTCGTGCTGTACGGCGCGCTCCGCGCTGGGCTCATCATCGTCAACACCAATCCGCTGTATACACCCCGTGAGATGCTCCACCAGTTTACCGACTCGGGAGCCAAAGCCATCGTCATCGCCAATATGTTTGGAGCCAAGCTCCAGGAAATCCTCCCCAAGACCCAAATCAAAGTCATCATTACCGCCTCGATGGGTGAGATGCTCTCCCCCCTCAAAGGCGCGCTCGTCAACTTCGTCGTGCGTCGCGTCAAAAAAATGGTGCCGCCCTATGAGCTGCCCAACGAGGTCACGGTCAAGCGCGCCCTCCAGGAGGGGAAAAAATACCAATGGCAGCGCCCCAGCTCCGGCCCCGACGATACCGTATTGCTCCAATACACAGGAGGCACCACCGGCGTGTCCAAAGGCGCCGAGCTCACCAACCGCAACCTCATCGCCAACATGATTCAAGTCAAAGCGTGGCTCAACGACCTCATCTCCGACAAGGGAGGTGAAGTAGCCCTTTGCCCCCTGCCCCTTTACCACATCTTCGCCTTTTCGGTCAACGCCATGACGCTCTTCAGCTTAGGCGTGCTCAACGTGCTCATCCCCAACCCCCGCGATATCAAATCCCTCATCAAAGAGTGGAAAAAATACCCCGTATCCTTCTTCGACGGTGTCAACACTCTGTTCAATGCCCTCATCCACCATCCCGACTTCCCCTCGATCGACTTCTCCACCCTCAAAGTCGTCGTCGGCGGCGGCATGGCCGTCCAAAAAGCCGTGGCAGATAAGTGGAAGGAAATCACTGGCGTCGACCTCAACGAAGGCTACGGCATGACCGAAGCCTCCCCCGTCGTCACCATCAACCCCCTCGACGGCACCGGCCGCGTGGGATCCATCGGCCTACCCATCCCCTCTACCACCGTCCGCATCGCCGACGACCAAGACCGCGAAGTGCCCATCGGCCAACGCGGAGAAATACAAGTCAAAGGCCCACAAGTCATGAAGGGCTACTTCAACCGCCCCGACGAGACCGCCAAAACCATACGCAACGGCTGGCTCTGCACCGGGGACATCGGCTATATGGACCAAGACGGCTTCTTCTACATCGTCGATCGCAAAAAAGATATGATCCTCGTGTCGGGATTCAACGTCTTCCCCAACGAAATCGAAGACGTGCTCGCCCTCCACCCCAAAGTACTCGAAGTGGCCGCCATCGGCGTGCCCGACGAAAAATCCGGCGAAGTCGTCAAAGTCTTCATCGTCAAAAAAGACCCCTCACTCACCGAAGAAGAGGTCCTCGACTACTGCCGTGCCAACCTCACCGGATACAAACGCCCCAAATACGTCGAATTCCGCCAAGACCTACCCAAATCCAACATAGGCAAAATCCTCCGACGAGTACTGCGCGAAGAAGAACTCAAAAAACGCCAGACATCCCAATAATGCACCACCATGCAGATCATCTCCTGCAATATCGGCACACGCACGCCCATCGTCTTTAACCATCGCACCATCTACACCGGCATCTTCAAACGCCCTGTCTCTACTCCCCTGTACTTATCCCCCGATGGCGTCGAAGGCGATGCCGTAACCGACCGACGTGTGCACGGCGGCCCCAACAAAGCGTGCTACCTCTACTCCAAAGACCACTACCCCTACTGGCAACAACGGTTCCCAAAGCTCGACTGGCATTACGGCATGTTTGGCGAAAACCTCACCGTCGCACACCTCGACGAACACCACATCCGACGGGGCGATATCCTCCGCATCGGCCAAGAAGTACTCGCTGAAGTCACAGGCCCACGCGAACCATGCTTCAAACTCGGCATCCGCTTCGGCGACCAAAGAATGGTACGCCTCTTCCAGTCCGTGCCCTACTGCGGCTTTTACGTCAAAATCCTCCATCCCGGCTTTGTCTCCCCAGGCGATACCATCGTAATCATCCAACCCCACGCCCACAACCCCTCCATAGCAGAGGAGTACCTCCATAAAATGGCGCGCAAAAACTCCGCACGTAAAAAACCCGTCCTTTGATCTACCAGACCCTCTCCGAGGGATTGCGATACAAGGCTGCTGCGACCCTGGCTATTGCCCTACTGCGCATCGTCGAGCTGGTCATCCTGGCGCGATGGCTCACCCCCGAAGCATTCGGCATCTACGCCATCGCCCTAACCATGGCCGGGATATTTCAGTTTTTTTCCGATGCCGGACTGTCCAATGCCCTGTACTATCCCACAGAGCTCCCACGCACAGAGGCCACTTGGCTGTGGAACGCCACCTTCTACGCAGGCCTTCTGATCACGAGCATATTTCTCCTCTCCTCCTTTCCTCTGTCGGAGTTTTTTCAAATGCCTCAACTGCGCGAGCCCCTACAGCTCTTCAGTGTGGTCATCCTCGCTTACGCCGTGGGTGCCATCCCGCGCACTCTTACCCACCGGCAGTACAAATTTCGACACACCGCCGCAGCCGACACAGCGAGCCAGGCCATCGGAGTGCTGGTAGCCCTCATCTACGGAGCCATCCACCCCACCGTCTACGCCTTGATCTACGGACATCTCATCAAGACACTCCTTCAAAGCGGTCTCTATCTGTATTTCCAGTATGAAATTGTACAGTTTTATACCCCTCGTAAAATGGTGCAGCACGCCCCGCAAATGCAATTTTTCCTCCGCTACGCCGCTTTCCAGATACCCGAACGCGTACTGGGCTATCTCAATAGCCGCATGGATATCTTCTTCATCGCACGCGCCTGGGATAGCCATCTCCTCGGCGCCTACGACCTCTTCAAGCAGTTTTTGCGACGCCCCGTCCAAATCGTCAATCCCCTGCTCGACAGTGTCTGGGTGCCCCTCATGTCGCGCATGCACCAACGAACACATTCCGCCGGCAAACTCTATCTGCTCATGGTTTACCTCAGCGCGCTGATGCTCATCCCCCTCTACGGTGCGCTGTGGCTCGTGCACAACGATTTCATACCGCTCTTCTTCTCAGCTCAGTGGACGCCCTACAGCAAAATCTTTGCCTTACTCTGCGCATTTTACGTCGTACATTCCGTCGTCCAACACATCGGAGCAGCCTGGGTGGCGAAGGCACGTCCCGACAAGGCCCTATACTGGAACGCCTTCGTCCTCACCGCCCAAGTACCCCTCTTTTACGCCCTCATCCACACCAATCTGTTCCTATTCCTGCAGGGCTACATCGCATGGATGATTGCGCAAGGCCTCTTACTCTACTACTGGATGCTCCGGCCCATGTTTGGGCTCACCCTGACCGCCTATTTGCGCAGCTTGTGGCCCCCACTGGGGGCAACAGGCCTGGCACTTTCGACGGCCGCCCTCGTGCGTGCTATCGGAGATGGTTCAGATGCCCTTGCCCTGACGGGTTATGGGCTCGTCATCGCGCTGGTGTACGCACTCCACCTTCGCCGAAGTACTGCTGTGCGCAAGCTGCTCACCACATTGAGAAAAGAGAAAAGTGAAAAGAAAAGAGCGGTATAAAATCGTTGAACGATGGGAGGGCTCTCAGCCCTCGCCCCACGAACGCAGCCTGCGAATCTCCGCTTGAATTTCATCAATCACCCCAAGATTCACGATCTCCTTCCTGTTATTCCGCTTGCGCGAATAGATGATGAAGACTTTGCCGCCATAGTCTTTCTCAAACTTTTCATGCGATGCTTTAAGCACGTCTGTCTATTTATGTACTTCACTCCATCGCTTATAAGTCATGGGTTTTATTTGAAGGCCGATGCATTGATCCCCTACTTGAATGTAAAAATCGACATTGTACATCCTAACCCATTCGTCGGGCGCCGGGCAAATATCCAGTCCCAAGGTATGCTGAAGCATGCTGTAAATAGTCCTGATCTCAGTGACATAGCCCTCAAATGTTCGATCGAGTACAAGAGATTGCAGGTATTTTATGCAATCTTCAACAGTTATCTCATCGACTTCCTTGTGGATGATTTCTGTAATTTTAACGTATAGCTTTTCGCCGAGAGCCCTTATATAATCGCGTGGTGGAATATCAATTCCTCTTGAACGAAGAAATGTTCGAAGATTTTCGAAGTAACACTTTTCCCAGTCTTCCAAACTCTTTGGTGCACATTGGCGGATCCACTCCGATACGGGCCCTACCCTGTTCTTTTTGTTGAGTCCCCAGCGGTTGGTGGCCTTGTTGAGTAGCCATTCCGCTGCCATATTTCAGTAGTTCTGTTGTTCCAATGCGACAAATTTCATCTGGTGTGTATGCGCTTTCAATCGATCGGCCCGGGCTATCCCTGATTTGATCAAATGGGCATTGATAAAAATCCTATTCTTGAGATAGACATAGGCCTCAACGAGATCTCCTTTGGCGTCTGCGTCATTGTCTAGGCGCAAGAACACCTCTTTGCGCAAGAGGTAATCCTTGAAATATTCCAATGCTGCTTGTCTCTGCACTACTTGCACCCCTAAAAACCGCACCTTTAACCCCGTGTGCAGCAGTAGGGTGTGCTCGTCAACGATGCCAGCTACGCGGTAAAGCCGTTGGCTTTGATGGTCGAATTTTTTCGGATCCGTCTTGGGTGCAGCATCTTTTATCCTCGGCACATATACTACATCCTCGACGGCCTCGATAGGCGGCAATTTCTGGATATCGATTGCGTAAGGAGAGGGCAAAAGGCTTTGGTCCATCGGCAATTTGGATTGAATAACGTCGAGGTATTTGTCGTTGATCTCAAAACCTATCGCGTTTCTCTCTAAACCCAACGCTACCTTTACGGTAGTTCCACTACCGAGAAAGGGATCGAGCACCGTCTCCCCTACAAAGGAGAACATTTTAATAAGCCTTTTCGGCAACTCGTCGGGAAACATTGCTTCGTGCCCGTTTTGACGTGCACCTCCAAAGTGCCAATGTCCTGAAAAATACTCTTTCCACTCTTCCTTGGTCAATACAGAGCGCTCTTTTAATGACCTATCGACGCGTAGTGTTTTGCCTGGCTTCTTAAATAGAAGAATAAATTCATAATCGATCTCCACCAATCCGTTGGGAGGATAGGGATAAGAGCCCATTACTGTGGCACCTCCAGTGGTGTTCATCGTTGTTTTTTTCTGCCAGATAATCGACCCTAAATAATCAAACCCGATATCCTCACATTGCGCAATGATTTCAGCGTGTAGCGGAATAATCTTGTATCGACCATAGATGATCGACCGCGCAAACTGATCCCCAATGTTGATGCAAAGCCTTCTACCCGCCTTTAATACGCGGTAGCACTCGCGCCATACCCGATAAAGATCCCTCAAATATTCGTGGAGCGTTTGACCATATCCAATCTGTCCTTCCACCCCGTAGTCTTTGAGATGCCAGTACGGCGGTGAGGTGACGACCAGTTCAATGGACTCGTCATCCACTACTTCCATCTTGCGACTATCTCCAATGTATATCTTTACCCACGGCCTCATCATGGGAGTTTTACGCACGAGCCTTCTTCATTGATTGAACGAGTCATTCTCCATAATATAATATGAAAAATCACCCGGCTCTCTCCATTGTGAGACGCTACACCCTTCATCCATTATTCGAATAAAATCCCCAAAAACCACAAAGCCCACAAACCCAATACACAGCACCCCAAGACCAACCCTCCCACCCTTCCCTGTCCTCCGCGGTTAAAAAAGACTCTTAGGAAGGAGAGAGCAACCGCAAAGCACACAGAGACCGCTCGGATCTCACTGAGAGTAACTCTATGGGCAATGCAATTGCTCCTACTCCACCCGCGGCAAGGTCATGCATATCGCAAAAAATCCATCCTCCACATACAGCAAATCCGTCTCAGGGTCAATCGTCACTCCATCGCTCCACTTACCCGGAGTTCTACGTGAGTAATTGTGACTCTTCTTAATCGTCAGCAATAAACGACCACTGTTCGCTTCGATCACATCCATGTATATAAACGCACGATATAACTTCCCCTCGTGTAAGGT
>WFXH01000014.1 GCA_015490715.1 Saprospiraceae bacterium | reverse complement strand
GGCCTTGTCCGGACCTCGAAACATGCTCCCCACATTAAAGGCGTGCTCCTTGCTCGAATAAAAATCGGTGTAATTGGGCACGACGACGGGCATCATCATGGTGACGGCATCCACGGGGTGGAGTGCTTGAGCAAATGCACGGAATTCCTCGTCGGACGAATGGATCGAGGCGAGGTATTGGATGCGCTTGCGGACTTGTGAGGTGAGGGATTTGCCAAGAGCGATGAAATCGTTGAGGCTATCGCGGAGAAGCGTTTCTCCCTTTAGGCCCTGGATATCGAGTAAGCCAGTGGAAAAGAGGTGATGGAGATCGATGACGGCATTGCCAAGGCGAGAGAGCGCCCTGGGGGCCTGGTCGTTGATCTTTCCGATGCCGAAGGGGATGTTGTAAATCGAAAAGTCCGAATTTTTGGGGATCGCAAGAGATTCACGCACTTGTAATGTATTCATGGGAGCTGATATTTTGAAAAGTCCACCTGGAGCCATTGTCGCAGGAGTGTGTAGAGCTGTGGAGCGGTATTGCTGGCCACCTGTAGCACCATTTCATGCGTCGTTTTCTCCTCGTCGTCGAGATTGGGAAGACATCGGTTGGTGATGACGGAGATGCCCAAGACCGGCAGTTCGAGTTGCGCTGCTACGATGGCTTCGGGTACTGTCGACATGCCGACCATATCGCCTCCGATCTTTTGGAAGAAGTGGATTTCGGCAGCTGTTTCGAGGCTCGGTCCCGATACGCCAACATAGACGCCTTCGTGGACGCGCAGATTAGATGACTTGGCAAGCTGGAAAAAGGCGTAGCGGTAGGGTTTGGGGTAGGTGTTGAGCATGGAGGGAAATTGAGGCAGTGAAGGAGTGTGGATCCCGCGCAGGGGATTATCGCCGAAGAGGTTGATGTGGTCTTTGATGAGCGCAATATTCCCTGGCTGGAATTGTGGATGAATACCACCTGCAGCGTTGGTGATGATGAGCCTTTGGATGCCCAGTGCATGCATCACCCGCACGGGCAAAGTGACAATGTGCATGGGATGGCCTTCGTAGTAATGAAACCGTCCGGAGAGGGCGCAAATGGGGTGGCTGTCGATATGGCCGAGCAGAAGTGTGCCCTCATGCCCCGGCACGGTAGGCTGAGGAAAATGGGCGATGTCTGCATAGGGTATGGTAGCTATCCAGTCGCGTTGGCGAAAGAGCGTGCCCAGACCCGATCCCAGGATGATGCCCGTGTAGGGACGGAAGTCGGTTTTGCTTCGGATCGAAGCTACGGCTTCGTTGACGATGGCGTCAATGGCGACGGGCATGGACTGGATTTTCGGCAAAGATAGACATTCGCCTTTGCTCTGGGGATGGGATGCCCTTGGAATAACCATTAGGCATAGTGGGTCGATAAGAGGAAAAAAGAGTATCTTTGCACACTGCCTGAAAAGGGAACACAGATGGGTTCCCTTTTTTTATAACAGGTGGGGAAGAACAAAAGGATGATTGAGACTGCAGATAAAATCCGAAATTGGCTGGAAACGCTCTTTCTAACGGAGCCCTGGCGTGAACATTTTTTGGTCGATATCGTAATAAGTGGTACGAAGATACGGGTGGTGGTAGATTCCACCAGCGGTGTGACTATTGGGGAGTGTCAGCAAATCAGCCGATACTTGGAGGGATACCTGGATGCAGATGCGGAAATGCCAGAGCGCTATGTCTTAGAGGTGTCCTCCCCGGGATTAGATAAACCGCTGAAGATCCCCAGGCAGTACATGAAAAATGTCGGTAGAGAACTCGACATAGCGCTCAAGGAAGGTGGGGCCTTTCGAGGGATGCTGAAGCAGGCAGACGATCGGGCAATCGTACTTGTAGTAAAAAAGAAAAAGCAACCGGAACAGGAATTGCGGATTCCGTACACACAGATTAAGACGGCAAAGCTGGTATTGAAATTTTAAACACGGAGGAGATGAACGGCAATTACAAAGAAATCTTTACAGATTTTAAACTCACTAAAAAGCTCGACGAGAAGCGCTTTGAGGAGGTCATGGTCGACGTGTTTCGCAGCATGATACGAAAGCGCTACGGCACAGACGAGCACTTCGACGTGTTTATTGACGAGCAAGGGCGGATCGAAATATGGCAAAACAAGCTCGTCGTGCCCGATGGTGAGGTGACCGACCCGGACCAAGAGATATCCTATAGCGATGCGCTACAATACATGAGCGATGTGAGTATCGATGACTACGTTCCTATTCCTGTTGATTTCAAGGACTTTGGTCGTCGTGCCATTCAGGCGGCGCGCCATGCATTGAAGTCGCGCATCAGTGAGATTGAAAAAGAGGAAATTCGCCGTATCTACTCCAATAAAATCGGACACCTCATCCAAGGAGAGGTGCATCAAATACTGCGCAATGAATACCTCGTCATCGACGACGAGACGGGCCACGAGCTGGTCCTCCCCAAAAACGAAGTGATCAAGCGGGAGACGTTTCACAAGGGCGATTGGGTCAAAGCGGTGGTCAAAAAAATTATTGAGAAAAACAACACGCCCTACGTCATTCTATCGCGCACGAGCGAGAAGTTTCTCGAGCGCCTGCTGGAGCAGGAAGTACCCGAGATCGAAGACGGTGTGATATCGATCAAAAAAGTCGTGCGCATCCCGGGCGAGCGCGCCAAGGTCGCCGTAGAGTCGTATGACGATCGCATTGATCCTGTGGGCGCATGCGTGGGGATGAAGGGCTCGCGCATCCATGGTATTGTGCGCGAGCTACAAAACGAAAATATCGACATCATCAATTACACGACCAATGACGCACTGTTTATACAGCGCGCTCTCACCCCCGCTAAAGTATCCCATATCGAAATTGATCCCGAAGAGCGCAAGGCCAAAGTCTATTTAAAAGGCGACCAGGTGTCGCTGGCCATCGGAAGGGGCGGAAGCAATATTCGCCTGGCCAGCATGTTGACCGATTACATCATCGATGTCTACCGCGAACTCGAGGATGAAATCGAACAAGACTATGATTTGAAGGAATTTGCCGATGTGATTGATGAAGAAATCATAGAGCGCCTGGAGGCCATCGGTCTCGACACGGCCCGCAGTGTGCTGGAAGCCGACCGTAGCTTGCTCATTCGACAAACGGGATTGGCCCCCGATATCGTCGATCGAGTGGTCGAGGTGTTAAAGGAGGAACTCGAAGAGGAGGAATAGAGATCGACAGCGGAAAATAGCAAAAAACATTACATACACGGCGAATGGATCATAAGAAAAAGGTAATTAACGTCGCAAAGGAGTTTCAGACATCTACCGCCAAGATTCTCGACGAGCTGAAGAAGGGCGGTTTTGAGGCCTCGGACTATCTCAGCGAGGTCAGCGACGAGATGTACGCCTATCTCAAATCCAGGTTTGGAAAAGAAGAGGAAGGTGTCGTCCTAACAGAAAGCTCTACGCAGCAAGCTGGAGGGACACACTCCGAAGCGTCGAATAAAGGGGGTGGGGGAGACGTCGATTTAGGGGATATTATAGACATACTCAATCAAGAGCTGGATCATATCGTCGAAAGTGAAATAGCGCAAGGATCGGCTGCGGCGGAGACGGAAGGCGTAGAGGAAAGGACGGATTCCACTGCGACAACTACGGAGTCGACCGAGACAACAGCCGCATCAGGGGAGCAACAAACCACAGAATCGCCCGTCGAATCCGAAGTATCAAACGGTGAAAAAATCGAGGTAGAAACTCCAACTGTAGAACAACAGGAGGCCGAAGCCAAAGCGCAAACCCAAGAAGAGGAGGGGGAGAAAGAGGAAAGGCGCGAAGACACGGAGATCACCCGCGCGGAGACGCCGAAATTGGGAGGTTTGAAGATCAAAGGGAAGATCAATGTAGAGCGCCTCGCAACGTCGAGGAGGGCAAAGAAAACGCGAAAAACTGCCGACCAGAAAAAGGAAGAAGACAAAAAAGCCAAACCGCAAAAGGTCGAAGGACGTCAAAAACGACGTGAGCGCAAACCCAAAAATGTCAAACGCCTCACAGAAGAGGATATCCGTCGCATTGGTCGCGGCGATAGTGAACGGTTCCGCCGAAAGGATAAAAAGGCGGAGCCCACCGTGATCGACCAAAAGGCCATCGACAAGCGCATGCGGGAACTGCAAGCCGAGCAAAATCGCGTCAAAGCCAAGTTAGCGGAGTACAAGAAGAAGAAGAAGGAAAAAAGCAAACAGAGGAAGCTCGAAATACAGCGCCAATACGAAGAGATTGGTCGCATCCTCGAAGTGCCCGAATTTATCACCTTGGGAGACTTAGCATCGCTGTTGGGGGTTAATCCGATCAATTTGATTACTCAGGTTATCAACGAATTGGGTGAGTGGGTCACCATCACTCAACGCCTCGATGCCACCCAAATCGAATTGATCGCCGAGCTTTGTGGCAGAGAAGTGCGCGTCAAATCTCCTGAAGAAGAGTGGAAAGAAGACGAAGAGGAAGAAGATAATCCCGAAGATCTCCAACCGCGGCCGCCGGTAGTGACCGTGATGGGACATGTCGACCACGGAAAGACTTCGTTGTTGGACTATATCCGCAAGACCCACGTAGCGGAGAAGGAAGCCGGCGGCATTACCCAACACATTGGTGCCTATATCGTCGAGTACGAATACGAAGGGGAAAAGCGCAAGATCACCTTTTTGGACACACCCGGTCACGAAGCCTTTACGGCCATGCGTGCGCGTGGTGCAAAGATGACCGACATAGCCGTCATCGTCATTGCTGCCGATGACAAGATTATGCCCCAAACCATCGAAGCGATTAACCACGCAAAAGCGGCCGGCGTACCTATCGTCTTTGCCATCAACAAGATCGACAAGCCCGGAGCCGATCCCGCTCGAATCAAGGGCGAGCTGGCGCAAATGGGATATCTGGTCGAAGAGTTTGGCGGTGAATACCAGAGTCAAGATATCTCAGCCAAGACAGGAGAAGGGGTCGCTCAGTTGCTGGAAAAGATCCTTCTGCAGGCCGATATCATGGAGCTGAAGGCCAATCCCAATAAGCCCGCTCGGGGTACCGTCATTGAAGCCGCAAAAGATAAGGGCCGCGGATATGTGATGAATATGCTGGTACAAAGCGGCACCTTACGCGTAGGTGATCCCATCGTAGCCGGAATATACGCCGGGAAAGTGCGCGCTATGTTTAACGAGCACAATCAAAAACTTCAGGAAGCGGGTCCCTCTACCCCCGTTCTGGTACTCGGAATGAGTGGTGCACCTCAGTCTGGCGATAAGGTACGCGTCGTCAGTAGCGAAAAAGAAGCCAAACGCATTGCCAATAAGCGTGCCCAGATCTATCGAGAAATGCAAAAACGCTCCAAGAAACGTATCCGACTTGAAGATATCGAAAAGGGCATCAAGCACGGTACGGTTAAAGAGCTCAAGGTGATCGTCCGAGGCGATGTCGACGGCACAGCTGAAGCACTGGCAGAATCCCTGGTAAAATTGTCGACCGATAAGGTGGAAATCCAGATAATCCACAAAGGCGTGGGTCAGATCAACGAATCGGATGTGCAACTCGCCGCTGCCTCCAACGCCTTAATTGTGGGTTTCCAGGTACGACCTTCCCTACAGGCACGCAAGCTGGCTGAAGACTTAGGGGTGCAGATCAAGACCTACAGCGTCATTTACGAAGCTACGGAAGAATTCAAAAAGGCCATCGCCGGCATGCTCGAGCCCACCTACAGAGAAAAAATTATTGGAAACCTCGAAATACGCAAGGTGTTTAAGATCAGCAAGGTGGGTAACGTAGCAGGTTGTTACGTCGTCGACGGTATCGTGCGACGAAAGGACTTCGTGCGCGTGGTGCGCAACGGCATCGTCATCTTCCCCACGAAGGAAAACCAACACGGACGCATCGCCTCCCTCAAACGCGGCAAAGACGATGTAAAAGAAGTGCGGCAAGGCATGGAATGCGGACTGCTCATCGAAAACTTCCAGGATATCAAGGAGGGAGATGAAATCGAAGTCTACGAGCTCGAACAAGTTGAGCCTTCCGTCGATTAATGTTACACAGGGGTTTAAAATGTAGAGCCATGGCTGAAGAAACCAAAAAACGCTACAGCGACGAGGAGCTGCGCGAGTTTGAAAAAATTATCGATCAAAAGCTCGCCGAAGCACGTGAGCAGCTAAACTACTATTTAAAGCAAATTCGATCCATCCAGGAATCTACCGAAACGACCTTGAAAGCCTATTCGGAAAACACCATCGTACGGGAGCTCAACGAATACACTACCTATGCCGAGCGCATGCGCAAGCTCATACACCATCTCGAAAAGGCCAAAATACGCATCAAGAACAAGACCTACGGTATCTGCCGCGAAACCGGCAAGCTCATCTCAAAAGAGCGCCTCCGAGCGGTGCCTCATGCCACATTGAGCATAGAGGCCAAGCAAAAACTGTCGAACCGCTGAGTATGCCATTCTCCTTTCGCAGGCATCCTTACCTCATGGTAGCTGCCGTGATAGGCACCGTCATACTCATCGATCAGAGCATAAAAATATGGGTTAAGACCAACATGCTCTACGGTGAGGAGTTTTTTGTGCTCGGACAGTCGTGGTTTCGCATCCACTTTGTCGAAAACGAAGGCATGGCCTACGGCATTCAATTAGGTGGAAAGTTTGGCAAACTCCTCCTGACGCTCTTTCGGTACATCGCCGTCGGTCTGCTGTTGTGGATGCTTCACCATTTTATACGGAAAAAATACCCGCTGGGAATGCTCTTTTTCTTCGCACTCATCATCGGAGGAGCGATCGGCAATCTCATCGACAGCACCTTTTATGGGCTGATCTTCAATCACTCGACCTATCACGGCCCTGCTGCGGAGCTCTTTCCCAAGGAAGGAGGCTATGCTGGTCTGTTTTACGGCAAGGTGGTCGACATGTTTTACTTTCCGCTTATCGATACCCACCTGCCGGAGTGGATTCCCTTTATTGGTGGTCATCGCTTCCGCTTTTTCGAACCCGTCTTCAACTTTGCCGATGCCTGTATTACCACGGGCGTGGCTGGATTGTTGCTCTTCTATCGGCGTTACCTGTTTTATAAGTAGATTAGAATACATGCCAAAATGGCACACCTGTTTTGTATTTAAACGGGCGCTATGCCACACTGACGCATTTTTTGCCAAAACTGCGCGGAAAACGCGGATGGTACGCAGATTGATGAGAAGGGGATGAAATGGTTAAACAAAAAAACTGAGAGCTATGACACTGGTAAGATTTGAAAGGACGATGCCGAGTGCTTTTGACTTCAGCGATGTTTTTGGCGAATTTTTCAACCGCGCTTTTTCCGGAACGGGATTGACGCGATTGTTCCAGAACGCCGTCAACGTATACGAAGACGACAAGAAAGTCGTACTGGAGATTGCCCTGCCCGGAGTCGACAAAAAAGACGTCGACATCCAGTTGAATGAGGACTTGCTCGAGATCAAAGTCATGCGCAAGGAGGAGCGCGAAGAAAAAGACGAAAACTACATCCGCCGAGAGTTTGACTTCACGAGCTTTGAACGATCGTTTCACATACCCGACTCGATCGACGCGAAGAAGATCGAAGCTAAATTCGAAAACGGCGTACTGTACGTAACCCTGCCGAAAAAGCAAGAGGTCATCGTCGAGCCGAAGAAGATCAAGGTGAAGTAACAGACCTCATTCGGAGGCAAGAGAAAAGCCTCTCCCCTTCTGCGGGAGGGGCTTTTTTGTTTTTGGCTTGGGAAAATTTTTACAGCATCCTATATTTGTAGGGCTATTGGCTGAGTGATTAAAAGACGAACGTCATGAAGGTTTTGGTGTGGTGTGCGAGGTGTGCCCTTATAGGGGCCATGATGGGAATTTATTTTTTAAGTGGGCAGGTTGTAATTGGACAAGTTACGGGTACTGTCTTTCGAGACTTCGATGGGGATGGGGTGCAGTCAGGTGTCGAACCTGGGATTGAAGGTGTTCGGGTACGAGCGTTTACTAATGCTCCTTTACCGAACAAGGACCAATTGGTCGGTGTAGCCATAACGGACTCGATGGGGAACTATGTACTCAATGTGTTAAGCTATCCGATACGCATTGAATTTGACTGGTCGGCTGTCGAGTGTGTAGTCGAAACCTCTTCTGACTTTCCCGCTTTAGGAGGAGCCGTTTATGGCTCATCTGTGCAATTTGCCTATTCTTCAGGAGAAATACACAATTGCGCCATTCAATATCCCTATGATTATGAAGGGGAAGAAAACCCTTATGTGTTTGTTGCACTCTACGGAAATGGCGATCCTATTCATCCTTCTAGTAATTTGGCAGATGAACCAGCTTTAGTGCGTTTGCGCTATTTATGGTCTGGCATAGCGTCGAATTCGGGGAGGGGGAGCAATACAGGGCATCCATGGGATACAGTCGTAGTGCTTGGTCAAGTAGGGTCGATTTATGGTCTGGCCTATTCACGTCAAGCTAAGAAAATCTGGATGGCAGCATCTGTGAGACGACATGCGGGAATGGGCCCCCTTGGGCCAGGCGGCATCTACTGGGTTGATGCGGACGCTCCTTACGATCATTCCGCAGATTTGAAATTTGTGAATTTTCACGAGTTGGGGATTGCAACCAGTGATACAACAAGTCCATACGTAGAGCCTTTAACACCGGGATCTTGTCCCCCTGGAGAAGTGCTCTTTAGTGCGGTCGTAGGCACCAATGCGGAAAGGGGAATACCTCCGAGTCAATACGGCATTAGTCGTGACGTTGCGGCATGGAGCCAAGTGGGTAAACTCTCCTTCGGAGACATGGATATTTCCGAAGATGGACGTTATCTGTATGTGGTCAACTTATACGATAGAAAGTTGTATGAAATTGATCTCATGGATCCATATAATCCGCAAGTACCCACTTTAGCAAATGCCTCTGATCGCATTAAGGGGTACTCAATTCCGGATCCCTGTATTGGCAATATACAGGGCGAGTATCGACCATGGGGATTGAAAGTGCGGAGGGGAAAGGTGTACGTGGGCATCATTTGTTCGGGAGAGGATTCTATCGGTAGGCTTACAGGGGCGAGCGCCTACGATTTAACGGCTAATGTCTATAGCTTTGATATTCAATCCAAATCGTGGAGTGCAGGTCCTGTGGTGCCACCCTTCAATTTTAGCTATCGCAATTCCAGCTCCACCCCATGGTACTCATGGATCAATTATATGACTTACATATTTCCAGATTGGGCAGAGGCATCCCCAATCCTTACGGATATCGAATTTGATCTACACGATCAGATTATTCTGGGCTTTGCTGATCGGCTGGGCTTTCAACTCGGTCATTGGAATATGGATCCCTGTGGTAATTGTTGTTATAGGGCTGTTCCTAAGGGCGACCTTATCCCCTATCGATGGATAGGAAGCAATTGCGATATGCAATCTATATTAAATCCCGAATATTACGCCGATCAATTATTTTACTTTCATCCTGAGAGCATTCTCGGAGCATTAGGCGTGCATTATACACCCGATTTTGACGGTATTCTCACGAGTTTCTTGGGCCCTATTGGTATCTGGTCGGCAGGTGTGATGTTATATGACAACCAAAACGGCCAGCGGTACCCTACTCAAAATGCCAGTGGATTTTATCAAGCAGGGTATGAAATATTGTACGGCTATGGTCGTGCAGCCCAATTCAGTAAATCCAATCCGTTGGGTGATTTAGAAGTCGTACAATACATCGCTCCTATTGAAATCGGCAATCGAGTGTGGCTGGACAGCGATGGCGATGGCATACAGGACCCAGACGAACCGGGCATTGCGGGAGTCATCGTCGAATTGCTCGACTCCGACCAAACAGTCCTTGCCACAGATACCACCGATGCAAAAGGGGAGTACTATTTTAACCACACCAATGTCCAGCCACCTTTGGGGATTAAAGCGGAACAGAGCTATACGCTACGCATCTCGCCCAGCCAGTTTGCCCAAAGCCAGGGCCTCATCGGAGCACCTTTAGAAAATTATATCTTGACAAGACGCGATGAGATGGGCTTTGGCCTCATTGATAAGTCCGATAACGACGCTGCCGTATCTGCACTTGGATATGCAGAAATAGAGGTTGCTCCATTGAGGGAAGGTGCGACCCGCCACCATTACGACTTTGGCTTCGTCCAGCCCTGTGCCATCGGAGATACCGTCTGGCACGATCTCGATGCCAATGGAATACAAGACGATGGCGAACCCGGCATTGAAGGGGTCAAGGTGACGCTGTACCGAGCCGACAGCACGCCGGTGGCTGTGCAGTACACCGACGCGGCGGGCTTTTACCTGTTTGAATACCTCATGCCTGGTGAGTACTTCCTCGGCTTTATGTATCCGGACAAGTGGGAGAAGACCTACGCCCATGTAGGGACCAACGACTATCGCGATAGCGACGTAGACGACAGCAACGGCCCGAATACGACGCCGACGACGTACCTGTCACCTGGAGAGATCGACGAGCGATGGGATCTGGGGCTGTACATGTGCATACCGGTAGGAGACTTTGTGTGGTTTGACTGGGATGCGGATGGGATACAGGATCCTGGAGAGAACGGCATCAACGGTGTGCGTGTGTATGTGATCGATGCGCGCACGGACGAGATTGTGGCCAGTACGGTGACGCGTGGTCATCCGGATCGGGCTAGCGACGACGGGTATTGGAAGGTGTGCGTGCGACCGGGCAGTTACTACGTGAAGGTGGCGCGTCCTGGGACGCTTGCGGTGTCGGGGCCGTTCCGCGGGGGAGACAACACACGGGATAGCGATATCAACCACGGCAATGGATTGTACACGACGTACACGTTTACGGTGTACAGTGGGGATATGTTGTGCGATGTGGATGCGGGCTTTC
>WFXH01000013.1 GCA_015490715.1 Saprospiraceae bacterium | reverse complement strand
TATCTGTGAGTCAATCTTCTCTATACGGGAGCCGCGTATGTAGATGTCTGCTGCATATCGCTGTCCCTCGTTGATGAGCGTGCCGTTTTTAATGAGTAGGTCGTCCATGACGAAATATGGATGTAGGTCGACAAAGATACCGAAGTTTCTCCGGCAGAAGTGAAATGCGTATATTCGCATATGTTTCGCTGTGTGCTTTTGGGGTTGGGGATTGTCTTTGCTTCACTCGCTTCAGCTCAGCAGAGCGAAGAGATACCATCCAGGTCATTGATATCCCATGTTGGGTGTGATGCGCATTCGAAGCATCCGACAGTGTCGAGGTATGATATTCATAGATTGCCTCGCATGCCCGATGTGCGCCATTTTTATGGTGTAGTGTGTCGACATGAGTGGAAGCAAATCGTCATACGAGGGAGGGGAATCGACTGGTCTTCGACGCTACAAAGTCCTATCAAAGCAATTTATCGATGGCCAATTTACCGTGATAGGAAGAAGTAAGCTACTCTTATTAAGCGGGGCTTTTCAGGTGGTACGGCGTAGTTAGAACGGTTGCTGTACGCACTATTTCATAGGTATGCACAAAAAAAGTGTTGGATATAGTGGTATGTTGGTGATTTTTTCCTACCTTTGTTTTCTTAGAAAATAAGTGCATTAAACGTAATCAAAACCAGACTTTTATGAAAACACGTTTCAAACTCTTTCTCGTACTTGGAGTCTTTGGTTTGATGAGCCTTGTGGGCTGTAAGAACGAAGGGCAGAAATCTGCCGAAGGTGCAAAGCAGGAGCAGGTAGAGGCTGCCAAGCAGGAGATGAAAAAAGAGATGACGGACAAGGCCGCCGAAGCCTCTCAGGCAGCCCAACAGGCAGCCCAGGATACGATGAAAAAAGATACGGCTGCTGGGCAGTAGTACTGCTCCACAGAGGTATTAGGAGGTCCACAGGAGGAGTAATCGACATGTGAGCTCCTCGTCGCAACTGAGCGCATGCATCTTTCAGATGGAAGGTGTAGAGTCCAGTATTGATCTGCGTTTTCGGTTCTATCGTGAAGATGGAGAGGGGAATCTGTATTGTCTCTACCCCGAAAAGGAGAAATCTCTGTCGCAGGATGACGAGGAGCTGATTGGGCTGCTGGCGTCGTGGATGCGTGGGGAGGATCCCCTGCGTTTTACCACCTCGGGTACGACGGGTAGACCAAAGGAGATACGCCTTTCCAGAGCGACTATAGCGGGATCAGCGCGCAATACTGCCGAAGCTTTTGGTATTCGTCCAGGAGCGAAGGCTCTATTATGCTTACCCCTTCGCTACATTGCCGGTGCGATGATGTTGTTGCGCAGTGTCGTCAACGGATGGGAGCTCTATGCACAGCGTCCAAGTGGGTGTCCACAGATTCATCGGGTGTACGATTTGGCAGCCATGACGCCGATGCAGGTGCGACAGGTGATGGATAGCCAGCCGGGAGCATTGGAGACGATCGGGACACTCCTCATTGGAGGAGGTGTATTGCCGAAGGATCTGGAAGCTCGATTGGCTACTCTGCGATATGTGGCTGTCTATCACACTTACGGCATGACGGAAACAGCCACTCATGTGGCCTATCGCCGCATTGCGCCTCCTTCGATCATAGGAGATGTGTACACGGCTATGCCCGGGGTGCGATTCGAACAGGCTGAAGATGAGACCCTCATCGTCCACGCGGATTACGTACCCAAGCCGGTACACACAAAGGATCGGGTGCACCTCTTGTCGGAGCGTCAATTTGAGTGGTTGGGGCGCGTCGACCGCATCATCAATACGGGAGGCATCAAGGTACAGGCAGAGTACCTCGAAGATCAATTGTCGCCTTACATTGAGCAGCCGTTTGTCGTTGTTGGACGCTCGCATCCGACGTTTGGCGAAGAGGTTACGCTTGTCGTTGAGGGGATGGCCACACCGGCAGCAGTTGAACACATCAGAGGCGCCGTCAAGGAGGTCTGCTCGGGGTATACTGCCCCAAGAAAACTCATCTTTCTCGATGCATTGCCGCGCACGCGCAGTGGCAAGATTGCTCTGGGAGCGATTCAAATACCGGCCGATGTCGCTGAGTTTGAGCTCTGAAGACCGCTTTGTGGTGTATCGCATGCCCCATGCAACGGATGTGCATATCGTACGGCATTATGGGCAGCTCCTGCCTCTCGAAGCAGAGCATTTTAACCGTGAGGGTTTTGTGGTGCGCCCTTTTGACAGCGGTAGGCGTGGTTGGTTTTTTCGGGCAGATGTGCACCACCGAAATATCGAATGGACATTTCGCGCCTTTCGACAGTCTCCCCAGCGCGTTGGAATATCACGTGAGCAATATTTGGACCACTTGAGATGCCTGATAAGTAACCTCCAAGAAGGGGAAAAAGTGGTATTGTCGCGTAATGCACTGGTAAGGCTCGACACTTTGAGCCTGGAGGAAATTTTTAGTCGTTTGGAACGAGCATTTCCTGGGGCTTTTGTCTATGCATGGCACAGTCCGGAGACGGGCACATGGGTGGGGGCGACACCAGAGCTTTTGATAAAGCGCACGGATGAGGGATGGTATGAGACGGCTGCACTTGCGGGCACGCGTAAGTTGGATGCGCGCCAGCAGCTGTCGTGGACGCCCAAAGAAAAGGAAGAACAGCACATAGTGACCGAGTATATTGCTGGGGTACTCCAACACTACAGCAAGCGTCTGGAGGTAGAACCCGTTAGGGAGATGCGCATCGGACGGTTGAAGCATTTAAAAAGTCGCATAGCATTTTATTCCGAGCAGTCGCTGTATGAAATTGCAGAGGCTCTACATCCCACACCCGCGGTGTGTGGATATCCAAAAGACAAGGCTTTGCGGCTGATTGGGTTTTTGGAGGTACACGATCGGAAATACTATACAGGATATGCGGGGATTACGGGCGTGCAAGGAGCGCTCTACGTCGTATTGCGCTGCATGGAATACTTTGATGGGGCGGGTGTGGTATATGCTGGGGGAGGTATTTTATCGAGTTCAGACCCCGAGAGTGAGTGGGAAGAGACGGAGGCCAAGATGGCAATATGGACAGCTGTACTGAAGGGGGAAGATTAAGAATTTTGATCGCCCGAACTCTTTTGGGGCGTGGTTGTAGAGCCGGATTCCACCTGTTTCATGCCCTCTTTGATTTCGGTTTCGATGGCATTGCGCGCATTGTTGAATTCGCGGATGCCTTTGCCGAGGCCTCGTGCCAGCTCGGGTATTTTGCGGCCTCCAAAGAGCAAGAGTATGGCTAAGAAGATGAGCAGGAATTCGTAGCCACCGAGCGAGATGAGCGGTATGTACATAGTTTCGGAGTTTTAACGCTTTCGCGGATTTACACCACTAAGCTAATGAATATTTCACATACCTAACGCTGTCTGATGCGAAGTAGTACAGGAGGCGATGCGTGTCTGTAGATGCCTCCTGTACCTATACGTTACATAGGGGTGGTGCGTTGGGTTAGCCGAAGCGCAATGTGAGGAGTACTTTGTCGAATTTTTCGAGTTTGCCGGGAGAGAGGAAATACGACTTTCCGTTTTGACGGAGCACCATTTCGACGAGGTCGTCGACGGCATCTTCGTGGTAATCGCCGTCTGGGGCGAGGTCTTCGCGAAAGACGAGGAAGAGATCGTCTTTGGTGCTCCATGCGGGCACGCGATAGCCACGCTCAGTGAGAAGCGTTTTAGCTTCGCCCATTGCAGCGGCGGTCCAGGCTTCCTGGATGCCGGAGACGTATCGCAGGCGATCGATATCTTCCTGGACTTGTTGGAGGAGTTGCTCTTCGTATTTGTCTGAAAAGGCCTGGATGAATTCTTTGAGTTTTTCGCGGATTTGGGCGACAGTATAATCGTCGTAACTGCCTTGGATTTCGCCGAGTATTTTCCAGGGGCGTCGGGTGTAGTTTTTAAAATATCCCAGGAGCTTAACGTCGCCCATGAGTATGAGAGGCATTTGCATGTCGGAGTAGATGCGCAAGAAGTGGTCGAGGGCTTTGACGTACTTTTTCATAGCTTCGGCCTCGGTTTTGCCGGGATCGATGCCGGGTTGCTTTTCGAGTTTGAGGTAGTGGTCGGAGCCCTCGGGTATGTCGGAGCCGATGTGTTCGTGGATGTCTAAGCCGAAGCCGTTGAAGAATCGTGTTTTCTTTTTATTCAATACGAGGAGGTCGTATTGGAAGGTGCGGTTGACGATGAGCAGGAGATCGCGCACTTCGAAGCTGTCGTCGACGATGACTTTGGGTTGGACATCCATGGGGAAGTAGAGGATTTCGAGGATGTTTTGTGAGACGAAGAGTCCGACACCGTTGAGGTAGTTGCGGTATTGCACTTGGTTTTCGGCCTCTTCGAGCCGCGCTTTGAGAGTTTGGATGAGGCGTTTGTCGTATTGTTGTTCTTCGAGCTTTTGTACAGCTTCTTTGATGCCGTTTTTGATCTTCAGTTTGAGTTTTTCGTTAGCGGCAGAAGGTGATTCGTTTTTTCGAATGATGGTAATACAGGGGGATTCTCTGACCTGTATAAGTTGGACGAGTTTGTCCTGGAGTCCGTGCGTTTGGATTGTCTGTGTAGTCGTCATGAGCAAATCGGTTTTAATGGTTTGACAAGAGACACGGTGTAGGGTGTATCAAAGTACATACCAATGGCCCTTTGCGGGCCATTGGGGGGAAAAACTGTCAGACTATTGGATTCTGGCGGGTAGGTGGCGGTAAAAATGACAGTATGTGTGAGGAGCGTTAGACGCGTCTACCTCCGCGGAGTTGTTCTTGCAGTGCGGTGAGTTCGTCCCATTTGCCTTCGGCGGCCAGTGCAGCTTGTTGTGGCCAAGTAGAGGGATCTGCCAAAGCGTAGTTGGGACCGGCACTTTCGAGGATTTCGCGAATTTTCGATACGGGAGTCTGTGCCAATTGGCGCCAGGTGGTGATGCCTGCTTCGATGAGGAGTTTTTCGATTTTCGGTCCGATGCCTTCGATGGCTTTGAGATCGTCTTGTTTGTACTGTTTGCGCAGGCCGATTTTGACGAGCCATTTTTCGACTTTCGACTCTTGAACGGCATCTTGGGAGGTGATGCCCAGGGATTTTTGTAGTGCGATGAGTTCGTCCCATTTGCCTTCGGCGGCTAAAGCTGCCTGTTGTGGCCAAGTGGTGGGATCGATGATCTTATACTTTGCACCGTATTTTTCGAGTATGCTGCGCAGCTGGTCGGGACTGGTTTGGGCGAGGTCGGCCCAGGTTTTGATGCCGTTTTCGTGGAGTACTTTTTCCATTGCCGGGCCGATACCTTCGATAATTTGCAAATTATTTTGCTCTTCGGATGGGATTGCGGCTGGTGCGGTAGCTGCGAATTGTTGTGCGTTAGATAGTGTCGACGATGCTGACGCACTTGTGTCGTCGGCCGATTTTGAGCGCTCTAAGAGCTCTTCGGTTTTGGCGAGCTTTTCTCTGAGGTGGAGGATATCCTGATGGAGTTGCTCGCTACGATCACGACACACCCTGAGTTTGGCCAACAGGTCTTCGCGATCTGCTTCGGATTGCTGGAATTTGCTCTCCAGATCGAGGTACTTTTGTTTAAAGTGGGCCCAGAGGAGCCAGCCGAGAAACAAGCCTAAGAGGAAGGGCAGTAGCCACCATAGGAGAAGCCACCACCACGAGCTGAGATCACAGATGCTAAACCATGTCATCCATATCATAGCGCTGAGTTTTTAATCTTTGATTTCGAGTTCGACCCTGCGATTTTTTTGGCGACCTTCTTCGGTCGTATTCGGAGCGATGGGTTGGTCTTCGCCGGCAGATTGGACGACGATGAGGGAATCGGGCACGCCCCTGCTCTTCAAGTAATCGGCGATTTTACGGGCTCTACGCAGTCCCAGTGCGTAGTTGAACTTTCTACTGCTGATGTTGTCGGTATGCCCCGTTAGATAGACCTTTTTACCCGTTGCCAAGAGGTATTCGGCGACTCTGTCGAGGTAGTGTAGGAGTTGGGTATCGCGTATGGGTTGGTTTTTGCCGTACTCGAAGTAGATGCGCTTGGTGGTTTCGAGCGGTGGGGGGCGTCGCTGGAGCACCATTTCATACGTAGAAAAATACGGCGAGTCGGGCACTTCGCTCAGTTGGGCGCTGTGTAGTTCTACTTGTCCGCTGTCGAGTGGTGGCACGAGCAAGGCCATCAAACGCCGTGCGCGAACCATGCCCATATCGGTAGCGTCTGTTGGGGTGGCTTCGTCGGGACTGTAGTAGCCGACAATGCGCAGATATTGATCCTTATCTTGGACCAATGCGAGCACCGAGTCCCGCCACTGTTGGTGTTTTTCTCCGAGGATGAGGGTATCGTCTCCAATCCTAAACAGCAGCGGATGGCTCTTTTTGAGCTCTTGGAGTGAAATCTCTGGTGTGGACACACAACAGGTACGCGTACTGCGTTGATGAAATATGTAATAGAGCTGACCGAGGATTAACCAAATGATGATGACGACGGCTCTCATGATGACTGAAGTGTTTTTGATTTTTGCATCCGCAATGTTCGTCTTAGAGATCGGTAGTTTGACAGCGGCAATATAATAAAAAAGAATGAATGCAAGTATGCGCCATAAAATTTTTATCCTTTTTTTCATCGTGTTGTGCTGGCGAGGAGCCGGACAGGGCGTTGTAGATACGAGTATGGGGAGATTTTCTGCTGGAATGAAAGGGGTGGATGACAACAGCGTCACGATGGGAGAGGATTCGATGTGGTGGGCAGATGTAGTGCACTTTGTAACATTGTACGAGCATTTTATAAGTTATCGGGATAGTTTGGATAAGATGGATGCAGAGCATCGATTGAGGCGAATGGATTCGCTCTTTTCAGAGTGTGTGTGTAAGAGAGTGGTTTTAGATGATCAACGCATCGATACGATGCCGTTTATGGGGGTGGTGCGCGATTCGGTCTTGCCGTTTGTGGTGTTGACGTATGAATATCCCGAACCGCAGCGGTCGAGGTATCGCGCATGTGTGGTTTTGCCCGATCGTGTGGTGCACCTGGAAGATGAGGGGGAACGGCGCGGAGTGCGGTTTTGGATGAGTAAGCCATTGGCTGCGCCTCGATGGTTGGGTGGATTGTATTACAATGCCATACCTCTACACCGCGACAATACAGCATCGACGTGGATGGTCTTTGGCTACAGGCGGCTCGGTACGTATCATCGCCGCAAATTTATCGATGTGTTGACGGTAGGGACAGATGGGGCAGTTCGGTTTGGGCAGCCGGTGTTTTATGGCTTACCGGAGGGAGGTGTCGCATTGCGGTATGTGGTAGATTACTCGCGGGAGGCGTTCGTACATGTCAATTACGACACGGCATTGGGACGTATCATGATGGACCACCTCTGTCCGTTGGGACGGCATCCGGATGGCAGTGTGCGCCTTGTGCCCGACGGGACGTATTCGGCCTTTGTGCCCAAGGGGGAGAAGTGGTATTATGTCGACAAGGTCTTTAAAGATCCCCCGCGCAGGCATTTTGTGCCGGTGCCGTCTTCCTCATTGGACAAGCGTCGGGATTTGTTTGGCAGAGAGCGCAAGGAGCGTCGGAAGCGGAGGGCGCGGTGATTTTTCTATCTTTGTCGGTATAAAATTGTGGATTCATGGGTGGACTATTAGCGGGTAAGCGCGTACTCCTCACGGGTGGAAGTCGTGGTATTGGGAAGGCGATGGTGGAGGCTTTCGTCGCACAGGGGGCGCGTGTGCTCTTCACTTATCGGTCGTCGGCCGAGGCAGCTAAGGCGTTGGAGTCGCAGCTGGGCGGACCCTCAGTGGCTATGGCCGTCCAGTCGGATGCTGCATCGTACGACCAGGCGGAAAAATTAGTGCAGCGCGCTTTAGAGGAAATGGGCGGTATCGATGTGTTGGTCAACAATGCGGGCATTACGAAAGATGCGCTCCTACTGCGCATGACCGAAGAGCAATGGGATGCCGTGCTACAGACCAATTTGAAGAGCGTATTCAACCTCACGCGGCATGCCGTTCGGCCGATGATGAAACAGCGCAATGGGGCCATCATCAATATCAGCTCTGTAGTGGGACTGTTCGGCAATGCAGGTCAGGCCAATTACGCAGCCTCCAAAGCGGGCATCATCGGTTTTACCAAGAGCGTGGCCAAGGAGCTCGGCAGTCGAAATGTGCGCTGCAATGCCATCGCCCCTGGATTTGTGCAAACGGAGATGACCGAGCAACTGCCCAAGGAGACCGTCGAGCAGTTTTTAAACAATGTTCCGCTGCGGAGATTTGCTGCTCCAGAAGAAATTGCCGATGTAGCAGTATTCCTAGCCTCCGATATGGCCCGTTATATCACCGGTCAGGTCCTATCCGTCTGTGGAGGATTGTATATGGGATAGTGCCTTATTTCATGGGAGCACGATGAGCACAGCGCTCACGGGCTCTAAATCATGTGCGCGTAAGCTAATGATGTAGGTCCCAGTAGACAAGGGCTTTATCGGCAAGGCTACCCTTTGGGTTGGGCTGTGCAGGGTGCCCCTATAAAGTATCCTGCCGTAGAGATCGCGTACAGCATAGTAAATGGTATTGTCCCTCGAAAAGGAAGAGTCGTTGAGTTGTACATAGAGTTCTTGCCCATAGGCCAGTGGATTGGGGTAGATTCGAAACGGCCCAGCTGAGGACACGGTAGAATTGTTCGAAGTCGAAAGGCGTTTCAAGTGGAGTTTTTTCCGCTCCGAACAACACTCCAGT
>WFXH01000012.1 GCA_015490715.1 Saprospiraceae bacterium | reverse complement strand
TTTTGATGGTGGGGGCGATGGGGTAGGCGTTGAATTCATCGGGGTCGAAGGGGCGGAGGAGGGCGGTGATTTCGCTGATGGGAGCATCGGGGTTGAGCCAGGTGCTTTCGTCGTCGGGGTGGAGGATACAGGGAGCTCTGTGGTGTCCCATCTGGCGGACTAGCGCGTTGGCGGGCGTGGTGATGATGGCAAAGGAGTGGTATATTTCACCGGAGGTGGGGTCGATCCACTGGTCCCATATGCCGGCCATGGAGAAGGGTTCATGGCGATAAGCGGGGAAGAACAGATAGGGACGAGAGAGGCCGAGGTCTTTGGGGCCTTCGATGAAGGCGTCGGCGATGACGAGGCAGCGCTGTCGCCGTATGGGCATGCGGAAGGCGGGTTTTTTGAGTATGCCGAATCCGCCGGTGTAGTCGGGTCGGTTGTCGGGGTTGGCATTGCCTTCGCTGCGCGCGTTGAGGATGTAGAGTTTTTTCTTTGCCCAGAAGGGGGTGAGGCCGAAGTGGAAGAATTGGAGTGTGCGGGGTTGGTCTTGAGTGATGACGGGGGCGCGTTCGCCGACGGCCACGTTGGGGTTGGGCTGGTACTGTTCGGGGTGGGGGGTGGTGACGCCGTAGCGCTTTTCGATTTGGTGGAGTGTGCTGTGTATGACGTATCTACCGCACATAGGGCAAGGGGTTTTTTGAGTGTTGAGGGAGTTGGTGGAGGGGTGTGGGGGGCATGCTGGCGGCTTTTTTGAGGATGTGTGGGCCGTATTTGTTGCGGAGGGCGTCGACGGCCTGGTAGAGGCGCGTGGTGCGGAGTCGGTCGTCGAAGAAATCGAGCTGGCAGGTCTGGGGGATGAGGTCGCCGAAGGCGATGCCGAGCATGCGGATGCCCATGCGTCGAGTGTAGAGCTTGTGGAGCAGAGTGGTTGCTACGGGCAGTATTTCTTCGTCGAAGGCGGTGTAGGGCACTTTCGTCTGTTGGGAGAAGGTTCGGAAGTCGGCGTAACGGATTTTGAGGGCGATGAGGCCGGTGTACATGCCGAGTTGGCGGAGTCGGTAGGCCAGCTTTTCGACGAGGGCGGAGAGGGCGGTGAGGAGGGAGGGGAGGTCGAAAAGGTCTTGGGGAAAGGTGCGTTCGGCGGAGAGGGATTTGCGCTGGCGGTGAGGTGTGACGGGGCGGGGGTCGATGGCGTTGGCTCGCTCCCACAGGAGTCGCCCCCACTTTCCAAAGGCCGTTTGGAGGACAGAAGGCGGCATCTGCTGGAGGGTGTGTATGTGGCGTATGCCCATGGTGGCGAGGGTGCGGTGGGTTTTGGGTCCTACGCCGGGAATTTTTTGCACGGGCAGGGGCGCGAGAAAGGGTTTTTCCCGGCCGCTCTGCACATAGAGCTGGTTGTTGGGCTTGGCCTCACCCGTGGCGATCTTGGCCACGCTCTTGCTGGTCGACAGGCCTAAGGAAATCGGCAGGCCCGATTCTCGCAAAATGCGCTTGCGCAATCGCGTGGCCCACTTCCAGCAGCCGTAATAGCGGTCTAAACCCGTCAGGTCGGCGTAAAACTCGTCGATGCTCGCCTTTTCCAGTACGGGCACTTCCTCTTCCAATATGGAAGTGATGAGCCGGGAGTAATAGCTGTAATCCGCCATGTTTCCGCGTATGAAGACGGCCTCGGGACACAAGCGCCTGGCCAGCTTGAGCGCCATGCCCGAGTATACGCCAAAGCGCCGCGCTTCGTAACTGCACGAAGCCACTACGCCGCGCTCTAAGGCCCCGCCCACAATCACGGGCCTACCACACAAGCGCGCATTCTTCAAGCGCTCCACCGATACAAAAAACGTATCTAAGTCCAGGTGCAATATCGCTCGCTCTGCCATGTTGCAAATATACGAAAAAATGGAAATATTCCAATTTTTGGAGTGAGTAGGATTCCGCCTTTCGGATGGGGAGATGTTTGTATATTTACAACAAAAAGCATGACAACGCTCAAACCCGGCATGGAAGCCCCCCTCTTTGAGGGGATTGATCAAGACGGCAAGCCCGTGCGATTGGAGGACTATCGCGGCAAAACGGTGGTGTTGTACTTTTACCCCAAGGACATGACGCCCGGCTGCACGGCAGAGGCCATCAGCTTGAAGGAGGGATACGATCAGCTTCGCAGTCGCGGCGTGGAAGTCCTCGGTGTCAGTCCGGATCCTCCTGAGAGCCATGTGAAGTTTATTCAAAAGCACGATCTGCCCTTTCGGCTCATCGCCGACACGGACCACAAGATTGCGGAGGCCTACGGCGTATGGGGCAAGAAGAAGTTTATGGGCAAGGAATACATGGGCGTCCATCGCACGACCTTTATTATCGATCCCGAAGGCAAGATCCGCCACGTGATTACGAAGGTCGATACGAAGAATCACGCCGAGCAGGTGATGCGTCTGCTGGACGATGAGCAGTAGGGGTCAATCGACGCGGTAGAGCTCAAAGGCGGTGGAGCTGCTGTCGACGTTGTGGAAGCGCATGCGGACGAATCCATACTTGGGGTGGAAGTAGAAGTCGGCGCTGCAGGTGTGGCCCGTGCCGTAGGCGCCGATGCCGCGTATCCAGTGGCAGCGCAATTTGCCCATGTGCTGGGTGTTGAGCAACACCTTGCCGCGGTTGTAGTAGGTGAAGCGTCCGACGAGTAGGCCTTTGGGCCAGGCGATGAGTGCCGTGTCGGAAAAGGAGTGAGCGATCAGCCTGCGGTCGGCCCACTTGCGGATGCTGTCGAGGGGAAACTTCACATAGGGATACGGGCTGAATTCGAGCACTTTGAAGTGAAAACTGCGCGGCGGGGTGAGGTAGATGTTTCGCGCATTTTCGACCAGCGCGACGAGCTCTACTTGCTGGATGGGACCCTGGTTGGTGAGGTATTCGTAGGCGGCTACCGATACTTTTGCATCGGGAAAGGCTTGATTGAACGAGTTGGGTGAAGGTTGCACCACCATGCGCACGCCCATGGGGCTCATCGCCACAGGCTTTGATCCTTCCACCCATCGCCAATCGTCTAAGGCGTTCCAGTCGAGTACTTCCACCCATCGCTCCCTGCCCTCTTTGTCCCTATGCTGTACCTCGTAGTAATAGCTCTTGCCAATGGGATAAAGCGTATTGTCGGTGTTGAATCGGTTGGGATCACGGGCATCAGAGGGGGTTTCGTAATAGACTTCTCTCAAAAACGGATCCTCAATGGGGTCGACTGTCACTACGGGGTCGTTTTGCGCATTTGATGCGGAGGCCGATGTCGTACGTGCGCGCTCTTGACACTGGAATGCCAAAGCCAGAAGAGTACTGAGCAGGAGCGACTTACCGATGGCAGTGGTTTTACTCATTGGACGATTGTTTTCATAAAATTGCGAATCTCTTCCAAGGGTATGAAATCGTTGTTCAAAGGTAATGCGCCCACCATTTCATACGGCAAAAAACACCTTCGAAAACTCAGGCGAAACTTCTATGGATGTATGGGCAGATGCCTTATTGTCTCACAAAATACGAAAAAAATGCCCCTACTTGTAACATTTTAGTGATGGCAGGCATCTAAAGTATAGGGGGATTTTGAGAGGAGTCCCTCGATGGTAGGATTGGGCAGCGAGTATTTGGTGAAATATCGATAACTTTGTACAAGCTATAATGAACGATGATGAAGCGATTACTACTGACGTTGATTTTTACCACGGCGCTGTGGATAGGGCTTAGAGCCCAGAGCAGCTCACTTGTGTTGTTGAACGATGATCCCGACACCATCGTATACGAGATCAGTGGGGAGGTCTACGACAGCAAAGACATTTCGGTATACGCGGTCAACATCGGTCAGGAACAATTAAATGTGTTGTGGAAAGTCGTGGATGTATCGGTGCCCGATGAGTGGGGCTTTGTGATTTGCGACAACAATCTCTGTTATTCAGAGGGTGTGAGTATCTGCCCGGAAGATGCGCCCAATGTGTTGAATCACAACGACACGTTGAAGGTGAAGATGACGACCCTCAACAAAGGGGTGTCGGCAACGGGCGTGTATGATTTTATCGTATTCGACAAGTCCAATCCATCGATATCGGATACGGTGCGTCTGGTCATCATAGCGAAGAAGACGGTGCGCACCACGGGGGTTTTACGCACGTCATCTGTGGGCGTATTTCCCAATCCGGCCACGGACTACTTTTATCTGAAAGGGAATGCGCAGTCTGTACACACTGTTGAATTGCTGAATATCGTTGGGGAGCGTTTGCGCCTCTATCGAGCAGATCAAAACGCGTTTTACATAGGTGATCTCGACAACGGCGTGTATTTTGTGCGGTTGAGAGATGCATCGGGTAAGCTCCTACGCGTTTTGCGCTTGCGCAAAAAGTGATGCGTCAGCGTGTCGGTTAGGGGGCGGCAATTTTTCCAGAGCTATGGTTGTATCGGGCGCCCGTCGCGGAATATAGCACGTTGATTTGGCCGTACCAGCGCAGGTATCCCATCAGGGCAAAGATGAGAGCTTCTTTATACTCGACGAGGTAGTCGTCGGGGATATCGATCGTGCAGCTGGAGAGGGTGCGGATGCGCTTAATCAGGAAGGTGTTGAATGCGCCGCCGCCTGTGATGAGCATTTTGCCGCTATGGGGACATGCGCGGGCAATCTGGCGAGCGATGTGTTCGGTGGCGGTGCGCAGGGCATCGTGAGGGTCAATGGCTTCCGCATCGGGGAGGAAAAAGTGCTTCTCGACCCACTCTCTACCCAGAGATTTTGGAGGTGGCAACTGGTAGTACTCCAATTGTTCCCATTGGTTCAACAGTTCGGGTACGATTTGGCCCTTTTCGGCAAGGGATCCTCCTCGGTCATAGGGTTGGTGTAGGCGTCGGCTGTAGTAGTTGAGGACGAGGTTGCAGGGACAGATGTCGAAGGCGATGCGTTGGCCGTGTTCGTCGTCGAAGGATACATTGGCGATTCCACCCAGATTGAGGCAATATTGGTATTGACTGAAGAGCAGGACGTCGCCAATAGGCACGAGCGGGGCTCCTTGGCCACCGAGCTGAACGTCCTGGGTACGGAAGTCCCATACGACGGGCAGTCGGAGTGCTATGGCCATGGCTGATCCATCGCCGATCTGGAGGGTAAGAGCGCGTTCGGGCTGGTGAAAGACGGTGTGGCCATGGCTGGCGATGAGGTGGATATGGATACCTGTGGTGTGGATGAAATCGCGCACGGTGTCGATGGCGAAATCCGTCCAAGTGCGTTCGGTCTGGCGGATGACTTCGTCGGATTGGTGGATGATGTTGTCGAGCGCTTGGTGTAAGCTCGGGGGATAAGGGCGTGTTTCGGCGTGGAGGATGTGAAATTGGAGCACGTCGTCTTGTGGGGTAAACTGCACGGCTGCCAGGTCGAGTCCGTCCAGAGAGGTACCCGACATGATGCCCAAGACCACGAGTGGGTCGAGGGCGTCGAGCTGGAGGATATCGGCGGGTTTCATTGCGATGGCTCTTCGAGCGTGTCGGCGATGGTGAGGACGGCGGCGGCTAATTCGCGCTGAGACATTTGCAGTAGGGTGTGTGCAATTTGATGGAGGGCTCGTCTGCGGCTTTCGGTGCTTTGGGCGGATTGGAGGACGCGCTGTACGTCGGTGCGTTGGCGGGCTCGACTAATCCAGCTCGCATCGGGCCATGCTGTCAGTCCGGCCAGAAGCCCGATGTCGTTGGCAGTGAGCACTTCGCTTGTCTTGACCGAGTCGGGCAGGGCGTCGTAGCCGATGACGAGCTGGGTGACGGGCTGGACAATAGTGTAGATGGCTTCTCCGCTACAGCGCACGTAGTAGGAACGCCCCATGCGTCCCATCAGGTCGATGCGGTGGGGGTCGATGCGTCCGCGGTGGTCGATGATGTGGGGGTCGATGTGCATGCGCAACACGCGGCAAAAGACGAGATTGCCGGCTCCGCCGTGCTCACCTAGGGGGCGTATGTCGAACACTTCGCACTCGAAGTGTACGGGTGATTCCTTTACGCGTGGGGGGCGCACCAGGTCGGAGGGGATGGGAGTAAAGCCGGCCTTTTCGAATTCGTTGACTTGGGGGGGAAATTCGACGGAGGCCACCGCCATTTTGCGCACCATGGAATAAGTGACGACGTTGATGACGCATTGACGCGTCGCTTCGATGTTGTGGAGGGTGTCCTTGGTCGTGTTGTCCTGTACTCGGCGATTAGAGGAAAAGATCAGTACGGGGGGATTGGAACTAAAGGCGTTGAAGAAGCTGTACGGGGCGAGGTTGGGCTTGCCGTTTTCGTCGAGGGTGCTGACGAAGGCAATGGGGCGCGGAGCGACGCTGCCGAGGATAAACTGATGAAAGTCGAAGGTCGGTATGGTGCCGGGATCGATTTTTTTCATAAAATGACTAATTTTACCGCAAAGGTAGAAAATGCAATTGTTGCGCATAAAGAGCATTGAGGGATAGTGGGACGATCGCTTAGAGAAAAGTGCGGTGTTGAGAGGCTTCAGTATGCGAGTGGCGGCATACTTGAGGCCGGGGTTGACGAGGCGGGTAGGGGTGCCTTAGCGGGCCCGGTGGTAGCGGCGGCGGTCATCTTGCCGGAAGATTTTCCCGTCGTTGCGCTGCGCGATTCGAAGGCCATGACAGTGGAAGAGCGATTGCAATGGCGCGAGATCATCTGCGCAAAAGCCATCGCTTGGTCGATTGGCTTTGCCAGCCCGGAGGAAATCGATCGGCACAATATCCTGCAGGCATCGATGCTTGCCATGCACCGCGCCCTTGACAAGTTAAACCCACGTCCGCAGCACGTGCTCGTCGACGGTCACTATTTTATACCCTGGATTTTTGTACCCTATACGACGGTGGTGGGAGGAGATGGTCGGTACGGCAACATCGCAGCGGCTTCTATCTTGGCGAAGACTTATCGCGACGAGTGGATGTGCAAGCTCCACGAGCGCTATCCGCAGTATCGGTGGGATGAAAACAAGGGTTACCCGACGAACAGTCATCGACAAGGGATTCGCCGACACGGACCCAGCCCCTTTCATCGGAAGAGCTTTAAGTTGTTGTAACCAATCGATACCGCTGTGCTCTATTTGGAGCGGCTCGGTGGGCAGGAGGGAAATGCTATCTTTGTAGTATGGGTATGAAGGTCTATGCACATATGGAGATGCTGCGCCGAGAGGGAAAGAAGGCGTTGGCGGTGTTGGTCGATCCTCAGAGTGTGTCGATTGAGCGTGTAGAGGAGCTCCTCGATCGGTGTTTGCGCTATGGAGTAGATTATTTTTTTGTGGGGGGAAGTTTGGTGGCACCCGACAGAATGCGCGCATGTGTGCAGGCCTTGAAGGGACAGGAGGAGATACCGGTAGTGTTGTTTCCGGGCAGTGTGTTGCAGGTGGATGAAGGGGCTGATGCGCTTTTATTGCTCAGTGTCATATCGGGACGCAATCCCGACTTGCTCATTGGTAGGCACGTTGAGGCTGCGCCGATGTTGGAACGCATGGCGTTGGAAATCATTCCCACGGGATATGTCCTGATCGATGGGGGAGGTACTTCAAGTGTGATGTATCTTTCGAATACCGTGCCGCTCCCTCGGGACAAAGCGGAATTGGCGGCTTATACGGCCTTGGCGGGTCAAATGCTTGGGTTGAAACTGATATATCTCGAAGCGGGAAGTGGCTCGGCGGCTTCGGTGCCGGAAGATGTCGTCCGTCAAGTGCGGCGTAAGACGGTCCTCCCCTTGATCGTTGGTGGCGGCATCCGCACGGCTTCCCAGGCCCTCCGCATTGCACGTGCGGGAGCGGATATCGTCGTCGTGGGCAACCTCCTCGAACGCGAGCCTGAAGCAGTCGATGCGCTTGTCGAAGTATTACACAGCTACACCGTTTCGTTTGAAAGTTGAAGTGAAGGACTTGCCTTATGGAAGAGCGACAAACTGTGGAGGGCCGCGTGTACAAAGCCACTGGGAGCTGGTATACGGTGCGCATCGATGGAACGGATACGTACATACAAGCGCGTATCAAGGGAAAATTTCGCTTAGAAGGGTTTCGGCTGACCAATCCCGTGGCGGTGGGCGATCGCGTCGTCGTGGAGCGCATCAGCGACGAAGAAGGCGTGATCAAAGAAATCTTGCCGCGAAAAAACTACGTGGTGCGCCAATCGCCGCGCAAAAAATTCCACTTACACCTCATTGCCGCCAACATCGACCAAGCGGCGCTGATCGTCACCATTCGCTATCCCAATCTTAAGCCGGGATTTATCGACCGATATTTGCTCATGACGGAACCCTACGAGATCCCTGTGCTCATCGTGTTCAACAAGAGGGACTTGTACGATGAGGAAGATCTTGAGGTATACCAGTACTTGTCGGAAATCTATAGGGACATCGGTTATTCGACTATGTTGATCTCGGCGCGTACAGGCGAGGGGGTGGAGGAATTTAAGGAGGCCTTGAAGGGGAAGATCACCCTGCTCGGCGGCCAATCGGGCGTGGGCAAGTCGACCTTGATCAATGCCATTGCGCCGGGGCTCAATTTGAAAACCCGCGAATTGTCGCGCCATACCGGCAAGGGGCAACATACGACGACCTTTGCCGAAATGTTCGATCTCGAATTTGGTGCCACCATCATCGACACGCCCGGCATCAAAAACCTCAGCTTCAATCATTTAGACCCTCAGCACGTAACGGACAACTTTCGAGAAATCTTTCGCTATGCACAACAGTGCAAGTTTAGCAATTGTACGCATCGCAACGAGCCCGCTTGTGCCGTCAAAAAGGCCGTAGAAGAGGGCAAAATCAGCGAACTCCGCTACGTCAATTACCTCACCATCCTCGAAGAAGTCGAATCCCAAAAGGCCTGGGAGCGCCTCGACGATATGTGAGCCGCCGGCCGATGCCAGCGGACCACCATTTCATACAGCTAACAATCAAAATGAGAGAAACAAAATCTTGCTTTAAATAAAGCAAATTCGTAACTTTGCAGTTTCGTCTACGTATGAAGACGTGCAGGTTGGCTGAAGCGTTCAAAAAACTGAGGGTAGCAGGAATTCAAAAAACATCCGAATATGTCGATGATTCCCGTAAACCGAGTGTCTTACGAAGAGTTGGAAGAGCTGATCAACAGTCTGTCGTTTTATAAGATTAAGAGGATTTCCAATATATTCAAGGGCTTGGCGCATCCCCTGCGGCTGCAGATCATCAAGTTGTTGTTAAAGCATGAGGCTTTGACGGTGTCCGGCTTGTTGGAGCACATGGAGGTTGAGCAATCGCTGCTTTCGCATCACTTGGCCATTTTGCGGCGTATCGGGGTGTTGGAGTCGCACAAGCAGGGGCGCAATTTTTTCTACCGCATCCGAGAGCCGCGCATCATTGAGCTGCTCTCCTGTATGGCCCACTGTACGTGTCTCAACGAGTGAGGGCAGC
>WFXH01000011.1 GCA_015490715.1 Saprospiraceae bacterium | reverse complement strand
GGTGTGTAGTGTGGGCTCGACCATTACGGGAGCCGGCTACAGATTTGAGATTGAAGAACAACATAACTAAAAAGTTTTTGAGTTTAGACGTTTGCTACGCTCGTTCTTCTTATCTACTGCTACCGCTGTCCTCCGAAATCCGTGCCCTCGCCTCAATCGATAAATGCCTGTGTGGTCAAAAGCGTTGCACTAATATACACATTTTTTCTCAACCACCAACTCCCATCTGCTGAAAAATGCATTTTTTCCCACATTACATATTGTATCTACTACTATAGATGCTCAAACCTCAAAAAACGCTGCCTGCAAAGGGTAAAAAATTACATCGTTTTTGTAAAAGTGAGGATGTGGGTGTTGTCTACAAGGCAGATTCGCGGTTTTGGCTGTTTTCATCAAACCACAGAGACCGCAGAGATTTTTACACAGAGCCCACAGAGCAGCTCCCCGCGCCCTCTCCCCCCCTCATCGCACCAGCGTCACGTCGCCGGCATTTTATGCGAGGGATTGGGGACAATGCGGTCGGATGCATTTCATACACAAAATTGGAGGATGAGTGTTAGCTGATCATGCCCCAGGGGGATCGCAGGACTTTGGATTCGATGAAGGAGCGCAGTATTCGATGTTCTTCTTTTTGCAACTCGGGGTCTTGCTGGAGGATGCGGAGTACTTCGCTGCGCGCGCGTTGTAGGATGTTGGTGTCGTGTACGATGTCGACGAGTTTGAAATCCAAAAGCCCCGATTGGCGTGTGCCTTCGATATCACCGGGGCCGCGCAGCTTGAGGTCGACTTCGGCAATTTCGAAGCCGTCGTTGGTGCGGCACATAGTCTGCAGGCGCGTGCGGGCATCTTCCGACAGCTGGTGCCCCGATAGCAGGATGCAATACGATTGGGCTGCGCCACGCCCCACTCTACCGCGAAGCTGATGCAGCTGCGACAAGCCGAAGCGCTCGGCATTTTCGATGATCATAACGGTGGCGTTGGGCACATCGACACCCACTTCAATTACCGTAGTCGACATCATGATGTGGGTAATGCCCTCTTTAAATCGCGCCATTTCGCGCTCCTTGTCTTCCGGCTTCATCCTGCCGTGGACAATGCTGATTTGATAGGTGGGCGGGGGAAAGTACGCGCGCACGCGTTCGTAGCCTTCGAAGAGGTTTTGCAGGGCGAGCTTTTCCGACTCTTCGATCAAGGGGTAGACGATGTACACTTGTCGCCCTTGATGGATTTGGGTGCGCACAAACTCCATAATCTGCCCGCGGAAATTGTCCGTCTTCCAAATGGTCTTCACGGGCTTGCGACCAGGAGGCAGCTCGTCGATGATCGACACGTCGAGGTCGCCGTATAAGGTCATCGACAAGGTGCGGGGGATAGGCGTAGCGGTCATCACTAAGATGTGGGGTGGATGGGGGGTGCTTTTCTTCCACAGCTGCGCGCGCTGAGCCACACCAAAGCGATGCTGTTCGTCGATGATGGCCAGGCCCAGGCGAGCAAATTCCACCGAGGGTTCGATCAATGCGTGGGTACCAATGACGATGTGGACATCACTCGACCGAAGGCCCTGCAAGATTTCATCGCGCTTTTTGCCACGCACACTCCCCGTGAGCAATTCCACTCGAATAGGTAAGCCGTAGAGGTACTGGCTGATGCGGTGGAAGTGCTGCTGAGCGAGGATTTCGGTAGGGGCCATCAGGCAGGCTTGGTAGCCGTTGTCCAGTGCCATTAGCATCGAAAGGAGTGCTACGATGGTCTTGCCACTGCCGACATCGCCCTGCAGGAGGCGATTCATCTGCTTGCCGCTCTTGAAGTCCCGCCGAATTTCCTTGACTACGCGCTTTTGGGCTCCCGTTAGCTCGAATGGCAATCGCTCCTGGTAAAAGGCATGGAAGTACTCCCCTACCCTTTCGAATACATACCCCTCCATCTTTCGCTTGCGGTATACCTTGCGGTACAAGAGCTGGAGTTGGAGGAAAAACAGCTCTTCAAACTTAAGTCGCTCCTGCGCACGTCGAAGTTCTTCAGCATCGCTGGGGAAGTGAATGGCCCGCAACGCGCTGTGGCGATCCAAAAAGTGCTGCCGTTGGACTGTGGAAGTGGGTAAGTTTTCAGGGATAATAATACCGCGCTGTTGAATCAGCTCCCAAATGCGCTCGACTACGATGCGTCGACCACGTGCATCCAGGCCCACGCGCGTGAGCTTTTCGGTCGTCGAATACACCGGATAGAGACCAAGGCGAAGCTCCTTATTGTGATCGAGCAAAGTCATCTCCGGATGGGCTATCGAATATCCCCCCCGCCAGCGCTGCACCTTGCCAAAGACCAGGTACTCCCTCCGCACCATTAAATTGCGCTTCAACCATTTTATACCCTGAAACCACACCAGACGCAAAATACCCGTGCTATCGCGCAAATAGCCCTCCAGCCATGTCCTGCCGTTGCGATGCACTTCCTCTAAGTCAAACAATACCCCACGTACCTGCGCATGGCTCTCGGGATATAGGCGATGAATGGGGACAATCGACGATCGATCGATATAGCGATAGGGAAAGTCGGTCAATACATCCCAAACTGTGTGCAATCCCAACTCACTCTGCAATAGCGCAGCACGCTTAGGCCCAACACCTTTTATATATGAAATAGAGGTTTCGAAAAAAGTGGCCACGTTTGTCAACTTGTGTACACACTATGCAAACGCAAAGCCCCTGCAAAAGTTATTATAGAAAATTTCAATACCTTTATTGGACCTTAGCGGACGAAAAACCCATAAAAACCGCTCTCCAATGATGACGAAAAAGCAAATGCAGCTCGCCGAATTAATCCGACGCCACTTTAGCGACGTATTGCGCGAAGAAGGATACTATATCTACGGAGCTACCCCGCTGGTGACCGTTACCCAGGTGCAGCTCTCCCCCGATATGAGTTATTGCACTATTTACCTGAGCATCTACAACGCCGATAAAAAGGCCGTATTCCAGGCCATCGAAGATAATACTTGGAAACTCAAGCAAAGCCTGGTCGCCAAAATCCGCCATAAATTGCGACGCATGCCCGAATTGCGTTTTCGCTTAGACGAAACGCTCGACGAATGGCAAAAGGCCGAACAACTCGTCAAAAAATACATCGACGGCCAATCCGATACAGCCCCGGACACGGAGTGAATCATTTTTCGTAGCTTTGTGTGCACGTTTGGACAGGGCCCTGTAGTTCAAGGGATAGAATGGGAGTTTCCTAAACTCTAGATCCAGGTTCGAGTCCTGGCGGGGCCACCACGCCAGTCCATAGGTACTCATACCTCAGCGAAGGCAAAAAATTTTTTTAATCCCCTATCATACTGGATGTCAACGACATAGACTTACCGTGTAAAACCTTTTACCTGTAAATCACTTTACACCATAAACCATTTTACATATCTATGCGTTGTAAGGGTAAGAAAAATTGTTGAGCCATGAATTCCAAATCGATGTCGCCACAGGAGAGTCTCGAACTCATCGGTCAAATCATTGAAGAGGCACGCTGCCGCATCAGCGAAAACGGCTTTTTGTTTTTCCTCTGGGGTGCCCTACTGGCCTTTTGCGGTATAGCGCAGTTTGCACTGCTACATTCCCCTTGGAAGGCCTACAACTATTACCCCTATCTCCTCACCATCCCTGGGTTCCTCTACTCGTGGTATTACTCCGTCAAACGAGCTCCATCTCGAAAGTGGAGGGCCAACCTCGTTGCAAAGACCATCTCTTGGACGTGGACCATTCTGGGCTCCAATATGATGTTCATGGGGTTTTTCTATTATTCCATACTAAAAGATGCGCTCATCCCCACCTTACTATTGCTCACAGCCATCGGCGTGATCATCACTGGTTTGCTCATAGCACGGCGCTCATTGTTTTATTCTGGCCTTGTGGTCAACATTATCGCGCTTGGGAGCTATTTTGTCTCCTTAGAATACCAGCCCCTCCTCATGGCGGTGAGCTATATCTTTGCATTGCTCATCCCCGGGTGGAAGTCCATGCGCTACACAAAGTACTCAAGCCGATGAATTATAAAGACCTCAATCCCATCTTGCACGCGCCTCTTCGATTGGCCATTATGTCGTTTCTGATGACGACGGGCTCTTCCGATTTCAACACCATCCGCGAAATCACGAAGGCCACGGCGGGCAACCTCAGCGTCCAACTCCGAAAGCTCGAAAGTGCTGGATACATCCGCATCCATAAGTCGTTTAAAAACAACTATACCCATACCACCGTCGAACTCACCAAAAATGGCATCGACGCCTTCGAATCGTACGTCCAAACCCTCAAAAAGTACATCGAATAAAATTTTTGCCTGATTAGTTTATGATATAAACCATTTTAAAACATTAATCTCATGAAAAAGCCACTTTCTGTCCTCGCATTAACACTTAGCGTCCTGGCGGTATCGTGTGTCCATCTTTTCGGGCAAGCAAATAACTCGTCCACGCATCAAACGTCCGGCCACACTCATGCTCAACGCACCACGTATCTCCAGGAACGCGTAGACAGTGCCTTTTACCGCGCCGTCCGCACTCGCCATGTCGGCAATCTTCGGCGCCTCATCGATTCGCTGGAGGATCAGTACCACCAGACCCAACAGCGCATCTGGGCCTATTGGGTGGCTTATGCTACCTACGAGCTCAGCATTTACGAAATGGTCGTCGATAGTCACCAACGCGCTAAGCGGTCCATTCTAACGGCCATCCGCTGTTTGGACACACTCGACGACAAAAACTCTGAGGAGTGGGCTCTTCTCTCTGTCTTGACGGGTTACAGCATCACTTTTCGTTGGTGGGCGGCATCGTGGTTAGGTCCTCGAGCGATCGATTATGCTGAGAAGGCCGTTGCTCTCGACAGTCAAAACATCCGGGCGTGGTATGCGCTCTTGGTCAACGACTTTTACACTCCAGCGCTCTTCGGTGGGGGTAAGATGGTCGATTACTATGGACATCGCGCTCTTCAGTGTCCCGACCAAGTACTGCCCAACCCCTACTTGCCCAGCTGGGGAAGGGCTGAGACCTACGATCTACTGATACGATGGCACTTACGCCAAAAGCGATACGACACTGCACAGAAGCTCTTCGAGGAGGCAATTTGTCGGGTTGGAAGCCATCCCCTTTTACTGAGGCTGCGATGGGAATACAGCGCGATTTTATCCAAATAACTAAAAGGCATAGACGTATGAAATGGTGCATCTCTTTCACTGTCCTTTTATTCGTACTATCTCCACGATTGCTCCGACCACAGAGCATCGAAGGTCGCATATTCGACGAACAGCGTCGCCCTTTAATGGCTGCCCATATCCAGTGGGCCTCCCATCCATCGACTGGCGCCATTAGCGACGAGCGTGGGTGGTTTGCCCTACCC
>WFXH01000010.1 GCA_015490715.1 Saprospiraceae bacterium | reverse complement strand
TCTTCGGCAGGAAGGTCGCCCTGCATTAAGTCGCGGCGTATCCGCTCCAGCTGCTGGGCATCCGTGAGGTATCGCTCTTCGTACGCACGCACGGCTTGTTCAAAGGCTTCACGGGTGGTCAGCTGCAATCCTTTGGGCGGTGCAATCTCCATCGGGCGTTGCTGGGCCAGTAACTCGACGGGGCGTACCATGACACTAAACGTTAGGAATACGAGCAGGGGCAACAGAGGGATCCCCCCCCCCACATACGGGAGGTACTGTACAGGTGGTGTGTAGTGTGGGCTCGACCATTACGGGAGCCGGCTACAGATTTGAGATTGAAGAACAACATAACTAAAAAGTTTTTGAGTTTAAACGTTTGCTACGCTCGTTCTTCTTATCTACTGCTGCCGCTGTCCTCCGAAATCCGTGCCCTCGCCTCAATCGATAAATGCTTGTGTGGTCAAAAGCGTTGCACTAATATACATATTTTTTCTCAACCACCAACTCCACCCACCGAAAAATGCATTTTTTCTCCATTACATCTTGTATCTACTACTATAGATGCTCAAACCTCAAAAAACGCTGCCTGCAAAGGGTAAAAAATTTCATCGTTTTTGTAAAAGTAAAAGTAGAGGTGGCAAACCACAGAGACCACAGAGATTTTTCCTGAGAGCGCAGAGCAGCGCCTGTTCGCTCCGTATCCCCTCCGCGCGCTCTATGGTTCATCCATCTCTTTCAAGCACTCCGGCGCCGAAGAGTGCAAAGTCGCAGACAGCGGGATCGTCGGGAAAGAGTTTGCGGCATATCTCCGTCACTTCTTCCACAGCCTTCCAGTCGAGGCTCTTCCGACGCAACAGTCCCAATCGGCGGGCGACGCGCTCGACATGCACATCGAGCGGAATAACCAGACGCGATGGTGCTATGCGCGTCCACAGCCCAAAGTCCACACCCCGATCATCGCGGCGCACCATCCACCGCAAAAACATATTCAAGCGCTTGCACGTAGAACCCCGGGCCGGCGTAGGCACGTGTTTTCTCGTGCGCTGCGGAGCCTGCGGCAGCGAAAAAAAATAACGGTGAAAGTGTTCCAAAGCCGCTCGTGCCGACCACTCGGCATCTTCACCGTACACAAAAGCTCTTTCCAGCGTGTCGTGCGCACGATAATGGTATTGCAAAAAATCGAGAAAATACAATGCATCGACTTCCTGAAACGTGCGATGCACGAAGTCCGAAAGGCGCTTTTTATCCCTTTCGGTGTGGTGGAGGATAAAATCGTGTGGCGCATTGTCCATCCGTCGGAGGAGCTCTTCCGCTTTGCGTATGATGAGCGAACGCCTTCCCCACGCCAACACTGCCGTCCAGAAGCCCGCTATCTCGATGTCTTGCCGTTTTGTAAACCGATGCGGTATGGCTATGGGATCCGTGGCTATAAAATCGGGTCGATTGTAAAAGTCCACGCGCTTTTCCATCCACTCGCGCAAATACTCGATAGACGGCATGGTGTGGCCTTAAATGCTTTGATGCGGGTATTTTCCCCGATGGGAGCGAAAGATTTCAGTAACCTCAGATAGGACCTCATCTCGATCCCGTCGAGGATCTATGGGGGTATAAAATCGTACGAGCTTTTTGCCGTAATCCAAGCCCACAGGCACGATGGGCACTTGTGCTTCGCGAGCGATGTAGTAAAAGCCCGACCGGAGTTTGTCGACCTTTTTACGCGTACCTTCGGGTGTGATTGCGAGTAGAAAATGCGGTTCTTTGCGGAAGATATCCACCACTGTCCGAACGAGTCCCTGCGGTCGGCTTCGATCGACGGGATAGCCCCCCAAAGCGCGCATGAGCCATCCCAGGGGCGGTCGAAACAGCGTGTGTTTGGCGAGATAGCGCGAAGGAATGCCGGTAGCTTCGCGCACCAAGATGGCGATGATAAAATCCCAGTTGGAAGTATGCGGTCCAAGGGCAAAGACGGCTTTTTGCAGCGGCCTGGCATGTTCCTCTCCTTCGATCTTCCAACCCTTCCAGTGCAATATTCGCCGAGCAATCCAGCTACGCCATGGTGCCATATTTCCTACTTTGGCCCCAAAATACACCATCTGCTCAAACCGCATCCCTCCCAATGGCGTTATATGCCAAGAATCCCCGCCATTCGGTACATCTGCAACCGCAGCCGTCGGATGTACTTCGAAGGTGTCTGGATTCGCGTACGATCGACCATTTCATACCAAAACCATACGGCCATGGCACATCAAAATCTCCCCCCCAACGTTCGGTTTATACGTGCCATCGAAGGCATCGAAGAATACCGTTTGGACAACGGTCTGCAGATTTTGCTCTTCCCCGATCCTTCCCGGCCGACGATCACCGTCAATATCACCTATCGCGTCGGCTCACGGCATGAGGGCTACGGCGAATACGGAATGGCACACATCGTAGAACACTTGATGTTTAAAGGCACGCCCTCGCATCCCGACATACCGGAAGAGTTTACGCAGCGGGGTGTGCGCGCCAATGGCACCACCTGGATGGATCGCACCAATTATTACGAAACTTTTCCCGCCTCCGACGAACTCCTCGACTGGGCCATCGAACTCGAAGCCGACCGCATGCGCAACGCCAACATTTCAGCCAAAGATTTAGCAAGCGAGGCCAAGGTCATCGCCAATGAGTATGAAATGGGAGAAAACCAACCTGCCCACGTGCTCTACAAGCGCATGATCGGAGCGGCGTACGATTGGCACAACTACGGCCACAGCACGATCGGCTGTCTATCCGACATCTTACACGTGCCCGCCGAGCGATTGCGGGAGTTTTACGACCGATACTACCAACCCGACAATGCCGTGCTCATCGTGACGGGCAAGATTGAAGTGCTCGACGCACTCCAACGCATACAAAAATACTTCGGCCGCATACCAGCCCCAGACCGCAGTCGACTCCCCTTACTGCCCACGTATACGCGCGAACCCGCCCAGGACGGTGAGCGAACCGTACATCTCAAGCGCGTCGGCGAGATACAGCTCTTCGCATGCCTGTACCACATCCCCGCATCCACCCATCCCCACTATTACCCCTTGATGGTACTCAATGACTTGCTTACCGACGAGCCTACGGGTATATTGTACAAGGCCCTCATCGAAACGGGCAAAGCCACAGGAGTATGGGGTTTCATCCCTCCCACGGCGGAGCCGGGATATTTTTACATCCACACCGAGACGCGCACCAATAGCTCTCTTAACGAGCTGCGTCAGACCACGCTCGACATCATGGATCGGCTCGCTGATTTGATACCCCCGGATAAAGAGGTGGAGCGATCCAAAAACCGCTTGCTCAAGGAATGGGACATGGCCTTCAACGATCCCGAAAAGATGGGCATTCTGCTGACCAACTTCATCGCCCGGGGTGATTGGAGGCTGTTTTTCTACGCTCGCGATCAGATTCAGGCGGTACAGCGTGAAGACATCGTCGAGGTAGCCAAAAGGTATTTCCACCCTTCCAATCGCACGACGGGTATCTTTGAACCCGTCAAGGAACCCCACATTGTAGAAATTGAAGAAGCTCCTCCCCTGGAAGAGCTGTTGCGCGACTATCGCGGAGGCAAGAGCCGTGCATCGGGTGAGGCTTTCGAAGCCACACCTGCCAATATCGACCGCCTCACGCAGAAGATTGTCCATGCCAATGACCCGCAAATCGCCTTACTCCCCAAAAAGACGCGCGGCCAAACGGTCCACTTGTCCCTAACTATGCGGTACGGCACTCTTCAGAGTCTCAAAGGCAAAACCGAAGCAGCCCTCTTCCTCGGACGCCTCCTGTTAAAAGGCACGCGCCAGAAATCCCAGGAAGAGATCAACGACATACTCGACACCACCCGTACGACCATCGACATCCATCCCTACTTCGATGCCGTATCCGTCATCATCGAAACGCGACGAGCACACTTGTGCACCATTATAGAACTGCTGTCAGAGCTCTTGTTCGATCCTGCCCTGGAAGAAAAGGCATTCGAAAAATTGCGCAGGGAAGTTCTCGCCGCCCTCGAACACCGCCGCACAGATCCCCTCACCCTTGCCTCCCTCGCCTATCGACGTGCCCTATATCGCTACGCACCGGAGGATCCCCGTTATGTACGCACCCTCGACGAGGAAATCCAGCAAATATCGAATCTGCAACTCGACGAGATCCGCCAATTTCACCGCCAATTCTACGGCACGGATCACATCACCATTGGAGTTGTGGGAGACTTCGCTCCCGAAGAAGTCCGCTCGTGGCTCCAAGAGCAGTTTTCCAACCAACCTGCCGAACAACCATTTCAATTGATCCCCAATCTCTACTTTCCCACTTCAGCTCAAGAGATCGAGATCAACACGCCCGACAAAGCCAATGCCGTCTTCAAAGCTGGTATGCTGATACCTCTCAGTCAAAGAGATCAGGACTACCTACCCATGGTAATCGCCAATGTCATCATAGGCGGGGGATTTCTCTCTTCGCGATTAGCCACGCGTGTTCGCCAAAAAGAGGGCATGAGCTACGGTGTGGCTTCGAGCTTTTCGGCCAATTACTTCAGTGCTTCGGCCGCTTTCTCCTGTTACGCCATCTTTTCCCCTTCGGATAGGGAACGCCTCCACCGTGCCGTCTTCGAAGAGCTGGACAAAGCCCTTCAAGAGGGTTTCGAAGAGCGCGAACTCCAAAACGCCGTACAGGGTTGGATTCAAAAATACCATCTACGCTTTTCGGATGATCGATGGCTGGCAGCTACCCTGGAAGACAACCTCTTTAAGGAGCGCACGATGCAGTGGTACGAAGATCTCTTCCAACGTGCACGACAACTCTCCACCGACGAAGTACATCGTGTCTTTCGTCGATATGTACAGCCAAGCCAATTTGTCGTGGTCAAAGCGGGCGATTTTGCCAAAACGACTGCTCCGCCCACCGCTGCTGCGAAATCCTGATGAATGGTCCCGCATGAGTGATTTTTCGTATCTTTTCACGGATTTGACGACAGCTCGCTCATGACCGATCTACGCGCGTACGTTCCCAATGTGCTCAGTGGCTTTCGCATTGTGGTATTTCCGCTGCTCCTTTATTGGGCGCACCACAAGATGGAAAAACCCTTTATTACAGCCATGTTTTTTGTCCTCCTCAGCGATGTGCTTGACGGGTATTTGGCGCGCAAATGGCGCATAGAGAGCTACTTTGGTGCCAAAATCGACTCCTACGGCGACTTACTCACTATGATTGCAGGGCTCTACGGGGTCTATACCATGCGCTGGGAGCTCATTCAGCCCTACGTATTTTGGGTTTGGATCTTTTTGATCAGCTATGCACTCTTCTATGTGCTGGCATTTGTGCGATACCGCACCATACCATCCTTTCATCTGTACTCCTGGAAGACTGTGGCCGTCCTCTTCGCTTTGTACTTTTTTATACTCTTCCTCTACGGCATCGAGCCCGTGAGTTTTGTGACGGTAGTTATCGCCGGCATACTAGCCAACATCGAAGAGATCATCCTGGTGTTTATACTGCCTAAACCACGCCATAACTGCAAGAGCCTCTACCACGTCTTGCGTGAAGGAATTTCACCCGTCCCTCCTCTGGACTAACTTTTTTTCTCTTTTTGTATGAAATGGTTACTCACCTAAAACTCCCAGCTCGATCCACTTCTGATCAGGTAATCGGAGGGCATATCGGCAGAGAAAGGCGATTTCGCTCAGAGCATGGGAAACATAGAGGATGCTGAGGCGTTGCTCCGCTTGTATGCGACGCAACAGCTGTAATATTTGCAAGCGCGTCGCCATATCGAGTGCTGAGACGGGCTCGTCACACAACAGCACTTCAGGTCCTACAGCCAGTGCCCTTGCTATGCTCACGCGCTGCTGTTGGCCGCCAGACAGATGCCGTGGATAGCGGTCCAACACGTCTTCTTCGAGCTCAACCCATCGAAGCAAATCCCCAATTTGGAGCGGTGGTAACGTAGACGGACGACATTGAAGCGCTTCGCACAGGGTAGCTCGTACAGACCGGTAGGGATGTAAAGAACTCGAGGGGTGTTGCCAGATGATTTGTACGGGATGACGGATCCGATGTCGATGCGTAGAATCCACTGCATTGGATTGCACACCCTTAAGCCAGATTTCCCCACCCTCGGGCTTGAGTAATCCAGCGATCAGCAGGGCGAGCGTCGACTTTCCCACTCCCGATGGCCCCATGATGCCAAGCGATTGACCCTCAGCTAAGGAAAAACGGAGCCCCCGAAATAAAAAACGATCTCGAATACGAGGATGGCGATAATACAGGTCTCTCACCTCTAAGACACGTGTGCCACGAGGTACTTCAGGCGCCGCCCTCTCCTGAATACGCACCTTCTGCTCGCTCAAGATCTCAGCGTATTGGAAGAGTTGACGCGTATAGGGATGTCTGGGCCGTCGTCGGAGCTCTTCTACCGTTCCACACTCGACAATCTTCCCCCTTCGCATGATGGCCATTCGATCTGCATACTTTAAAGCGATATGTACTTGATGCGTAATCCACAGAAGTGCAATAGAACCCTCCTTTTGTCTATGGTGAATATACGATAGGGCTTTTTGACGTAAGGAGGCATCCAGCGCCGCTACAGGCTCGTCCAGCACAACTATCTTTGGACGCAACACAAAGGTCCACAGCAAGGCAAAACGCTGCAATTCCCCTCCAGATAGCTCATGGGGATAAGCTTCCAGCAAGTCTCGATCGAGATCCAACTCGGCCATTTCACCGTAGAGGTGCTTCCGCGCTTCTTCTTTTCTCATTCCGAGCACGCTGTGCATACTCTCCGTAATTTGCGATCCCACCGTGTAGAGCGGATCAAAGGCCTCGTGGGAATTCTGCATCATCAACCCAATGGTCGTCCCGCGAAGACCTTCCCACTGGCGAGGGCTGAGCTCAAAAGCATTGGGTATGTGCAGCAGCCGAAGTCTTCCCCGGAGGTGTTCGGAAGGAATGAATCCGAGCAGCGTCAGTGCGACCAGAGTTTTTCCCGCGCCCGTTTGGCCTACCAGCGCCGTGATTGCACCCTCTGGAAGGGAAAGACTCAGATCATCGATGACGCGTCGCCCTCGAAGCTCGATAATCAACCCCTGCAAATCAAGCACCGTCGATTTCATACGGAAAATGGCTCACCAACAAAAGTACTGCAACAGCATAAATCCGCTTTTTTAACCGTCTTGTGAGAGAATTTCCGTAGGTTTGCATAAAAATTTTTCCTCATATGAAGACGGGATGGATCCCTTTCGGGCTGATCGCATTGCTCTTTACCCATTGCAAGAATGAAAAATCGGCATCGAGTACATCACAAGCCACATCAGAGGACGCACCTGCGTATCAAAAGATCGAAAAGCCCAGCATGCGACTTGCCGAAGAGGGAGCGTATGTTGAGTGTCTCATCGACGACCAACTGTGGGAAGCCGCCTCGACGAATGGCCGCTATATCGAAGAGCAAGAGACCGGCCAGATCATAATACATATCTCGAGTTCAACCATGGAAACCATTGCCGAAAAGCGGCAGGTACGCCTGCTCGAACTCCTCCTACACGAGTTCGACCCCGAAAAGAAAGCCTATACCAAAGGCGCAAAAATCTACTACAAGGTGTTAGAACAAGACAATCCCAGCGCGCATCAGTATGAAAGCACTACGGCGCGTATCGAAGTGTCGAAATGGGATCCCGACAAGTACATGATTTCGGGGAGTTTCAGCGGCACCCTGGTCGACAGCCAGGGCAACAAAATCGAAATACAGGCCGGACGCTTTAAAGATATCGCGCTCGACCGCCTGAAAATATGAGACGTCGGTGAGCCTTTTTGCTGTATCGCTTTCCCTTCAGGAGGGATTGGAATACATCGCTGTCCTTTCGGGTATCCTCTGTGTGTGGCTGCAGACGCGGGAAGATATCCGTGCATGGCCCTTGGGTATCCTCTCAGTGTCGATCTATGTGTGGATCTTTTATCAAGCTCGACTGTATTCCGATGCCCTGTTGCATTTCATCTACATTGCCCTCAATGCCTACGGATGGTGGTATTGGTCGCAGCGACGACGGGACACGCATTCCGAGGTACCCATTCGTCGATTTCAACCGTGGCTCTGGGTGTTGGTCATTGTAGGAGTGCTTACGGCCAGCGCACTGTGGGGATATTTCATGGCGCACAACACTCAAGCGAGCTTTCCCTATGCCGATGCGTATACGACGGTGATGAGCCTCACGGCTCAGTACTTTTTGGCCAAGAAATACCTCGAAAACTGGCTGTTGTGGATATCGGTCAACCTCGTGGCCATCCCCGTTTACGTGCTCAAGCACCTCTACCCGACGGCCGGCTTGTTTGCTGTTTATCTCGCCCTCTGTATAATGGGATGGCTGGAGTGGAATCGGCAATATCGAATGCAGCGCTCCCAGAGGGAAATCAGGATTTCCATTTGATATTACACCCTACGCTGGGGAATTGCTCCTTTGGTGGCTCCTTGCCGGCCAGCAAGGCGTCCAGAGCTGCAGCGAGATCTTCACCCGTGGGGGAGGATCCACTGCCCGGTCGCGTGGCGTCGAATCGCCCCCTGTAGTACAATTTCATACCGCCATCAAAGACGAAAATATCGGGCGTACATGCCGCTTGATAGGCCCTTGCCGTCTGCTGCGTTTCGTCAAAGAGGTAGGGAAAATCAAAACCCCACTTTTCCTGGAAGACGATCATCTTGTCGGGGGCATCATCGGGGTAGTTTTCAATGTCGTTGGCATTGATGCCGACAAAGGAGATGCCCTTTTTCGTGTACTCCTTTGAAAGGGGAACGAGCGCCGGCATGATATGGATCACGTAAGGACAGTGATTGCACATAAAGATGATGACCGTACCCTTGTCGGATCGTAATTCCTCCAGGGAGCGCATTTTTCCGCTTCGCGGTTCGATCAGTATAAAATCGTGCGCTGGCGTACCCAGCGGAACCATCTGTGAGGGGGTCAAAACCATTTTCGCTACTTTTGTGTTTGCTCCAAGGGCAAAGTTAGCCAAATTCGTCGGGCATATGAAATGGCGAACGTTCCAGCATTGGAATTTCTATCTAGTACTGGCCATCGCGCTCTGGTCGACAGCTGCCTGTCATTGGAAGGCTTTTCGTCAAGATGCATGTACACGCATGAAAATCGTCGATCGGCCCATCACCTTTGACAGTACGCGGGCACGGCTCACCATCGAATACATGAAAAGTCACTACGGCATGGAGGTAGACCGGCCAACCATCCAGCCTAAGATGATCGTCGTCCACTGGACGGCCATACCCGACATAGAGCGCTCGTTTGCGGCCTTTGATCCCGTCCTTTTGCCCTCTTCGCGAAGCAAAATACGCCATGCTGGCGCCCTCAACGTCTCCGCACACTATCTCGTCGACAGAGACGGCACGATCTATCGACTTTTGCCCGACACCATTATGGCGCGACACGTCATTGGGCTCAACCACGCCGCCATAGGCATCGAAAACGTCGGCGACGCTTCCCACCCCCTCACCGAAGACCAGCTGCGGGCCAATGCCTGCCTGATACGGCAGCTCGCGCAAAAATATCCCATCGAATACTTGCTGGGACATCACGAATACACGAGATTTATCGGACATCCGCTCTGGAAAGAGCTCGATACGAGCTATCTCACCTACAAGGTCGACCCTGGCGACGCCTTCATGGAAGCACTCCGAGCAGAGCTGCACGATCTGCCCTTTCAACCACTGCCTACTCCAGCTACCTTGCCCAAGCCCACCATTGATGAAACGCAATCGATGCATTCATCTCAGGACGATACTGCCGGCGTGGCGAAGATCGTATGGCATTCCGACTCGGTGCACTTCGGAACGGTACAGCACGGCGAAGTGCGGCACCACACCTATCGTTTCACCAATGTAGGCACTGCTCCGCTTAAAATCGAAATGGTGTCGGCATGCGACTGCACCGAAATTGATTACCCCAAACAAGCCATTGCCCCCGGGGAAAGTGGTGCCATTCGCCTGACGTTTTATAGCGCCCGACGCAAGCCGGGCCATGTGCGCGTCGAAATCGACGTCATCGCCAATACCGAACCCTTCTTGCACACGCTCATCCTCGAAGCGGATGTCCTCCCCCGATAGCCAGTCGATGATCACATGAGCGTACAGGATTTTCTTCGCGAGGTGTACGGACAGGACTTATGGGATCTGTTGGCCTTTATATGCGGGGTGATTTACGTCTTTCTCGTAGCACGCGGCAAGTGGACAGGCTGGTTATGGGGAATCTTGAGCTGCAGCATCGTACTGTGGAAAGACATCGTCCAGTATCGGCTTCTGTCGGATGCCCTCTTGCAGCTGTATTACATCGGCATGGGAATGTACGCCGTCACCCATTGGCGTCGTGCGCTGGGCGATGATGCCGCATTTTCTGTGCGGGAGCTCCCCTGGTACGTCCATTTTATCATCATCGTTGTCGGTTTGTTTTTAGGAGGTGTGCTCGGCCAGTGGATGGGGCGATTTGGCGCTGCGTTGATCTACTTGGACGGAGTGACGACGGTCTTATCCATATTGGCGACCATTTTAATGGTCTATCGGGTGCGTTCCAACTGGTGGTACTGGATCGTTACGGATGCTCTGTACATCTACATGTATCTCCGCCAGGGAGCGCTCTTTTTTGCCACCCTGATGGCCGTATATCTTGGCTTTGCGGTCTACGGGCTATACCGATGGTCACTTGCCGATACAGAAGTTGGCGAAGATGTAATCGAGTAAATCTTCGGGGTCGACCTCGCCGATGATGGCACCTAAGTGATGGGAAGCCTGGCGGATGTCCATGGCGATGAGGTCTGCCGGGAGGGATTCTTCCAATCCCTGGAGGGCCCGCTCAAGGGCTTCATGTGCTTGGACAAGGGCCTGATAGTGCCGTGCGTTGGTCACCAACGTCTTTTCCTGCAGGGATGTATCGCCGATCACCATTTCATACATGCGATCTTTCAAGGCGTCGAGGCCGTGGCCGTGGAGGGCACTGATGGCAATGCACTCTTGATGATTACAGACAGGCCGCTCACCGTCGCCGACCATATCCCACTTGTTGGCGACAAAGAGGACATAGGCATGGGGCAACTCGAGCTTTTCCCACTCTGCTTTAGCGGCTTCAAAGGATTGCTCCGTTGCATCGAGGACATAGAGTACGAGCTGGCTCTTTTGGAGGTACTCCTTAGCCCTCTGCACACCGATGGCTTCTACGGTGTCGGTGGTTTGGCGGAGCCCTGCCGTATCGATGAGGCGGAAGCGCACGCCTTTGATGAGCAGGCTGGCTTCGATCACATCGCGCGTAGTGCCGGGGATGTCGGATACGATGGCGCGCTGCTCGCGCAGAAGAGCATTGAGCAGTGTCGATTTGCCCACATTGGGGCGACCTGCAATGACGGTGGGTACCCCCTCCTTGACAACTACCCCCAGACGATAGGAATCGCGCAGCTCCCCCGTGAGCCGCAGTATCTCTTGGAGCGTGCCTTGTAGCTGGGTGCGATCGGCAAACTCTACGTCTTCTTCGCCAAAGTCGAGCTCTAATTCGAGAAGAGCGGCAAATTCGATGATCTTCTGACGCAGCAATCGCAACTGTTCGGAATAGGCTCCACGCAGTTGGAGCATGGCTTGCCGATGCGCTGCGGCGCTGTCCGCCTGAATGATGTCGATGACGGCTTCTGCCTGACTGAGATCCATCTTGCGGTTGAAAAAGGCGCGCATCGTAAATTCGCCGGGCTCTGCCATGCGCGCACCAGCATCGATGCACCACTGTACCAGCTTGCGCACCACGTACATCGAGCCATGCGTGGAGATTTCTACCACATCCTCGCCCGTATAGCTGTGCGGCGCGCGAAAGACCGTCACCAACACCTCATCGAGCTCTTCACCATCTCGTGATAGAACCCCGTACTGCACCGTACGGCTCTTCACCTTCGCCAGATCCACCTTAGGCAACAGAGCATTGGCGATGGCTATGGCCTCAGACCCTGAGAGGCGCACCACCGCAATGGCACCCGTGCCCGGAGGCGTCGCAGGCGCTACGATGGTATCGGCAGTGTCGTAGCGATACACCATTTAGGCATCGGCAATGAAATGGGGCTCAAAGGCCTCAATTAACCCATCGATGGATTCGTCCAACATTTCATACACCACATCAAAGCCCCCCTGTACAAAGGGATCCGGCACATCTTGATTGCGGTATTGGGTACTGTATTCGGTCAACAAGTGGATTTTATCTTGATACATGGGCTCGTCCCCTGCCATCTCCCTCAACGTCTGTTCGACAGAGCGATCCAGGGCGATGATAAGATCAAAGCGGTCAAAATCTACTGGCTCAAACAGGCGTGAAATCTTTCCGCTAATGTCGATGCCGTGACGGGCCGCCTCTTCGATCGCCCGAGGATCAGGGGGCTGACCAATGCGCAGGTCACTCGTGCCCGCCGAATCCACCTCCCAATGCAAACCAAGCCTCTGCACCCTATCGCGCAAGATGCCTTCCGCCATCGGCGAACGACAAATATTGCCCAAGCAGACAAACAATACGCGCAACTCCGTCGGTATTTCCCGTGCACTCGAATCTTGCATAAGCCTGAGTTGTTTACCTCGAGATTGTGATCTCCCTTACCTTCCTCATTTTAACGCAAAACGATAAACGGTATTGAACGGTAGGCCGTTCGAGTGCGCATGCGCAAGACATACCATCCGGCGGGAAGCGTCGACACATCGATCCGCATCAAGGGGCCAACACCTTTCACCGTGCGGATTGTCCTTCCCTTGTCGTCCAAGAGTTCAGCGACAGCCGGGCCGTCGGATGGCTTCGTCAGGCGCACGTGTAAATGCCGGCGAGCTGGATTGGGATAGACCTGAAAGATGGATTCACCCGTTATATCGCGCACACCACTGAGGGTATCCGTTGCTTCGACAAAAGTAGAGCCCTCCGCTGGATACACACAGGTCCGCTCTATTCCACGTGCCTCCACACATGCCTGAGCGGTGTATTCCACCAGGTCGATGAGCTCGATGTCGTCGATTGCCCATCCGTCGGGAGCACCGAGCACGAAATCTTGAGAATACGAGTCGTGACCGTAGCGAAACTTGATATTGAACTTCCTCCCTATGAAGGGCTTTAAATCGAGATAACTGCGCACAAACGAATCCGAGCTCCCGTAAAATCCCTTATAAAATGGCTCGACAAAGGTGCCATAGGGTATGGGGCCGGAAAAGCCGTTGCGGATAAATAGCGAATCGGCCAGTAGAAAGGGCCCCCCATCGACAGAGTACTCTACTGTACCGGCAGTGACATTGCCTCGAATATTGGGAAACCGATACCAGTGGTGAAAGCGCAAAACGGGATTGGATAGATTGATCTCCAATGGGTTTCGCAAGAACAAGTGCTGGTCGTTGGCCTGCATGGAATTTTGAATATAAAATGCATACGGTTTGGAGCGCACGTATTCTTCGGTCACATCCCAATAGTCGTAGCCGTTGAGCGCAACGTCCTGCCACGTATCTTCAAAGATATCCAGGTCTTCTTCAACGCGTTCGTACCAGTGTATTTTAGATGCTCGGTTGGGATCGGTAGTAAAGCGATAGGTGAGCTCCACACTTTGCAGGGGAATCATGGTATCCATCCTCCAGTACAACACGTTCCCGTCGACGGAATCGGGAGGAATACTGGCTGAGCCTTGTACATAACTGCCGTATTGGGGAATGGTGTCGGTGATGACCACCTCAAAAGCTGTGTCCGGGCGATTGTTGGACAGGACGAGTTGTACCGTGACATCTTCGCCTGCTACGACTTCAGGGGTGACATGTTTTTGCAGCAAGAACCGGTTTTGGCAAACCGGTGGAGGCAGAAAGCTCTCGCGCTCTCCTTCATCGCCGATTTCATCTGGATCGCCTTGCGAGGCTCCGTATCCCAGACCTCGTTTGGCAAAGGCCTTCCAGATCAAGCAGCTGTGCGCTGCATTGTAAAGCAAGGTATCGGCCAGCAAGATGGCATCCCTGCCGTCGACAAACCCCGGTTTGCAGGGTTGCAGCCGCATTCCTTCGACGACGAGGCGAAGGGCGATGAAGTTTCCCGCATTGGTGTCTCGAATCTCCGGGTCAAAGCCATAGGCATCGACCAGCTGCCAGTACATCTCCCACAGCATCGTGGCCCAAACCGATCCCAATCCATGTGGAATAGAAAGGGCTCGAGCGGAAAAATAGGTGAAATCGTTGATCTTCATATCGGTAGAATAGGGCTTGGGGCGAATACCACGGCCACTGGGTCTGAGATTGGTCACGTAATTGCCTAGACCGCGCGGCTGTTCGCCCGTCATGCCCGGCTGATGAGTCAATGCCAGGGAGAAGAAATCGCTCCACCCTTCTCCCATCTGCTCGACATTGGACAAACAATCGGAGTTCAACGGTCCACCGGTGAGGCGATTGCTCACACCATGACCGTATTCGTGGATGATGACACCGTTGTCAAAACTCGTGGCGCGGATGATCTCTTCAGCATTTTCTTTGCCGATGCGGATTTTCACGGTAGTATCTCCTGCATAGATGCGTATCCGCTCGCACGCAGTGCGCGGGATGTAATACGCCGGTATGGTGACCTTATCGCCATCCTGACCGGGTGCCATGACGACGCGCGAGTCGTCAAAACCACATATCAAAGCAGCAACTGCCCCGGCATTTTGCGCATTGAGGCACTTGGTGCCAAATTCGCACGTGCCGCGGTCGATAATGGCCACTTTGCCAGTGAGGTCGTTTTTCAACGGACTTCGACATCCTCGCGACGATTTCTCTGTGCCATCATCGACGATTTCCATAGGAGCAACGATGGGATCAAAGGGCGGACGCTTGCCAAAGTTTGCCTGTACGCTGGGTACCCTTTGCTCGCGCTGGCCCAAAAGAAGGGTCACCTCCGATGCGGTATTGCTCCACAAATACAGCTGCATGCGCCCACTCAATCCATCGGGCGGTGTGGAAAAATTGGCATTGTTTTGACCTCCCCTGTCTTGTGACTGCACAATTACAGCATCGCCTCCTAAACCGCCCTTTCTGAAGTTATCCTCCTGAAAATTGCCCGATTGTTCGTCAAAACCAAGTCGATATAAAATGTCGTGAAACATGTTGGTCACATAAAAGGCATTGACCACAGCAGCACGAGCGTTAGAGGAATCATCGACCGGCTTGGTCGTGTCGTACATATAGTTGAAGTGCAGTTCTGGTCCTCCGTCGGGCTCTTCCATATCGGGTTGCCCGTCGTCTTCCCATTCGGTATAAGCATGTGCGTTATTGCCTTTTGTGATGGTATACAACTGATTGCGCACCCTGTGCCATCCATTCGGACTTGCGATCGGATCTGCAGGGTCGATCACCCACTGAAAGGATCCCGTCAATGGACTCTCCGCCGGCAGAGGAATGACGTAGTATCGCGCACCATCCATACGGGACTCCACCACCTTTGAAGTCGCTGCTTCACCCTTTGACTCTGCATGGGATTGCACGATTTCATACGAGCCCTCTCCAAAACGACAGTGCACCATCCAGTTGGCACTGTCCACCACCTGTCCCGTCGACACGTCGATGCGCATACTGGGATAATCGGCCTTATCCACCCGATCAATGGCCAAATCCCAACACAAGACCAGATTACCATCGTCATTCAGTACATAGACCTTGTGCATGTGCACAGCAGATCTCGAAAAGGGGACCTGTTCGAACACGTATCGATCGCCTTCCTGTCTCTTTTCGATCACACCCTTCCACAGCGGCCTTTCCATGCCGATGTGCTGGGCCGCGCGCAAGAGGGCCTCCCTCGCCGTGAGCCGTGACGGGGCCTCTACCACGCGATCGACAATACCTTTTACAAATCTCGGCTTGGAGGCGTATACTTTACCCTGCCTGTTGCGGTGTAGGCTCCACAAGGCGTTGTGAATCGGCACCCCCTTATAGCGCTGCTGTAAATACACGTGTTCGATTCCACTGCGCGCATCCCTGTAGTGTGTCACCACTGCGAGATCTTCCAAATCTTCCTTCGTAAAACCGTACTTGTAGCTGTTTCGAACGATATATTCGCTTGCCCAAGTCGGTAGCGACTCCTGAGCCACACAAATCACCGTGACGAACAAACCTACAATTGTCCAAACGACTCTTCTCATATACTGAAAATTTTGCACCATTTCATACCTCAATCCATACGCGTTTCATCCCAAAAAAGATGGGTATAATCCATAGATCCACCGACCGCCTGGGATACTGCACATGTGCATCATAAATCACACCATTGTACAAGTCTCCTTGTTATCCCAGGCGATTGGCTCATCCCCGTACAACAATAAGCTCACCGCACACTTCAGCACGACGAGTGAGAATCCTTTGTTTTGTACATAGCTAAGAGATCTTTCGCGGATGGTTGTCTCATCCTAACAATTAAAGGTACAAAGTTTGGCAAATTTGCCCAAATGTCTCGGCCAAGCCGAGCAAGCGCCCCCTATGAGGACGAACACTGGATAGCGTACGCATGGAAGAGCAACACTTGTTGTTGCTGGAAAAACGGCATAAACACCCGATAATTAAACGGAACCAGCGAATTTTATCGTTTTACACCGTATGAAAAATTCCTCGCTCACATCTTCATCGCTCATATGGGGGAAAAATGCCCTTTTAGAGGCACTGCGCTCTGGCACATCTATCGAAAAGATCTATCTCGCCCAGCAATTGCGAGGGGATTTTGAAAAGCATATTCGACATTGGGCGCGCGAGCACGCTACGCCCTTAGTGCGCGTACCAAAGCAAAAGCTCCAAAAGCTGGCCGGGCCGCATCACCAAGGTGTTGTGGCTGTGGTATCGCCGGTACGGTTTTATACCCTTGATGAAGCCCTTCAACAGGCCCCGTCGACGACGGGAGTGGTCATGCTCGACCGCGTGACGGATGTGCGCAATTGGGGAGCCATAGCCCGCTCGGCCTTAGCTTTCGGTGTGTACATTCTGGTCACCCCCACCAAGCACTCTGCCGAGATCAACGCCACGACCATCAAGGCTTCTGCAGGCGCTCTGCTCCAGCAATACGTCGTGCGTGTGCACAACCTCGTCGCTTTGGCCCAGGAGTTGAGGGAAAAAGGCTACCGCATCCTCTGTGCCGACAAAAACGCAGCGACCACCGAGCTCTCCGAGCTCTCCCCACCGCCGAAATGGTGTCTCGTCGTCGGCTCCGAACACCGCGGTATACGCAGAGAACTCCTAAATTTAGCAGACGAAACATTTTACATCGATCAAAGGGATGCGATCGATTCGCTTAATGTGTCCGTTGCAACAGGAATCGCACTGTATCGTTTGTATAAAATAAAAGTTCTATGACTTTCTATCGCAAAATGCATCTCTTTTCGCTGTCGCCCCTCGTGATGTTTTTGCTACTCCTCACTCTGAGCTCGTGCTACAGCAGCAGAAAGCTCGCCCCTGAAGCAGAGGCTACGCCGGTAGCACCGTCGCTACTTTGGAAGATTTCCGGCAACGGCTTGGATACCCCCTCGTATCTGTATGGCACAGTACACATCATTCCCGAAGAACTGTTTTTTTGGCCCGAAGGCGTCGGAGAAGCCCTCAACAACACCTCCACCATCACTTTGGAGACGGACATGCTCTCGCGCTCATCTCTAAAACTACTATGGTATACCTTGCGTGGCAAGCTCTACATGCGCAACGATACGACTTTGGATATGCTCGTCGACTCTCAAGCATATCAAGAGATTGTGCAAGCATTTATCAAAAACAACCCCAGGAATGAAGAGCTGCTCCTCTATATGATCAACCGATTAAAGCCCATCTTCACAAGCCAATTTCTCCACACATTCGAAATGGAAGGGAAAGGCAAAACCTTATCCTACGAAAGGGAGCTCGCCAAAATAGCCAGCGAGTTTGGCTTTAAGCTCGACAAGCTCGAGCGCATTTCAGAGGTCCTCGGCATATTGGACTCCATCCCGTATCGCCACCAGGCCAAGCTCCTCGTCGAATCGATACGGACACCTCAAGACAGCACCGAAGTGCTCTATAAGCTCTATAGGCAGCAAGATATCGAAGGGCTGCACAGACTTATCATTCAGGAAGCCGACAGCAAGCCTTTCGTGCACTGGCTCCTACACTATCGCAACCGCATGTGGATACCCCGTATGGAACGTCAGATGCGCAAGGGCCCCGTGTTTTTTGCCGTTGGAGCCGGTCATCTGGCGGGAAAAAACGGCCTGATCGCTCTTCTGCGCAAGCGGGGCTATCGCGTCACACCCATGCGCAAGCGGGTGAAGTTTTAAATCTCCGCCTTCCATGCCGCACATTCTTTCGGTCAGAGGTAAAAAGCCCGTTATCGGAAAGAACTCCTACATCGCCGATACGGCTGTACTCATCGGCGATGTGGTATTGGGCGAGTCGTGCAGTGTGTGGCATCACGTGGTAATACGCGGCGATGTACACTACATCCGCATTGGCGATAGGGTCAACATCCAAGACGGCACCATCATCCACGGCACGTACCAAAAGCATCCCGTACACATCGGCAATGACGTTTCGATCGGCCATCGAGCGCTGATACATGGATGCACCATTCACGACGAGGTACTCATCGGTATGGGCGCCATCCTCATGGACGGCGTGACCGTACACAGTGAGGTGCTCGTCGCTGCCGGCACCGTAGTGCCCCCCGGCACCGCACTCCAATCGGGCTGGATCTACGCCGGCAATCCCGCTAAACCCCTCAAACCACTCACCCAAGAACAGCTCGAGTTTTACATCCGCCGAACAGCCCGTAATTACGTCGAATACGCTCAGTGGTATATGCCCAAAAAATAAAAAAATCTCCCTCCTTTACCAACGCCTTTACCATCGCCGTCGTCTATATACAATGAGCATCGGCAAAAAATGCGTATTTTCGAATTTGCATGCGAATTCGAAATGACCACAAACGACGATAATGCCACGGGAAAGTATTCCTCTCAAAGCCCTCATCGAAGGGTGTAAGAAAAATTGCCGAGATGCTCAAGAGCAATTGTATCGGAAGTACTTTCCGAAAATGTTCGGGATGTGCATCCGATATGTGCACAACGAAGACGAAGCGATCGATATCGTCAACAGGGGGTTTCTCAAGGTCTTTCGCAAGATCGATAGCTTTCAACACCATGGTTCTTTCGAAAGCTGGGTGCGACGCGTCGTCTTCAACACCATGCAAGATTACTTAAAGCGGCATTCAAAATACAGAGAGAATATCTACCATACCATGCCGGAGCACGTATCTGTCCAATCCCAGGCCCTATCGAGGCTGTACGCTCAAGACCTGTACCGCCTCATCGACACGTTGCCTCCGCGCATGCGTACCGTATTCGAAATGTTCGCCATTGAGGGCTACTCCCATCGCGAAATTTCCCAAAAGCTCAACATCAGCGAAGGCACTTCCAAGTGGATGGTCTCCGACGCCCGTGCACGCATCCAACATCTTCTCAAAAAACAGGGTCTTCTATGAACCAAAAACCGAGTACACATCCTGCTACGGAGCGAATTATCAACAAGGGGTGGATGCGGATGCGCGTCTTGCTCGACCAACACATGCCCCCACAGGCCGACCAAAGCGAGAAAAAACGGCGCCCCATACTGTGGATTGCCTTCCTCCTGCTCGGCCTCAGCACACTCCCTCTCCGCGACTCAAGCCACTTTTTTAAAACGCATCACGCCATCCACAAACTAAGTCCACACCCACAACTGCAAGCGCTACATGTGGCAAGCCTTCATGCTAGCCGTACCATACAACCTTCACCGAGTTATAGGCCCAGCTCGTCGATCGACCCATCTACAACCCCTACACCTATAACCAACAGGAAGAGTTCTCCCTCAGCTGTGCCTTCACTATCGACCATTGCTCCCAAGATAGTAAAAGCTACACCGAGCCAAGTCCATACCTCCATCGCCCATACTGTGAAGATCATAAAGCCCCTGCGCTCGGCTGCGATCAGAGCCATCGCCGATCCGGGGCCAAAACGTTCCACTGGTGCAGAGATCGCCGTCGTATCACCATCGACAAAAGCCTCGCACTACTTCTTATCGTCACAAATCGGTCAGCCGCTGTTGTTTAAAATCGACTTCGGCAAGATGTACACCCTGTCGAAGCATCATTCGTGGGATTGGAGCCTGGCCTATCAAGTGCACATCCACAGAGCCGACGTCCGAAAGCACAACTACAAGAGCCGCCCCTTCCGTCTCGGGAAAATCTCCTTTGACAACCCCTTTGAGGGCATCAGCGGCATCACGCAAGATCCCCACTTAGACCAAAACAATTTCACCAATTTTGGTGTTCCACACGGTTTTGCCCGGCCCCAACCGACCACACCTATGCTAACCCCTTCCTGGCAAATACAAATTACCCATTACCGATTGGGCATGTTCGTTGGGCTCTATCAGCATATCCGTCGACAGTGGCGGACGGGTCTGCGACTCGGAGGACTCCTCGCCTATAATCAAATCAAAACTCAAAACGGCTCCACACCTCAGGACAACAGTATTGCCTACATTCCCTTACACTACACCGAAATACGAATCGATAACCAAATAAAACTCAATCTCAACATCGAATCCGTAGTGGGCCTGCGCATTCATAGAAATATCGAATTCATCGGATCACTCACGTACGAATACGCACCACTTTGGTATGAAAAGGATACGGATCCAAAGAGCACGTACCCCAAACTGCTCTATCCCTCTGCATACCAGTACATGCAGACCTCCCTGCAAAAACTTCCCCTCCACGATTGGCATTGGAGTATTGGTCTGAGGTACGCTTTTATTTAAACATGACAGATAAAGGCTGCTTGTATTACCTTTATGCCGTATGAAATAACGGCAAACTCCTATGTCGAGACGCACCATTCGCACCGTACTGCGACTTTTAATCTTCGTCGTTCTGCAGGTTTTGGTGTTCCGTCACGTACAGGTGGGCCCTTATGGGCACTTTTTCATCTATCCCCTCGGTCTCTTACTGCTACCCACAGAGTGGAATGTGTCTATTGTCATGTTGGTAGGCTTTTTGACGGGATTGATCGTCGATTGGTTTTACGGGAGTGTCGGCGTACAAGCGGCGTCGATGGTATTACTGGCTTTTGTACGACCGTGGATCTTGCGCCTTATAGCCCCAACTACGGGATACCCAACAGCTGTGGTGCCCGTCGCTTCAAGGATGGGTCTGCTGTGGTACCTTCGTTATGTAGGCCTCGGTCTCTTAGTGTTTATCTTTAGCTACTATCTAATAGAGGCCTTTTCTCTGGTGTATTTTTACAACGTCCTGCTGAAGACAACCGTAAGCTGGTTGTTGTCGTTAGTATTGATATTGCTCCATCAGATGATCTTCAACCCGTCGTATTAATGGCATACCGGGGTAAGCTAAAGGCGAGAGCTACACACATTCAGTGGTTATTCCTTATAGGACTAGGGATCTTAGTCTTTCGATTGGGACAGCTGCAGCTGTGGGATCCGCGCTACAAGATAAAAGCCGAAGCCACGATCATCGATAGGGAAATCATCACCCCAGCTCGCGGATTGCTCTACGATCGCAATGGCAATATCCTCGTTCACAATAGTCCAACGTACGATATCCTGGTGCGTTACAACGCGCTGGACCCCCATATGGACACTACCCGACTCTGTCAAATATTTCACCTCAGTCGCGAAGCGTTCGCTCGACGTATTGAAAAAGACTGGCGCGACAAGCGCTATTCCAAATGGATCCCCTTTTACTTTCTGAAGAATGTCCCTCCCCAATACGTACACCGCTTTGTCGAATATCAATATGCCTATCCTGGCTTCGAGCCACGGCTCAGCCTCATACGGGCCTATCCTCATCACTCCGCCGCTCATGTGCTCGGCTACCTCAACGAGGTGACTAAAGAGGTAGTTCGAGACTCCGGGGGACTGTATCGATATGGTGATTTTATCGGCATTAGTGGTATAGAAAAGTATTACGAACCCCTCTTGCGCGGCGAAAAAGGCGTGCGCATCGTTTTAAAGGACAACAAAGGCACCAAGGTCAAGGTCTTAGAATACTCCGGAGCACGGCCTCCCAGAGCTGGCGACGATTTGTACCTGTCTATCGATCTCGATCTTCAACAATACGCTGAATCGCTCATGCAGGGCAAATCCGGGGCTATCGTAGCGATAGAGCCCTCAAGCGGCGAAATCCTGGCCATGGTCTCGGCCCCCTTTTACGATCCCAACATCCTCACCCTGAGCGAAAGAGACCGACTCGAGCTGGAAAAGTTGCAAGAAGACAGTCTCAAGCCCTTCTTCAACCGAGCCATCATGGCCAACTATCCTCCCGCCTCTACGATCAAACCCCTCATGGCCCTCATTGCCATGCAGGAACGTGCCATTAGCCCCTATACTGTAGGATCCTGTCCAGGTTATTACCGTTACAAGGAATTCACCTATGGATGTCACTTACACCCAAAGCCCCGCAACGTCATGATCGCTCTGCAGCATTCGTGCAATTCTTACTTTTTCATGACCTTTCGACGCCTATTGGAACGCGATGGGCCGCAGTTCGAACAAGCGCGTTTGGATATATTGGTCGACTACCTCTATGAGGCGGGCCTCGGCCGGCGCTTAGGCGTAGATATTCACGGCGAATCTGCGGGATTTATTCCCTCGCGTGAGTTTTACGATGCCCTGTATCATCCCTATCGATGGAGCTCCACCTACATCATGTCCATCGCCATCGGACAGGGAGAGCTCCTCACCACACCTCTACAGCTGGCCAACATCGCTGCCATGATAGCCAACAGGGGATACTACTACACCCCACATTTCATCCGCCAAATCGGAGACGGCACAAAGTCCATTCCCTTGCACTATCGAAGAGCACATCGATTATCCATCGACACAACACTTTTTGCTCCCGTGATCGAGGGCATGCGCCGGTCCTTTATCTACGGCACTGCCACACGCGCCTATTCACCTCATTTGGCCATGGCCGGCAAGACGGGCACGGCCCAAAATCCCCATGGAAAAGATCACTCACTCTTCATCGGCTTCGCCCCCATCGACACGCCCAAAATTGCCGTGGCCGTAGTGGTGGAAAATGCCGGTACCGGAGGAAAAGTAGCCGCACCTATCGCCAGTCTCATCATGGAAAAATACGTACTCGACACCGTCTACCGCCGCTACCTCGAATATCGGATGCGCAAGCTGCGCACTATTCCCCTCAAAAAGCCCTCTCTATGAAAATCTCAGCAATCGCCGCCGTCGCTGCCAACGGCGTCATCGGAAAAGACAACCGTATGCCGTGGCACCTGCCCGACGACCTCAAATATTTCCGTAAGCGCACAATCGACCACGTCATCATCATGGGACACCGATGCTTCCACAGCGGCCCTTTCCCCTTGCCCAACCGCATCAACATCGTACTGACGCGCAATAAAGACCTGTACCTCTCGGGCTGCTACATGGCCCACTCCCTCGAACAGGCCTTCGACATCGCCCGTCGGTACGAAGACGAAGAAGCCTTTGTCATCGGCGGTGCCACCGTCTACCAACAGGCTCTACCCTACGTGGAGAGGCTCTACATCACCGAGATCCACGCCCCCATCGATGGCGATACCTTCTTCCCCGACATTCGCCTGGAAGAATGGCAGCTCGTACAGAGCCACTACCACCCCAAAGACGAACGCCACCCCTATGATTTCACCTTTAAGATCTACGAGCGAAGGGCTTAAAAGGCATGAAACGCGAGTTTCTCATCAACATCGCCATCCTCGCCACGGCCAACCTCCTCATCAAACCACTCTACGTCTTTGGCATCGATCGCACAGTACAAAATCTGCTCGGTCCCGATGTCTACGGCGGTGCCTACTCTGCTCTGCTGAGTTACGCCTATCTCTTTGCCCTCCTCAACGACTTCGGCATCCAAAACTTCACCGCCCGCGAAATATCCCACCAGCCCTCAGCCTTCGCCCAATACTTTCCCCATCTGCTTTCGCTAAAAGGCATATTGGCCATCCTATACATGGCGGCTGTCTTGGGCAGTGCTTACTTTCTTGGGCTGAGTCCCTCACTTCTCGTCAATTTAGCACTTCTGTCTTTCAATCTGGTGTTGATTTCCTTTCTGTTTTTCTTTCGCTCCAACATTGCCGCACTTGGTCACTACCGCGTGGACAGCCTGCTATCGGTTGCCGACAAGTTTTGGCTCATCACGATTATGGCCTTCCTCATTTGGGGGCTGCCTTCATTTGAGCTAAAGGTGCACCATTTTATACTGGCACAAACTCTGTCGATTTTTATCACCATTGGCATAGCGCTACATGTGTTGGTGCCTCAGCTGAGGGGCATGCGTTTTTCCCTTTCACTCCCTTGGGTGTGGAGGCTATTGCGAAAGAGTCTCCCTTATGCTGCTGTGCTCTTCTTCGGCACCATCTACACGCGCGTAGACAGCGTGATGTTGAAATTTCTCTTGCCCGATGGTGATTATCACGCCGGGGTGTACGCCGCGGCATATCGCCTGTGGGAAATGCTCAACATGTTTGCCTTTTTGTTTGCCAGCCTCCTGCTGCCGATGTTTGCGCGATTGTACCGCGAGGGAAAATCGCCTTTTCCCCTCTTCCGACTCGGAGCGGGCCTGCTGTGGATGATTGGGCTACTGACCGCTTTGGTGTGCTTTCCCTTCCGACACATCATCATGCAGGTGCTCTATACGCACTTTACCCCTTACTGGGGCGAAGTATGGGGCTGGCTCCTTTGGTCGTTTCCCGCTTCAGCGCTTTCCTATGTACAGGGGGCGCTCCTGCTCGCCGCTGGCAAAGTGCGCAAAGCCAGCATGCTCTACGGCATCGCCGCTTTCGCTAATATCGCACTGAATGCCGTATATATTCCCGTCTTCAAGGCCGAAGGGGCAGCACTGGCCACTCTGATAACCCAGCTGGCCGTCGTCGTCATGGGATTTTACCTCCTCCGCAGAGAAGTCTTACCCGAGTTGGATCTCCGCTATCTATGCCGATTTTGCGCTTTCGGCATCGCGACCACGTTTGCCGTGTGGATATTCGAACAGCTCATCCCACAATCGCATATGCTCATAGCGGTATGTGCGTTATCCTTAGCAGGAGGTTTCTCCCTCCTCTGGCTCTACAGCGAGACGAAGAGCCTGAAATGGAAGTACTGGCTTGAAATGCTGAAAAAGGACACATAAATGCTGGCAAAAGCGCACAAAACAGCACTCATAACAGGTGGAGCCCGACGATTGGGCAGCGACATTGCCCTCTGGCTCGCTCAACAAGGGTACAACATCTACCTCCACTACCGCCATTCCGAAGACGAGGCGCGCAAGACAGCCGAGCGCATTGAACAACTCGGTAGCAACTGTCGACTGCTCCAAGCTGATTTCGAAAAGGCCAACGAACTCATCCAAATGTGGCACCTCATGCGCAAATACGGTCTGCCCGAAATCATCATCCACAACGCTTCGCTCTTCTTGCCCTCACCCGAAACCGACGAAGGCGACCTACGGCTCCTCACCCGCCACTGGAACGTACACGTTGCTGCACCGTACTTGCTCACTACCCTCTACGGACGCTACACCAACAGCGGCCTGGTAATCTTCCTGCTCGATACCCGCATCCAAACCATCGACACCCAATACTTCGAATACTGGTTGAGCAAGCGCAATAGCGCCGACTTGGTTCGAGGATTGGCTAAAAAACTCGCTCCCTACATCCGCGTCAATGGCATCGCACCGGGGCCCATCTTGCCTCCCATTGGAAAGGACCTACAGTACCTCCAACAAAGAGCCAACGAACTCCCGCTACAACGACACGGCGGCTTCGAAGATATCGCCCATGCCCTACATTACCTCATTGTTAGTAAATTCGTCACCGGTGAAATACTCTACGTCGATGGAGGAGCACATCTTCTCTAAGGTACCCATCCAATGGGTCAAAATCGCCGTCGACAAGCTCCGCTTGCGGTGCTACATCGGCTTCAACGAGTGGGAAAAACACAAACTCCAGGACGTCCTCATCGACTACCACTTTGCCTTCAACGCCCAACGCGCCCTCCAAAGCGATGACCCCTCAGATACCGACGACTACAAAACGCTCAACAAGGCCATCATCCGACGCATCGACGGCCAATCGTTTCAACTACTCGAATCCTTAGCAGAAGAAGTGTACCGACTCATCAAATCCAATCCCTACCGCGCACACGTATGGGTGCGCGTCAACAAGCCCCATGCCTTGCGCTTCGCCGACAATGTCGCAGCCATCGTCGACGACCAAATGCGCCCCAACAAGGCCGTCATCGCCCTCGGCTCCAATATCAAACCCGAAAAACACATCCATCAGGCCCTCCACGAGCTCTCCCAGCTCGGCCTCATCCAGCAAAAAGCCGAAATCCTCCGCACTAAACCGCAAAAATTTACCGACCAGCCCGACTTCCTCAACACCGCAGTCCTCCTCTACACAAGCCACCCCCTCGAAGCGCTCCAATACCACCTGCGCCACATCGAAGCCAAACTCGGCCGCGTGCGCACCGACAACAAAAACGCCCCCCGCACCATCGATCTCGACATCACCACCTTCAACGACCACATCATCGACGAAGAAGGCCTCCGCGAATTCGAATTCTTGCGCCACTTCCTCAAAACCCTCCAACCCCACCTGACCAAACAAATCGAAAGATATGCCTGATCTTCGCCGTATAAAATGGTGGTCCGCCAGCCTCGTCGCACTCCTCTCTCTTCATTCCTATAGCTTCATACGTGCACAGCAAAACATTCGCACCGCTCCCCCCTGGATGAAAAAACACACAGCGGAGTTTGCCTACCACTACGCAGTACATCAACCCTATGCCGCCCTCGCCCACCGCTATGGTACCTTCCTCTCCAACGGAATTACGGTGGGATTCCAGCCTGCAGCTTCACCCTGGTCCTGGAGTATCGTGTACGATTATTTCTTCGGCAAAACCGTCAAAGAAGACCCCCTCGCATGGTTGCGCGACGAATACGGTCATATCTACGGCTGGGACGAAAGCGGCGCTACCCCCGCCAACGTCCTGCTCCGCATGCGCGGCTCATGGATAGGGGCTACCATGGATTATGCATTTCGTATCCTCCAACAACAATCGCTCCACCATTACACACAAGCATCTATCGGCATGGGAGTAATGCGCCACCGCATCTACTTTGTCGACGACTCGCGATCGGTAGCCCAGCTCTTCGGCCATTACGGCCGTGGCCTGGATCGACTCAGTGGCGGCCCCTCCCTTCGATTGGCCCTACGCTATCGCCTGCTCGACGTCAAAAACCGAAGAAACTTCTCCATAACCCTCTTCTCATACTTCGCTCGCACGCGCAACCTGCGTAGTTTTAACTACGATCAGATGGCATACGACCGCACGTATAGGATCGATATCACCGCTGGTGTTTCGGTGAGCTATCACCTTCGATATTATTTTGGAAACCAAAGCAAAGAGCTCATCTTCTATTGATCCGACGGCTTTACGACATAGCTATCCGCCTCTGGTTGGTGCTCGAACCCTTAATGCGTCGAATTTTTCCCGCAGTGGCCAAACGTTCGTCAGGGATTCGCGCTCAAAAAGCAATTCTCAAGGAGCGATCCCAGCACAAACGCTCTGGAGGGCCCGTCGTATGGGTACACTGTGCCTCGCTCGGCGAATACGAGGGCGCCCTGCCCGTGCTGGAGACCATCCGACAACACATTCCCAACGCCGCAATTGAAGTGAGCTTCTTCAGCCCTTCGGGTTACGAACACGTCCAGCCACACACCAGCTGGTATCGCACCTGGTACCTGCCTTGGGACGACTACCACTCAATGCACCATTTTATCGATCACATCCACCCCGATATCGTGCTGTGGGCTGAATACGATTGGTGGTGGCACGCCATCGAGCTCATCCATCAAAGGCGTATACCATTGATCCCCTTCAACGTAGTGTTTCGACCAGGTAAGTATCCCTTAAATTTTATCGGAAGAGCCTGGCTCCCCTTGTTAAAAAATGCCTATGCAATAGCTGTACGCGACCGACACAGTTTACACGCTGCCCTGGAACGCGGCTTAGACCGCGCTCAGCTCATCGGTTACACCCGCATCGACCGTGTCCGACAAATTGCACGTCAAGAGGTCGCCTTCCCCGCCTTCGTCCACGATTTCATACGTGACCACCGCCTCTTGGTAGCGGGCAGCACCTGGCACAAGGACGAACAACTGCTGGCACAACTGATCCAATCCGACGCCTTTCGGCAGTGGAAACTGCTCATCGCCCCCCACGATGTGGGAGCTTCCCACATGCGCTACCTGTCCCGGCTCTTTCCCTCTGCCAGCTATTGGACAAACCCGAGCCAATCCGCCCGATCGCGCGTGCTCATCGTCGACACGATTGGTTGGCTCAACAAGCTCTACCGCTTGGCCGACATGGCCTATGTGGGCGGTGGCTTTCGAGGAAAAATTCACAGCGCCCTCGAACCTGCCGCTTACGAAATACCCCTGCTCTGGGGTCCCTCGTACGCCAACTCCCCCGAGGCACAGGAATTCCTCCGCATAGGCGCAGCCCGAGCTATCTCCAACGCCAACGCACTGCTGCAGGCCTTCGAACACTTCGCCCAACGAGCAGCGCACCATCGCGCACGTGCCGCCCTACGGGAGTATTTTAAAAAATACGAACACCCCTCTTCTAAACTGCTTCACCTCGTCCAAAGTGCTCTCCAGTGAGATCCGCCAATGCAGCTGGCATCGTCAAAAATCCTTCCTGCGCGCATACCACAACATCAGCTGCCAGGGAATCCACACCCAGAGAAGCAGCGCGCCAAAGGCCATGATCATTCCCACAGACGTGCCAAAGACCTTCTTGAATACCGCACCCGTAAAGCCCATCAGTGCAGCGATGTCGAGCTTGAGCAAAATCAGTATGCGCGAAAGATCGATCGGATTGACCAACACCCCCCCAAGAGCAAACTTCTCCAGCGGGTAATCGCGAAAATACAGCAGCCCCAGCAAAAATAGCCCATCGTATACCACCGCAAAGGCCAACCACAGAAAAATAGCATAACCAAAACCCTTTATGCGATTGTCGTTGGCAAGAGCCACCACCAAGGCCAACCCAACAAAGATGAACGTCAAAAATCCCCCAATGACCAACAACACCGCAAAATCCCAGATCACGCCCGAGTACAACACCCCATACATCGAAAACGGAATGCCCAAACCCAAAATCAAACTCAACGAAAGCGACAGCGACACACCGATGTACTGTCCGCTAAAGAGCATATCGCGCCGCAAAGGCTGCGCTAAGAGCAACTGGATAAACTCCCTCGAATTGTAGTAATACATCACGCCAAAGACCGTGCCGATCAGAGGTGTTAAAATCGTGATGATGTTCATCAAGGTAATGACCGCCTTCGACAAATCGCGATTGATAAACAACAACACCATGCCCAGCAAATAGTAAAAGGCAAAGTACACATAGGTCCACCGACTCCGCAACAGATCCCGTATGACGTATCGCACGATTTTATACAGCTGCATAATTGCGCTTTATAATTTCTGCAATGCTCTGCTCAAGGGTATCCGTACCCGTGCGCTGTTTCAGCTCCTCAAGGCTTCCATCAAAGTAGAGGCGCCCCTCGACGAGAAAGGCGACGTGTTGCGCCATCTCCTCGACAAAACCCATGATGTGCGAGGTGATCAGAATGGTCCTGCCTTGTGCCTTCCTCTGCACAATCAACTCCTTCAAATGCATCAAAGCCAGCGGATCTAAGCCCGTGGTCGGCTCGTCTAAAATGTAGATCGGCGTGTCAAACATAAAGGTCAACAAGACATTGACCTTTTGGCGCATTCCCCCCGACAAATGCTGCATTTGCTTGTTCCAAAACCGCCCAACACCCAGGCGGCGGACGATTTCATCCATATTAGGAGCCGGCTGCTGGCGAATCTCGCGGATCATGTCGACCACTTCGCGTACCCGAAGATTGGCGGGAAAATTGGCGATTTGCGACATGTATGAAATGTTGCGCCGATAGGCCCATTGGCCACGCACCGAAGTGCCATCGATCCAGACATCCCCCTTATCGGGCACCACCATGCCGAGTATGCTCTTGATCAAGGTCGTCTTACCTGATCCGTTTGGACCTAAAATAGCCGTTACCCTGGACTCTGCAATGTCTAAGTGCAAGTCGTCAAGGACGCGCAGCTTGCCAAAGGTCTTCGTCAATCCACGTATCTGTATCATCGCACCTCAATATCGTACGCCCGCATGGCAGGCTTGCTATCGACGAGATTGTCCGGCGTAAATACCGGCGAGACTTTCTCCGAAAAGTTGATCAACCCCACAAACAAACTCCGCAACAAGACCATGGCCTCAGGCACCTGATTGACGATATACGAAAACAACTTCACGGGCCGATAGGGCACATCGCCGTATCCGTCTCTGTCCAGATCATAGCCCGTGTAATCACTCCAGTAATTGCGCACAAAGCGCACCGTCGTCTCCCGCCCGCTAAAAGCCACATCAAAGGTGTTGTGGAGAAAATTGTTTTCACTAAAATCGTTTTGATAACTCGCACCGAGGATGCGCACTGCCCATCCGTTGGCTTGAAAGAGATTGCGCTCGTAGCGAATGCGCGTCGACCCATCGATGTTGATGCCTATGGTGTTGCGTATAAAATGGTTGTCCGTAATCGTGGCATCGTAGATCTCCTTTAACAGTAGACCATAGGAGGCCACACCCCAATTGTCGCGAAACACATTGCGGCGCATGTGGATGTATTTCGAAAACATCACCGCTACCCCTGCCCCATTGCGCTCAAAGATGTTGTCGTGATATTCATCGTTGTTGCTAAACATAAAGTGCAATCCGTAGCGCACATTGTCGTGGGAGTGATTGTGTTCAATGACACTTCGGGAAACAAACTCGAAGTAGATGCCGTCGCGCATGTGATGGACGACATTGCCCTCGATGCGCATGTGCTTGCAGTGCCACAGATGTATGCCGTTGCCCGCATCTGCCTCAGTGCGATATACTCCACTGATCCGATTGTCTCGTATTACCCCGCTCGACGATTTTTCAGCTAATATGCCAAAAAAGGCACGGCGTATGCGCAGATCTTCCACCACAAAGGTCGTGCAGCGCCGCACCAGTACGGCCGCATATTCCTTGACATAGCTCTGCTCTACATCGTAGATTTCAAATCCCTTCAAAGTTATCGAATCGCCCTTGAGCACAAAGCCATAACCCTGCTGCTGGACATCCACCCGGGGATAGTTGATGCCCACGACGTAGAGCGACTTGTCGACTTGAATATTGGACTCCCGATACACTCCTGGATACACCAGCACCGTATCCCCCTTGTTTGCCTGAGCAATGGCCCCGGCGATGGATTGAAAGCGACAGGTGTCGCATACCCGTATCGTCCCGGCCATAGCACCGTGGGCAATTCCTACCAATGCTATGTGCCACCACCTCATCAAGACAATCAATGTTGACGGAAATAATCGAGGATTTCCGACCAATTATACAGCTGTCCACCGTGGGTCTGTAGCGCCTTTTCGGCCTCTTCTTTTGAAGAAAATGCCGACAGGTTTGCCCCCATCGGACTGCGGATGCCCTCACTGATGAGATACACCGCTTCGTCGGCAGGCACCAACACGCCGGGATGCGCATAATCGGCTACTAAAATGATGGCCAGGGCATCCATATTGTCCTCCTGCAAAATCTGACGTATCATGCACTCGATAGCGTCAAACTTGTAGTTTTTCCCCTTTTTAGTGACGTATTGCGCGGCGTGAGCCTTGTCGACAATGGTCATGTTGCAAAAGTGACACACGTCCTTGCCGTACTCGATGGGCTTGACCTCGGGCTTACACCCCACGACGAGTATCCACATCCCGAAAAACACCATGCCTATGTAGGCAAAGCCGTAAAAACGCCGTAATACATTCATCCGATGAGCATTTAACTGATGCCGAAGATACTAAAAACTCCTCGTTGTGTACGGCGGTCAGCTGGTGGGAAGGAAGATTGCGCCCCCTCCAGGACTCGAACCTGGGACCTACGGATTAACAGTCCGTCGCTCTAACCAGCTGAGCTAAGAGGGCATGCTCTGTGGGTTGAAGGACATCCCCTCCGTGAAAGCACCTGCTTTCTAATGTCCCCATCCCACGCAGAGCGGATGCAAAGTTACGCATTTAATTCAAAAATTGTGCAATCTTTGCGTGGTCTTTGTCTTGATTTTAACGATCCGTGTATGAAATTGTTGACCGTTGGTACCGTTGCCTTCGACACCGTCGAATCCCCCTACGGCAAAGTAGAACGCACCGTAGCGGGCTCGTGTATGTACAGCGCCTGGTCGGCCTCCTTCTTCATCCAATCGGTGGGCATGATCTCCATCATCGGCGACGACTTTCCCGAGGAAGAGCTCCACATACTCGAAAAGCGCGGCGTCTCCACGGCCGGCATCCAACGCATCCAGGGAGCGAAGTCCTTCTACTGGCACGGCCGCTACCACCCCGACATGATCCATAGAGATTCCGTCGTCACCGAACTCAATGTGTTGGAAAACTTTCATCCACAGCTCCCCGACGATTACACCACTACGCCCTACATCCTCCTCGGCAATCTCACGCCCACCGTCCAACAACAGGTCATCGATCAGCTGGCTGAACACACCACACGCCTCGTCGTACTCGATACGATGGACTACTGGATCAAACACAGCCTCGAAGAGCTCCAACGCGCCATTGCCCTTGCCGACGTGCTGTCCATCAACGACGAAGAAGCCCGACTGCTGTCGGGAGAGCGATCGCTCGTCGTCGCCGCCGCCAAAATCCTCCAGTGGGGCCCCTCCTATCTCATCATTAAAAAGGGCGAACACGGCGCCTTTTTATTTAGCTCCGACGACATCTTCTTCGTGCCAGCCCTCCCTCTCGCCGTGGTCAAAGACCCCACCGGTGCCGGCGATACCTTTGCAGGAGGGTTTCTCGGCTACCTCGCAGCTACCGACGACACGAGCTTCAACAACATGAAACGCGCCATGGTCTACGGCTCTGCCATGGCGAGCTTCGTCGTAGAGGAATTCGGTCTCCAGCGACTGAAAACCCTCACGCGCGACGAAATCCAACAGCGCGTGCTCAAATTTAAAGATCTCGTCTCCTTCAACCTCTAATCGCCCACGCAGCAGATCCTTGTTGCCCGCCGTCAAACCAAATCCCGCCACAGGCGTTGAAGTAGTACGGTCGCATGACGCTTTGCCCAAATACGCGTAAATGCGTAATTTTGCAGTCCTCATGGTAGAGATCACGAGGTGAGGTGGGTGAGTGGCTTAAACCACCGGTTTGCTAAACCGGCGTACCCTTAACGGGGTACCGCGGGTTCGAATCCCGCCCTCACCGCCACTGTCGGGGTGTAGCGCAGTCTGGTTAGCGCACCTGCTTTGGGAGCAGGGGGTCGCAGGTTCGAATCCTGCCACCCCGACTATGTCTCCCCTTCCGATACAATTTGATTCATCCCTCATCCTGCTTATTTTCTACACTGGGCTAAATCTAATCTTTCGCCCCACCACCACAACCCACCCAGAGAGGTACCCAAAGTACTCCAAGATCGATCGTCCTCTCATCTTTCCCTTCACCTCATGAGGCGAATTTCCTACACTGTGGTTGAATACACCACGCTACCCTTTCAATCCACGCCATGAGCTATACAACACACCCGCTAATTCTACTATTGGAATCATTTCCAATAGAAAATTTAAATACTATAGGAAGACATTCACATAAAAAGTCGTGGCTTTGTCGTTCATTTAAGCACTACATCGCCCAGCAACGCGTCGAGCAAGCACGTACACCACTTCCCGCGCACCGCGCGCGAGCCCTGTTGGAAAGAAATGCCTTTTATTTGACTCACGCATCATGCTAAGCGCATAGTGAGCAAGGCTTCTATCTTTTCTCCCATCG
>WFXH01000009.1 GCA_015490715.1 Saprospiraceae bacterium | reverse complement strand
CCGGAGTTCAAGTGTTGTGCTTTCATATTTATAGTATTTTGTTGTTTTGCACGATCGCCTCTGTGCCGTTGCGCATCTCCTAAAGTGCCCTCCTACTTATCATCACAAACTACTGATGCGCAAAACACCGTATCGTTGTACAAATATAATGCATCTCATCCAACATGTGTTGCAATATCTTGAATTTTTTTCACAATTACATGTGAAAAGTGATTTCAATTGTTTGTGCTATTTTGGCATAACTTTAACATTATCAATGACCTGTGCTCATTTTGGCATGCCATAGGGTACTACAATTTTATACTAAAAAAATCGAAAAGTGATGCTACAGGTATGTAGTACAACCACTTTTTTATCCTATCTAAGGTGTAAGATAACCAAACGATGCCTACAAAAGGTACAAATTTTCCCTCCTTTTTGCAAAAGTGGGGGAGCAAACCACAGAGGCTGCAGAGATTTTTCCACAGAGGACGCAGTAAGCGCTCCGTGTGCGCAAGGTGTTTTCAACGAGGAGTTGGCTGGGGTTTAGTCGGGGAAGATGGCGATATGGCGTTGGCCGTTGGAGGTTAGGTAGGCGCGGAACATGGCTGGGGTGTTGAAGGGGGTGACGATGTTGCCGCTGGTGTCGATGGCGATAAAGCCGCCTTTACCTTGGAGGGCGGAGAGGCGTTGGAGGGTTTCGTTGGCGGCCTGGGAAAGGGAGAGGTTTTTGTATTTCATACGTGCGGAGAGGTCGTGGGCGATGGCGAGGCGGATGAAGTATTCACCGACGCCGGTACAGGAGACGGCACAGCTGGCATTGTCGGCATAGGTGCCGGCGCCAATAATGGGAGAGTCACCGATCCGTCCGGGGTGTTTTTTGGAGAGACCGCCTGTGGAGGTGCCTGCGGCGAGATTGCCGTATTGATCTAAGGCGACGCAGCCCACGGTTCCCCACTTATCCAGGGGGAGTTGGTCGTCGAGAGATGGGGAGGAAGGGGAGGGGACGTTTCCGTGAAAGAAGGCAGGGTTGACCATTTCTAGGCCCCATTTTTCGGCCAGCGCTTCGGCGCCGGTGCCTGCGATGAGTACGTGGGGTGTTTTTTCCATCACGGCTCTTGCGGCGCTGATGGGATGGCGGATCCGCGAAACTCCGGCGACGGCACCGGCCATGAGGGTCTTGCCGTCCATGATGGAGGCGTCGAGTTCGTATTCGCCGAGGGCATTGGTGACGGAGCCTTTACCGGCATTAAAGAGGCGATTATCTTCAAGGTAGCGTATGACCTTTTCTACGGCATCCAGTGCTGTGCCCCCGTGTTTTAACGCTTCGGAGCCGATGTGGAGGGCAGTGTCTAAGGCGCGCAGGTATTGCTCTTTGAGATGGGGGTTTTTCTTCAATCGGGACATGGCTCCTGCACCTCCGTGGATGGCGATGGCGTATTTCGAAGCGGTCTTATCGGATGGTGCCATGGTGCAGTCGGATTGTTGTGTGCTCATGAGAAGAATTAGACACCAGAGATAGTACCATTTCATACTGAAGAGATTTTAACGCACCAAAGATACACAACGGTTTGGTGTGGGGGGGTGGTGTAATCATGCATATTGGATGTTTTGGGCATGAAATCGTTTGATGATGCGGTAGTGTTGCCAGCTGTACAGGGCGATGGTGGTGAATCCCATGGCGAGCATGCCGTGAAAGTAGAGCAAGGACCAATCCTGTCGCAGGGCGTTGAGCAGGGCGCCGGCCGTAAAGAGGGCAGCGAGGAGGAATTCGAGATAGGTCGATGATGGCAGGCTTGGTCGGAGATAGGGGGAGGGTTTAATGGTTTGGGTCTGGGAGATGTTGAGTTTTGGTGTGCGTATGAAAGGGGAGGATTGGCGTTGGATGCCGCGCAGCACGGCGATGGTGTTGTGGACGCTCATGCCCATCGAGAGGGAAAGGAAGGTGGGAAACATCCACAGGAAGCGCACGAGGGAGGTGTAGAGGGGTTTATGTCGCCATGCGTGGAGGACATTGGCTACGAAGTAGACGGCGATGACGACCAGGAGGCTGATGATGAAGATGGAATACAGGGGTTTTAGCATGGGAAAGAGCTCCCACACAAACATCATGGGGATGCTGAGGATGCCGGCGAGCAAGATGACGACGAAGATAAAATTGGAGAGTAAGTGGAAGGAGGCATGGAGTTTTGTGCGCAGTGGCAAGGGGGCGTGCCAAAGGAGGGGTAGGATTTTGCGGGCGGTTTCGGCGCCGCCTTTGATCCAGCGGTATTGTTGGGCTTTGAAGCTGTTCATTTCGACGGGGAGTTCGGCGGGTGTACCTACCCAGGGGAGGTAGCGTATTTTCCAGCCTTTGAGTTGGGCGCGGTAGCTCAGGTCGAGGTCTTCGGTGAGGGTGTCCCATTGCCAGCCGCCGGCGTCGAGGATGGCTTTTTTTCTCCATATGCCGGCGGTGCCGTTAAACTGCAGGAAGAGATTGCCGAGATAGCGGCCGCTTTGTTCGACGTAGAAGTGGTTGTTGAGCTGGAAGGCCTGGAGTTTGGTGAGCAAGCTATGGTCTTCGTTGAGGTGGGCCCAGCGGGTCTGGACGACGGCGATAGAGGGATCATGAAAATGGGGTATGACCCGGCGGAGAAAGTCGGACTGGGGGATGAAATCGGCATCGAATATGGCGATGTAGGATCCTTTGGCGCGCTGAAGTCCGTATTGGAGGGCGCCGGCCTTGTAGCCCGTGCGGGTAGGACGGCGGATGAGCTGGATATCGATGCCACGCTGTCGATGGTGTCGGATGCGCTCGCGCAGGATTTCGGTGGTTTCGTCGGTGGAGTCGTCGAGCACCTGTATTTCAAAACGGTCGGTGGGATAGTCCAATGCAGCGACGGCGTCGATGAGGCGACCGACGACGTGGCGTTCGTTGTAGATGGGAAGCTGGACAGTGACGAAGGGAAGATCTGTATGGGTGTTGTTGGTGTTTTGCGAGCGTTGTGGAGCAGTGAGGAGGTGTTTTTTTCTCAAGAAGAGGAGCAGGAGATCCCATTGCATGATGCTGTAGCCGAGGATGTAAATCAGGCAGAGGGTATAGCCTAATAAGACGAGGGAGCCGAGGGCGTAGGTGAGTGTTGATGCAGTCATGTGAGGGCATATTTAACGATAGTGGAGAGGATTTTGTATCCTGCGCGCAGGGATCCCGTGATTGTGCCACTGACTTTGGATTGGCCGATGCGTGGGCGGTAGTGGACGGGCAGTTCGGCGATGCGGAGGCCTTGCCGGGCTGCTTTGACTTGCATTTCGACGGTCCATCCGTAGTTGGTATCGCGCATTTGCAATTGCTGCAGAGCTTTCCAACGGATAACGCGCATGGGTCCGAGGTCGGTATACCGCACGCCGTACAACATTTCAATGATGCTGACGGCAAGGTAGTTTCCCCACAGTTGGTGAAGGCCCATAGCTGCTCGTGAGCCTGGGTATTGTGTTCGGGATCCCAGTACGAGGTCGAGATTTTTATCGAAGAGGTGTCGGACGAGCAGTTCCAGTTCTTCGGGATAGTCGGAGTAGTCGGCATCGACAAAAGCGACGGCATCGGGTAGTGGATGGGTTTTTTGAACATAGTTGATGCCGGTGAGGCAGGCCATGCCGTAGCCGCGTTTGGGTTGGTACAATACGGTGGCTCCGCGTTGGAGGGCAACTTGTGCCGTGCGGTCTGTGCTGCCGTTGTCGCAGACGATGACATGCCGAAAGATGGGGGGCAGATCGTCTAATACTTTGGCAATGGCTTTTTCTTCGTTGAAGGCAGGGATGATGAGATCGACTATGTACGGTATGCGAGCCATCTACAGTATCGACTTTGAGGAATAGCGCGGTCTAAGTTACGGCAATTGTTCAGGAGGAGGGGTATAAAAAAAGCGAAACAACTACCCCATAGGGCGTTGTTTCGCTCAGTATGTTGTCGTATTGGGGTCTTGCTTAGGGGGTCTTGCCGAACTTTTTAGCGAGGAGATAGTAAAACACTGCTCGGTATTTGCTTCTGTCGGAGGAATCGAATTTGCCGCACACTTCTTTGATGGCTTCGTCGAGTTTGGGACTATCGGGTAAGTTGAGCTTTTTGATCAGAAAATTCTTCTTTATGCGATCGAGCTCGTCTTGATCACTGCAAGACACTTTTGATGCGTCGGGCAGGTAGATGGAGGGTCCCAGACCGTTGACAACTTTAACGAGGAGGTCTTCGTCGATGCTTTCGCCTATTTCGGCGAGCTTCTCCTTGTACTTAGCGATCAAATCATCTTTTTTACTCATAAGGCATCGAATTTTACATCTAAGTCAGAGTTGGGGCAAAGATAGAAAAATTTTATAAAAAATCTCGATATGTAAAATTTTATACGACAGCGCTTATAGTGTATTGTAGACTTAGTCGGGCTTGTTGCCCTTTTGTTTAGCGGCCTGGTAGAGTATTTCTTTTTCTTCGGGGGTGAGGGCGTCGAATCCCACGCGGTTGATTTTGTCGAGGATGGCGTCGATATCTTCTTGTCGTATGGTGGTCGAGGGAGTTTTAGGGCTTTTGGTGTGCATGGTAAAGATGCGGGGCTTTGATCGTTTGGGCTTTTTGGGAATGATTTTGCTCCATCCAAAGATATCGAGGAGCGAAGGGAGGGAGGAATAGAGGTGTTTGATGTAGTAGTAACCGGCCAGGGCGGAGAGGAGGACAGCGGAATAGTAGGGGTCGGGGTGCAGTAGGAAGAGTAGTGCGTAGCCGAAGAAGAAGACGCCCGCGATGAGCGATATTTTGACGTTGCCGAGCAGAAGGAGGCGTACTTGATAGGAGGGGGCGAGGGTGGCGGCTGCGGTCATCATGGTGAGTACGGCGGGCATGGTGCCGCTGAGTGGGGTATAGGGGCGGTCGAGCAGGTGAAAGAGCATGCCCGAGAGTATGTAGCCCAACGCTCCCGTGAGGACCCCTGTGAGAAAGAGGCGCCGTACGTGTTTGTCGCCGATGAGATCGCCGACAATGGAGCCGGACCACCACAGTAAGAGCATTTCCCAGATGAGATTCCATATGGAAAAATGTGTAAAGGCATAGATCAGCCAAGTCCAGGGGGTGATGAGGGCCTGGAGGGGAGAAGAGGGTATGGCCCAGAGGGGAATATTGGCGATGCCGGTAGCGTGGACATGCATGGGGCCGGCGAATGCGCGTAGGAGCACGAGCAGAACCCACAGGGCGATGTTGAGCAGGATGATTTTGGTGAGGCTATGGCCCTGTCGGATGAGTTGTTGGACGTCTCTACGCAAGTCGTCAAACATGTCACTCGCGATTGTAGAGTTGGCCGGTGAGTTGCCAATATTTTATAACGATAAAACCGATCAAAGCGCCTCCGACATGTGCAAAATGTGCGATGGTGGTGGCCGTGCCGGAGATGCCCATAGACAGGTCGATAAAGACCAGGATAGGTGCGAGGTATTTTGCCTTAATGGGGATGGGGGGGAACAGCAGCATCAATTCGGCATTGGGGTAGAGCATGGCAAAAGCGATGAAGATGCCGTAAATGGCACCAGAAGCGCCGATGACGGGTATGTCGATATCGCTGACCATGCCGAAGTAATGCACTTGGATGTATTTGACGAGCAGGTGGATGAAGGCGGCACCCAGGCCTGCGGCGAAGTAGAATTTAAGAAACTTTTTACTTCCCCACTGTATTTCGAGGAAGGGACCGAGGAAGTATAGCGACAGCATGTTGAACATCAGGTGCATGAGGTTGGCATGCAGGAACATGTGCGTGATGAGCTGGTGGGGGCGAAAGAATTCGGACTCGAAGTAGAAGAGGCCGAGGATTTGTGTCGACATGATGGTGGTGCGGAATCCGCCCATATGGGTGAGGAAGTAGAATACTACGTTGATGATGATGAGCGCTCGTACGACGGGGGTAATATGCATTGGCTATGGGTTTTAAAACATTTTATCCAGGCTATCGAGAGACCAAGTTACGAAACACTTTCTACCTCGCGGGTCGTAGGAGGGCATTTCGCATTCGAAGAGGCGGTCGATGAGCCATTGGCGTTCGTCGGCGTTGAGGGGGATGCGTTTGTAGGAGGCCATTTGGACGGCGAGGGAGCGCGCCCACTGGTCGAGCAGTGCATCGCCCCCTTGTGGAGAATGCGTATCGGGGTGTGCATCGAGGAGGAGGGTGATCCAGCTGGTGGGGTCGGCATTCCATTCGCTCAGCAGAGAGGGTATGCCCTGTAATACATACGAGGAGCTGCCTTGGGGTTCGATGGCAAAGCCTAAGCGCCGTAGGTGGGGTATGCGTTTTTCGAGGAGGAGGATTTTGTCGGGCGGTAGGTCGAGGGGGTGTGGGAAGACGAGCTGTTGGGAGCTCATGGGGCCAGCTTCGAGCTGTCGCTTGAGCTCTTCGTAATAGATGCGTGCAAAGGCGTGTTGTTGGTGGACGATGAGTACGCCCTCTTTGACGGAGGCGAAGATGTATCGGTTGTGAAATTGTTCGGTCTTGACCAGTACGGGCGATGGTGTAGGGTTGGGAGGTGGGTCGTTGGGGGGAACTTCGGCGCGCATGATTTCATACACTTGCTCCCAATCGCTGCGCCGAGAGGTGGATCTGTCTTTCTGGTTGGGCGAACTCGTGGCAGGAGTGGGGAAGGGGGAGGATTTATGGGAGTGCGGGTTTGAGAAGTCGGGTGTGGATTGAAAGTCGATGAGAGGGCTGAGGCTGTATTGGCCGAGGGCGTGGCGCACGGCGCTGGCCACGTATCGGTAGATGAGGTGTTCGTCGTCGAATTTGACTTCTTGTTTGGTGGGGTGTACGTTGACGTCGACGCGTGTGGGAGGGATGTGGAGGAGCAAGAAATACATGGGGTGAAGATCATCGCTGAGGAGTTCGCCATAGGCCTGGTGCACGGCGTGATGAAGGTAGGGGCTGCGCACGAAGCGGTTATTGACGAAGAACATGCTTTCGGGTCGCTTTTTTCTGGCGGCTTCGGGTAGAGTGATCCATCCGTGGATGGCGATGTCGTCCACTTCTTCGCGGACGGGGATGAGTTGTTCGTCGAGCTTTTTGTCGAAGAGGGCGACGATGCGCTGTTTGAGGCGAGTGGCGGGTAGGATGAAGAGCTCTTTGTCGTCGACGATGAGGTCGAAACGCACTTCAGGATGTGGGATAGCGATGCGTTTGAATTCACGCAGGATGTGTGTCAGTTCGGTGGTGTTGGATTTGAGGAATTTTCTTCGAGCGGGGGTGTTGTAGTAGAGCTGTTTGACTTCGATGGTGGTGCCGGGGGGGCAGGCAGTGGGCTGTTGGGTGATGAGCTTGCCGCCGTGGATGATGATGTGGGTTCCGAGTTCGTCTTCGGGACGTCGCGTTTTCATCTCTACCTGGGCGACGGCGGCGATGGAGGCGAGGGCTTCTCCGCGGAAGCCCATAGTGTGGATGGCGTAGAGGTCGTCGGCGTTGCGGATTTTGGAGGTGGCGTGGCGCTCGAAGCTCATACGCGCATCGGTGGGCGACATGCCACATCCGTCGTCGCTGACGCGCATGTAAGTCTTTCCGCCGTCACGGACTTCCAGCACGATGTTTTTTGCGCCGGCGTCGAGGGAGTTTTCGAGGAGTTCTTTGACGACGGAAGCGGGTCGCTGGACGACTTCGCCGGCGGCGATTTGATTGATGAGGGGTTCGGGGAGCAGGTGGATTTTGTCTGGCATTACTCCAACCAGTCGATGAGTTTGTCCAGGTATTGTCCGATGAAGATTACGGCTGCGCTGAGAAGGATGAGGGCAATGATGAGGACGCGTATGTTGGCCTGTCGGCGGAGTCGCCGTCGCGTTTGCGCGTAGGTGCTAAATCTGCTTTGGAAGTGCATGCGGATGCGCTGTTCGATGTTTTTTTGAGGGTCGTCGGTGGGGGCATATTGCTGTCGTATTTGTTGGACCCATTCGCTTTCGGGGCGATAGAAGCGCGGTTTGTAGTCGTATTGCATGGGTCTTGGAAGGCGGAAGATGCGCGTGAGAAAATGCATGGCAAGGCTTTGTATTGGAAAAACGGAAGCTGCAGGCGAAGAGTTCATTTTTCGGCCGTGTGGTTGGGCGCTGGTGCGGGAGATGGTACAGAGTCTTCTTCTGGTGGTAGGGACATGATTTCGTCGGGGTGACCGATTTGTTGGGTTGCGGATTGCATTTCCGACAGCTTGGGTAGTTCGCGGATGTCCCGGATGCCGAAATGGTCGAGAAATTTATCGGTGGTGGTGTAGAGAAGAGGACGGCCGGGTTCGTCGGAGCGCCCGGCGATTTGGACGAGCTCTTTTTCTAGTAGTTTTTGGAGGATGTAGTCGCACTTGACGCCGCGAAGTTTTTCGATGTAGGGCTTGGTGACGGGCTGTCGGTAGGCGATGATGGCGAGTGTTTCGAGGGCCGCTCGGGAGAGTTTGCGACGCTGGAGGAGTTGTAGATGTGCGGCAATGGTGTCGTAGTACGCTCCTTTGGTTACGAATCGGTATCCGCCTGCAACGTCGATGATTTCAAAGGCGTATTCGTCGCTTCGGTATTTTTCGATGAGCTGTGTGAGGGCATCATGGATGGTGGATGCGTCGAGTTGTAGCTTAAAGCGCAGTGCGATGGCCTGCTGGATTTGCTCCGCGCTGATGGGGTCTTTAGCGGCAAATATCAAGCTTTCGATATGCGGGAGGAGGCTCTTGTCCAAGGTTGCGTATTTGCCTGCAAAGGTAGTATTTTACTGAAAAGGATGAGGCTTTTTTGTAATATAAGCAAATTGATGATATCGCCATCGGGCACACAATCCAAAGGGCATCAATGAGTTAGCTCGATTCATATATGAGAGCTTGTGATATTTTTTGTCCTAAGGGTAAAAAAATTACATATCGCATTTTTTTATATATGAAATGTGGTCATACCTTTGTCACGTCAAGGCGATAGAGAACCTACCTCGACACCCAACCTGAGTGTAGATAATAGATCCGTGGTACACAAGTAGGCAGAGCCCATTGTGGCTGTAATGCAGCAAGGCTACGTGTATGGCAAGTGGCGTAGTCTTCACCAGCGAGTAGGAATTTAATCACCAAAACGGATCGCTATATGAAAAAGTACGGAACGAACTTACGGTTGAGGAGTTGGCCAGCGATAGGGATTGCATGGCTTCTCCTATGGTTGAGCTCCATGACCATTCAGAGGGTACAAGCGCAGTGTGCGTTGGACTGCGTATCGCACATTCAGTTATCCCTGGATGAGGACTGCATGGCGGAAGTCACGCCGGACATGGTGCTCAATTCGGGGGGCACGCATTGTCCCGGGGGGGTGTTTGAGATCATTTTGAAGTACAATGGCCAGGTTATTCCGACGAGTCCGGTGGTGGATTCGAGTTGGGTAGGCAAGACCATTGAAGTGACGGTGCGCGACACGGTGACGGGCAACAGTTGCTGGGGCTTGATTAAGGTGGAGGACAAACTACCACCGCGGGTCGAATGCGGCAATGACACGGTGTTTTGTTATGAGCTTTACAGCTGGACGGGGCCCGTGCTCATCAGTGAGTGTACGGATACCACGTTGCGCATAGTGGATGAGCAGATTCAGCGCTTGCATTGCGACTCGGTGTTGATCAAGCGGGTCATTCGCAAGTACGTCGTATCGGATGCCTATGGCAACACGACGATGTGTCAGGACACGTTTTCCCTGCAGCGCATTCCTCTGGATTCGATCATGCCTCCGCCAAACTGGGTCAAGGGCGTCATCATCTATCCGCCCGATACGATTGTGATGGACAGCCCTGCCATTTCATGTGATGACGTCGTGGCCGGCAGGATACCTCTATTGCCCAATGGTGCGCCCAGCTGGGAGTACACGGGGGTGCCCAAGGTGGGTGATTTTCCCCTATATCCACCAAGGGACGTTTATTGCAATACTACAACCTATTTTAACGACATCTATGTGGGTAAGGTAGGCTGTGTGGAGAAGTGGTTGCGTATCTGGACTATCCAGGAGTGGTGGTGCGACACGGATTTTGTGCGCCAGATTGTCCAGGGCATTGAGATCGTCGATACCATTCCGCCGGTCATCACCTGTCCCCACGACATCACGGTTACGACCAGTGGTGGAAGTGCGTGTGAGGCGGATGTGTGGTTGCCCAAGCCGGACGCATATGATGTTTGTCAGGGGGACAACATCACCATTGATGTGAGCTGGCCAGGAGGGTTTGTCAAGGACATGCAGGGACCTGTACTGGCCAAGCTGCCGGCAGGACATCACAAAGTCACCTATCGCGTCTACGATGCAAAAGACCTCAAGGGCTGCTACAATATGGATTCGTGTACCATCGACGTGTGGGTCAAAGATTTAACGCCACCCGTCGTCATCTGTAAGAAACACACGACGGTCTCTATGACTTACGACAGTATTGTGCGTGTCTATGCCGATGCCTTTGACAACGGCACGTACGACGATTGTTGTCTGGACAGCATCTTAGTCAAGCGCATGGACAATGGCGGGGTGTGTACGTATCAGCCGGATTTCAAACCCTATGTGGAGTTTTGCTGTGCCGATATTGGAAACACGGTCATGGTCATCTTACGGGCGTACGACTGTCACGGCAACTACAACGAGTGTATGGTGGAGGTAGAGGTACAGGATAAGATTCCTCCGGTGATCAGTTGTCCCAGTCAATTGGTGTTTGTGCCCTGTGGTTTCCCATTAGATACGGCGCGCATTGACTCGCAGTTTGGTACTGTGGTGAAGGACAAGCACGCTGTGAAAAAGCGTCCCCTGTACGGCGATTATGCCTTTGCGATCGATATACCGCCCACGGTAATGCAGTCGCTGTGTGATCTATTTCCGGATCCTCTTGTGGTGCGTTTTGTGGTAATTGATGGACAAGACACCTTGGGTTGTTCGGTGGTGCCCATTGTGCCGGGGCCACGCCATTTGACGCGGGAAGTGGAAATCGTCTACGTCGTGGGATCGGATTTCATTCTCTTCAATGGAGACCCGGTGCCGATTAAACGATTTGTAAAAGATGGCTTTGCGTTTGACAATTGCGATTTCAACATCGATCAGACCCTTGAAGATCATCGCGATGCTTGCGGCATAGGATATGTGAAGCGCATCTTTACTGCTTCGGACAATAACGGGTCGAGTTCGTGCTGTCAACACATCTTCTTTTACCCCATCAATCCCTTTGGTCCGGACGATATCATCTGGCCGGACAATGTCAATGTAGATGGATGTTTAAATCCCGACAGTTTGAGTCCCGACATTACGGGCAAGCCACAGTTTAACGACAACGAGTGTTCGCAGGTGGGGTACGACTACAGTCAGGATATCTTCCGCTTCTTCGATGCCAACCAAACCTGTTTTAAGATTGCTCGCGAGTGGCGCGTGATCGACTGGTGTTATAAGGCGAAGACCTTTGATGAGTACTGGTCGAACGACTATCTCATCAAGGTGTGGAAGCACACGCAGTTTATCAAGGTGATCAACAAAACGGCACCGGAATTTGTATCTCTGCCGGACGACAACGTCTCTATATGCAGTTACGATACGCGGTGTCGCAATGGCCTTGTGGAGTTTACCGTGGTAGGGCGCGATGATTGTACGCCGGGAAGTGAGTTGTACTGGGAGATGCATCTCGACTACGACTGCGATGGGCGCTATGATGTCTTGCGCAGTGGTAATGGCGACACCATTCACTTCCGGGATAGCGTACCGCTGGGTTGGCATTGTGCGGTCTTCAGCTTTGAAGACAAGTGTGGCAATGTCGTTACGGCGAAGAGGAAGTTTCACGTAGTGAGCTGCAAGGCGCCTTCGCCCTATTGTCGTTCGGGCTTAGTTGTCGATCTCATGCCGGTCGACCGCGATGGCGATGGAACGCCCGATTGGGGCATGCTCGAAGTATGGGCCTCCGACTTTGACGACAAGAGTACGGGAGCTTGTGGTCATCCCATTACGTTTTCCTTCTCGCGCGACACGACGGATAAGTCGCGGATTTTTAACTGTAACACTCTCGATACCCAGGAGGTGGAGATGTGGATTACGGATTTAGTGACGGGCGAGCAGGCGTATTGTACGACGAAATTGATCGTACAGGACAACATGAACGTCTGTCCGGATTCCCTGGTTCCGTCGGGAGGGGTGATGGCTGGTCATGTGGTCAATGTCGAAGATGCGCCGCTGGCTGGAGTAGAGGTGATCTTAGGGGGATCGGCGCACATGACTGTCAAGACCGAAGCAGATGGGACTTACGAATTTCCCGCTATGCCGTTTGGAGGGTCGTACGAGGTCGTCCCCAAACGCGAAACCGGTTATCTGAATGGGGTCACTACGCGGGATCTCATCCTCATTCATCGCCACCTACTCGGCAGGATGTACTTTCATTCGCCGTATCAGTATATAGCTGCCGATGTCAACATGTCCAACGACGTATCGGTGGCCGATGTGGGCATCTTGCGCAAGCTGATCCTTGGCAAGATCCGCAAATTCCCGAATAGTCCGTCGTGGCGGTTTGTGCGCATGGATTATAACTTTCCCAATCCCAACGAACCGTGGTCGTTTCCCGATACGTACCACTTAGATCCGTTTAATCGCGATAGGACCAACCTCGATTTTCGGGGTATCAAATTGGGGGATGTATCGGGAGATCCAGGAGCAAACGGCAAATTTTCAGGCTCATCGACTAGGGACAAGCAAAGCTACATCTTGCGCGTGCACGATCGGTGGATGGAGCGCAGTGATGACGTGGTGGACGTAGTGATTTATCCACAGGAAACCGCTCTATGGGAAGGTGTCCAGCTGCAATGGACGGTAGATACGCGTTTGGCAGAGCCCATCGATGTGCGCGTGGGCAACGAGGCGCTGCAGAGGGATTGGCTCGTCGATTGGAACTTGTCCGAAGAGGGCAAACTCACCGTGGTGGCCTATCACCGCCGTGCAGAGCAGACAAAAGTAACGACCGATGCTCCTGTCCTTGAGGTTCGCATGAAGGTAAAGGAAGACTGCCGAGCTTCGGAAGTACTTCGATTGAGCTCGACGGCATTTCCCAGTGAGGTCTATACTGCTGGCCAAGATCGGCCGATAGTGATGCACTATATCCAATCATCGGATAGCGAAACCTTCCAGGTGTTGTCCAACGTTCCCAATCCCTTTGACGAAAAGACCTGGATACGTTTCGTCGTACCTGAGGAAGATGAGGTATTGTTGACGGTGTACGACGTCGACGGCAAAGTGCTCCTCAAGCGCGTCATCGCAGCGCACAAGGGATACAATCGCGTCGAGCTGACGCGTGAAGAGCTCACGCGCCGTGGAGTGTTGTACTACCGCTTAGAGTACCGCGATCAATTTGCTACGAATAAAATGGTGGTCCTGGGGCATTAGATCCGTTTATGGGAAGTGGAATGGGGGCTCCTCACCGAGGAGCCCCCTTTTTTATATCTTTGACAAAAATCAGGTGGGGATGATTCGCATAGACGCGCTTGATCCAGAACCTCCAGAGGGCTTTCAAAAGAAGCCTACCAAAAAGGCACTTAAAAAACTCTCCAAAGAAATAGGAAAACTCAGTCGAATACTCCAGGCCGAAGGCCAGCGCAGTCTGTTGGTGGTCCTTCAGGGCATGGATGCCAGTGGCAAAGACGGTGTCTGTCGCGAGGTGTTCAAGTATTGCAGCCCAGCGATAGTGCGTTCGGCGGCCTTTAAGAAACCCACGCCTGCGGAGTTGGCACACGACTTTCTCTGGCGCGTGCATCCGCATGTGCCCGCCAAGGGGGAAATAGCCGTTTTTATCCGCTCGCACTACGAAGATGTGCTCATCCAGCGCGTGCATCGATGGATTGACGAAGATCGAGTAGATGCGCGATTTCGAGCAATCAACGCCTTCGAACGCCTCCTCCAGGAGGACAATCAGACCGTCATTTTGAAGTTCTATCTCCATTTGTCGTACGAGCGCCAGGGGGAAAAGTTGCGCGAGCGCATGGAAGACCCACGCAAATACTGGAAACACAACCCCGCCGATTGGAAGGAGCGTGAGCGATGGGACGATTATATGCGCTGTTATGAAGACGTGCTCAACAGGAGTGAAATTCCGTGGATTGTGGTACCTTCCAACCGCCGTTGGTATCGCAATTACTTTGTCGCCAAAAAGGTACTCGAGACGCTGCAGCAGATGCAATTGCGCTATCCACCACTACAACAGTCGCAATGAACACACCTGAAAAAGTGCGGATCGACCTGTGGTTGTGGTCGGTGCGGCTCTATAAGACCCGCAGCAAGGCCACCCAGGCTTGCAAGGCGGGAAAAGTCAGCATCGACGGCGTGACGGCTAAACCCGCCACCCCCGTGCGCGTCGGTCAGGAAGTGCGTATCAAAAGAGGGGGATTTACTTTTTGTTATAGGGTGTGTAAGTTGCTCCACAAGCGCGTGGGCTATGCCATGGCACGAGAGTGCTATCGGGACATTACGCCTGCCGAAGAAAGGGAAAAGTTCGAAAGGTGGTTTGATGTGCGCTCCTTTCCGATTGAAGTTCGGGAAAAAGGACGGGGTAGACCCACCAAAAAGGAGCGACGCCAACTGGACTGGTTTAAGCACAGCTTTTTCGACGACGAAGATTAGTGCGCCTCGTCGACAGACAAATGCCAATAATAAGCCTGAGATAAAAAGTTATTGAGCGCCGGCTCGCCGACTTCACGGATGATTTGATCGTCGCCCAGCAGGATAAATTGATAACGGGCGCGCGTGATCGCCACGTTCAACTTTCGGTTGATAAAACCCTCAGTCTGGGCATAGTCGAAGTCGAGAATGCTACTGAGTTGGTGGGGATGATTGACGCTCAGCGAAAAGACGACGACATCGCGCTGGGAGCCCTGATATCGCTCCACCGTTTCGATCGTCAGATCGAAATTGTCCCAGCGGTCTGAAGGGAGTAAGGTGCTCTTTCGGATTTCGGCTATCTGCGCACGGAAGGGACACATGATACCAATGCGAATCATCGAGGTGCGGCCCGCATGACCGATAAAATGAGCGATTTGATCGATGACCTTCGCGGTCAGGAAAGCTTCTTGGCGGTGGTATTTTCGAAAATTGCGGTTTTGATTGCGTCGCACGGGTACGAAGAGCAGTCGGTGATTCAGCAGCGGGTGGTCCTCAGGGGTATTGACCGAATAGGGATGTGGATAGAGCGAGCGGCTGCGAAGGGCTTCGTCGTGGTGGAGTACCTGGAGGTTGTCTTCATAAAATTGTGCGCTGACGAACTGCATGATTTTGCTGTGCATGCGCCCTTGATGGAGGAGTTTGTCGTAGCCCTGGTGCCAACCCATAGTGCGACAGCGCTCGTAGAGGCGTTCGAAGGCAGAGATGGCACAATCCCGAAAGCCCAGGTTGATGAGTTGTTCAAAGCCAATTTTGGTATATTCCCTGGGCTGTGTGACCACAGCGGGTAATTGGCGGTGATCGCCGATGAGGATAAACTTGCGCACCTTCATCAGCATGCCTACAATAGAGGGCTCGAGCAGCTGGGCGGCTTCGTCGACGATGAGTGTATCGAATCGCAACAGCTCAAAGAGCTCGGGATTGTTTAAAAAGGCTGCCACCGTTCCCACATAGATGCGGTGTTGCTTTAAAAAATGCACGATTTTCTTTCGGGAGTTGAGTCGCTGCATGTGGTGTAAGAGGAGGTACGGACGATATTTTTCTCCCGTGGCGATGCGCGAACCCAATCGAATAAAGGGAAACTGTTCGTCATCCGCGGTCTGAATCGTTAAAAGGGTTTCGCAGATCTCGTCGACGGCGCGATTGGTATAGGCCATGATGAGCATGCGCTCGTTGGGAGCGTGTTTATACCAGTATCCGACATAATTTTTCAGCATAAAGCGCGTCTTACCCGTACCGGGAGGTCCCCATAGGAGGAAGTAATCCTTAGCGTGCCACATCTTTTGAAGGGCTTGTAATTGATGGGGATTGAGTGTGCCATCAATGGGGGTAAAATCTCCCTCTGGAGGATGCTTGTCCTGCTCGGGGGCTCGTTGGCCGTAATAGAGTTGCTTGAAGCGCTGCTCGCTCTGGAGAAAGCGGAAGAGGCTGTGATATTGCTGGATGATTTGGTTGTCGAGGTAATCGTGTTCGACATTCCAGAAGAGTGCGTTTTGGAAGTCTTCTTCTTCGATGTATCTGCTTCGGAGGCGTACGACGAGGTATTTGCTGCTGTAAAAGGCGATGGTGCCCTTGTACACGCGGTGTTGCATGAGACCTGAGGACATTTCTTCTTCCAGGGTGGGATAGAGTACGACGATGTCTCCTACGCGAAAATTGGCGATATCTTCGGGTTCGCCCTTTTCGTTGGTGGGTAGCTCGAACAACATGAGGGGGTGTTCGTCGTCGTCGTGGACGTAGAGCTGTACGCGACATTCTTCGCGTAGGCGTTGTGCAATTTCGGCGCTATTCATGCTGCGCCACTGCAGCTGGTGGAGCATTTCATAATCCTGTTTTTTGGCATCGATGTCTTTGAGCCATAGGGAGGCCAGTCCGCTGGCTCCGTTAGGGCTAATCGAGCCGATTTTTCCTATGAGGTGCTCACGGGCGAGAAAAGCCACCATCGTTCGGTAATAGGCGCGATCGATGGGACTTGCCCCTTCTAAAGTGGAGAAGAAATCCGCAATGCGGTCGCGAACATAGCCCATGGCTGTCTTCATTAGCTCCTCCAATCGCTGCTCGAACAAGTCCACTCGATCGTAGATCGAGAGCAAAAAGTCCCAATAGACCAGTTGGTTGCGCACGGTGAGGGACTTGTAGAAGAGCTCTTTCGAGAAATGAGCGGGGCGCAGGGGCTTTTCGGACTGTGAGGAGTACAGGATGAAGGGCATGATGCTTTGTAGTTCGGGATGGGTAGATCGCAAGAGCTGGTAGTATAAAATGGCCTGCACATAGTGGCTGGTGCCGAGGCCGAGGTTATTGGGTCGGTAGATTCTGCCGCTCTTGAGCTCGATGAGCTTCATCTTGCGCAGCTGGGCATCGGCAATGAGCACATCCAGACGACCTTGAATTCCAAAGCGATTGGAGAAAAAAGTGGGTTCAATGGAGATTTTCTCCTTTTCTCGTCGGGTCAGTGGGATGAGCTCGTCTAAGATGGTCTTTTTGAGTACGTCGAAATGCGATTCCAGAGCTTGAATGAGCTCCCGCACCTTGTCGTCGTCGTAGAGTGACCACTGTAGAGGAGAGATGCGGAAGGACTTTTTCAACAGCGTTTCATACGATTGATGCGGATTTTTGATGAGCTCATCTAAAAAGTAATTGATGACGCGCCCAATGAGGAGGTGTTCGGAGGGCTTGCTCGGTAGCAGCTTCTTCAACACGTACCGAAAGGGTTCGTAATGCTCATCGGGATCAAAACAGTCTGCAATGGAGGTGACATCGATGAGAAAATCCGGCACAAGGACCACAGCTTGCGGCAGCAAGATGCCCTCGTGGTATTCGACGTCGAGGAGCTGCGCAGTGAGGGAGTGGAGTTCGGGAAAGGCCAACATTTTATCCAGGATGGCGGCGTCTTCTTTGAGGTGCCGTATGTCTAAGGTGTAGCTACGCGCCGCGGGATCCCTATCTATTAAAATTTGGTAAATGCCCGTGTTGTGCTCTTCCTCCGCGTCGGGCTTGAGTATGAGGACGCGCATATCTCTGGCGTCGATGGTGAGGTCCTGGGAGTGCACCCAGGATCTTAGCTCTTCAATGAGCTCAGGATATGCATCGGATTGGAGAAGTCCGTCTTTTCCCTCGCGGAGAAATGTGCATGCCGCTCGACCGATTTCGATCAGCTTATCGTCTTCGAAAGGTAGCTTGCCCTTCCCTTCGCAATACAAGCGAAACGTGTGAAGTAGGAGTCGGATATCTTCGTCCCAGCTTTCCTGCTGGTGAAGGAATGCCAGCCCTTCCAGCAATGTAGCACATATTAAGGGTGGTGTATGAAATCGTGCGTAGACGAGATTGCGAAAATCCTCCTTGAGCTGTTTTAACGCATTGCGGTCGTTTTCCATGAAGGTATAAATGGTTGTAGCGCGCTGACGAAGATACGGCGTTTCAAGGGATTTAGCTCGCCTCTAACTCTTGTAGGGCAGCGGCATCGGGGTTTTGTAGGTAGCGAAAGTACCGTCGCAGTATCTGCATGTTTTTAGCCCCATCGGTCTTGACGTGGAGTACGGGGCAGGGTTTGCGCTCGCGAAGGAAGGCATGCAGTGCCGGCAATAGGCGCTCTTCGGAGTCGGCAATAAAATGGGGCAAGTGGTACCTCCGTACGATGCCCTCCACCGTTCCCGGATGGGGCGTGACGAAATAGGGCTCGTACTGCGGTGTGGTGTCGGGGCCTTCAATAAAGCGAAAGATGCTGCCCCCGCCATTGTCGAAGACGACGATGCGGAGATTGTCTGGGAGTTGGTTCAGCCAAAATGCGTTGGCATCATAGCCGAAGGCCAAATCGCCCGTAAATAAGATATTGGGTTGGCCACTGACCAGCGCATGGCCCACGGCAGTAGAGCTGCAACCGTCAATGCCGCTGACGCCGCGATTGGCAAAATATCGATGCCGAGGGTTAGGGGGATAGAGCTGAAAATAGCGAACGACGGTGGAATTGCCCATATGGACAATCGTCGGATCGACGAGGTGCGTGAGGATCTCATGATAGGCCGTAAGGTCCGTAAACGGAGCTTGCGATATAAACTCTTCATGGCGTTGAGCAGCCAGCTGTGCGGCTTCGTGCCATCTGCGGACATACGTTTCGTCCCCTTCGAGCCGCAGGCTCCCAAACCACTCCAAAAATTCCTCGGGGGAGAGCGGAATGGTTCGTTTCAACGCGTGAAAGGTATCTTGATACACCAGAGTGTCGGTGACATGCCAGTGTTCGATGGGGCGGTACTGTCTCAAAAACTTCTTGATGTGTTTGGAGACGATGTTGTGGCCAAAGGTGATCAACAGTTCGGGGGCGTATTGGCTGCGTTGGTCGGGTGGGATAACCGCTAAGGTGCGATCGATGTGCGGGATGATCTGAGGGTGAAAGGTGTTGGAAGTCGTCTCGCTCAGCATGATTGCCTTGGTGTCGGCGGCTTTAAAATACGCTTCGACGGCGCGGGTGGTGGGGGTGTCGGGTGGCAGGCTGCCCCAGAGCATCATAATTTTGCGGTAGGGCACGGAGGAAACATTGGGTAGGACTGAATGTTGGGATGTTGGGTGTGGCGGCTGTGCTTTAAAGGTCGGCTTGGGCTCCTGAGAGTAGTCCCTTTGCCCGTAAAGGGGTTCGTCGAGTGGGATGTTGAGGTGTACGGGGCCCGGTGGCGGAGTGGTGGCAGCTTCGATGGCCGTCGAGGCGATGCGGATGTTGTCTTCGATGGGCTCGTCAGAGGGGAGTAGGCTCAGGGAGAGTCGTATGTAATTGCGGTAAATTTCGTATTGACGCAGGGTTTGGCCGTCGCCGATGTCGATGAGGTGGGGGGGGCGATCGGCGGTGAGGACGAGCAGGGGTACGAGCTGGTAATACGCTTCGGCGATGGCGGGAGCGTAGTTGAGCACAGCTGTGCCTGATGTACTGCATAAAATGGTGGGCGTGCGGTTGGCTTGGCTCATGCCCAGAGCCATAAAGGCGGCGCTGCGTTCGTCGACGGCCGTATGGCAGCGAAAGCCGCCGTGTCCTGTAAAGGAGATGATCAACGGCGCATTGCGCGAACCCGGAGAGAGGACTACCTCGCGGAGGCCTGCGGCGTAGCACAATTCGACCAGATCGCGTATGCGGCGCTTGTCGGAAAGCATTGCGCAAAGTTAATAGAAGGCACAAATAGCCCAGAATCCGCTGAGGCCTACCCTTATGCCCATGTCGAGCGGTCGAGGGTGCGAAAGTGGATGGCTTCGGAGATATGATGCGTCTGGATGTCTTTGCTTTCATCCAGGTCGGCGATGGTGCGCGCTACGCGCAAGATGCGATCGTAGGCACGCGCGGAGAGCTGCAGGCGTTCCATAGCCATGCGCAAGAGCTTTTGGGACTCCTCGTCGAGTGTACACACCTGTCGGATCATCCGCGAGGGCATCTGGGCGTTGCAGAAGATGGATGGATGTTCTTTAAAGCGTTCCAGCTGGATTTCCCTTGCCCTGACGACGCGCTGGGCGATGACTTCGGATCGCTCGGCGGTATACTGCGTTTCCGATAGCTCGTCATAACTGACGGGTACCACTTCGATGTGTAGGTCGATGCGGTCCATCAACGGTCCGGAAATTTTGTTGAGATAGCGCTTTACGGCTCCTGGCGGGCAAGTACAGCTCTTTTCGGGGTGGTTGTAGTAGCCACAGGGGCAGGGGTTCATCGAGGCTACGAGCATAAAGCCCGCGGGATAGTCGATCGTAAATCGGGCCCGTGAAATGGTGACCCGGCGTTCTTCCATGGGTTGGCGCAACACTTCGAGCACGGAGCGCTTAAATTCGGGTAATTCGTCTAAAAACAACACGCCATTGTGTGCAAGGGATATTTCGCCCGGCATGGGATTGGAGCCACCGCCGACCAGGGCCACATCGCTGATGGTATGATGAGGTGCGCGAAAGGGGCGGTGCGTCAACAGCGAAGAGCCGGGCGGCAGTTTTCCCGCTACGGAGTGAATTTTCGTCGTCTCCAATGCCTCTTCCAAGGTCAGCGGTGGTAAAATGGTGGGCAGTCTACGCGCAAGCATCGTCTTTCCAGAACCCGGCGGGCCGATGAGAATGACGTTATGCCCTCCTGCGGCAGCAATTTCCAGCGCGCGCTTGATGTTGTGCTGACCCTTGACGTCGGAGAAGTCTTCGACGTACGGCCAGTGATGTCGGCCGAAGAGATCTTCCGGGTCGATGTGCACAGGTTGTAACTCCTCCTCACCTCGAAGAAAATCTACTACCTGCCGCAGATGCTCAACGCCGTACACTTCGATACCGTCGACGACAGCCGCTTCTTGTACATTGGCTTTGGGAAAGATGACACCTCGAAATCCGCGTTTTTTCGCCTCTAAGGCGATGGAAAGGGCTCCCTTGACAGGGCGAAGTGAGCCATCCAAGGCCAGCTCTCCCATCAAGAGGAAATCTTCTAACTGATCGAGAGGCAGCTGTTCGGTAGCGGCCAAGATGCCGATGGCAATGGGCAAGTCGTAGGCCGAGCCCTCCTTGCGGATATCTGCCGGCGCTAAGTTGATCACCAGCTTTACTCGCGGCAGTCGGTATCCGTTGTTTTTCAATGCCGAGGCGATCCGCTGATAACCTTCGCGGACGGCATTGTCGGGCAAACCCACTAAGTAATATCCCGGCCCCGAAAGGGGTACCTGTCCACCTGCGTTGACTTCCACGATGATTTTGATGGCGTTAATCCCCTGTAGTGCTGCTGCATACGTGCGCGCTAACATCGCTTTCCCTTTTGGGCGTTCACCCCAATTTTCTCAACACTACAAAGTTAATTCAAAAATCCTGTGTTGCAAAAGTATCGGTGTCAGAAAATCAGCTTGAAGTCGATCAAATCATAGTGGTCCGCGATTTTATACATCATCTAAACCATCCTAAAGCCCTCGCACCTACGGTTTTATACTACACGACCTTAAAAAAGACACATGTCTTAAAATGCTGGCAATGTTGGAAGCCCGTGTGAAGGCGTTATTTCTCTTTCTGAAGGCTTTGGAGGAGTTCTCGTGCATTGGGGTAGTCGGGGGCGAAGCTCAGGAGGGTCTCTAAGTCCTTGATGGCCTGCTCTTTCAATCCCAGTGCTTCGGCGGCGACGGCGCGGTAGTAGTAAGCGTCGAGGTATTGGTCGTTGATCGAGAGTAAGATGCTGAGCTTTTCGAAAGCTTTGCGGTAGTCTTCCTTGTCGAGGTAGAGGAGTCCCAGGCTCAGGTAGGCGTCGTAGTATTTCCCCTGTTTTTTGATGAGGTCTTCGAGGATTTCGATAGCGCGATCGGGGTGTCCCGTCACTTGATGGAAGTAGGCGATGGAATGGAGCGCCAAGGGATTGTCGGGATCGATGTCGAGCACGTTGTTGAAATATTGCAGGGCGATGGGATCTTTTTTGCGTGTATAGATTTCGCCGATGTTGATGTATGCGTCGATGAATTCGGGGTCAAACTCGACGGCGCGTTGGAAGTTGACCAATGCCAGCGAGTCGTGGCCCGTCTCTTTGAAGATCATTCCGCGGAAGAAGTAGTTGCGTGCATTTTGCGGATCGAGACGCAAGAGCTCGGAGCTCTTTTTCAGGGCCGTAGCGTATTGGCGGAGCACCAGGAGTACGTAGATCTGCTGGAGGCGCAGAGCGGTATCGCGCGGAAATTTTTGTACGGCCTCTTCCAGCACCTCAATGGCTTTGCGCGACTTAGGCCAATCCAGATACACTTCAGCCAGGGCGAGATAGATTTGAGGTGCATTGGGATTTTTGCGCAGGGCGCGCTTGAGGTGGAGTTCAGCCAGCCCGTGCTGGTGGTTTTGAAAGTAGGTCTCTGCTTGCTGCAGGTGGTACATCCAATGGCTGGTGTCGGTGATTTCGGGAGGGGCTTGCTCCGTTTGTGCGGTGGGGGAGGATTGTTGGAGGGCCTTTTCGTATTTGACATCCGACTTGCACTGCCATTGGACGAGGGCCCCCAGCAGAAGGGGTAAAATGTACAGAGCCTTCGGTGTGGCGTTAGTGTTTCTTTTTATGGACGTAGGCGTCGCGGAATCCCTTTCGTCGAAGCGCATTTCTGATCTTTTCAGCTTGACTACGGCTGCTATAACGCCCTGCGATGACGGTGTGGTATTCCGAAAAGTCGAAGACCACGACCTCGGCATCGTCGTAGCCCATACCCCGAAGTTTGCGCGCGAGCTTTTCGGCATTGGTCGGCACGACGAAGTTGCCCACGATGACCATGTACTCGCCCGTCGAAGCGGAAGAAGACGAAGGCGCTGTCTTGGGTGGGGTGGCCTCCTGAGAGGGCTGCTCCTCCTCAGTGTTGACCTCAGTGCTCTCTTCGACGATTGAGGTGGGCGATTCTGTGGCGTCGTCTGTTTGTGTGGAAGAGGCGGGGGCTGTGGTTTCTGCCGGCGTAGAGGATTGATCGGTCTGGTCTTCAGAAAAAGACGCTTCTTCCTCTTCGATGAGCGATTCGAGGTTGATTTCCTCTTCGGTGATGCCGTCGTTAGTGTCGGCGGTGACGTTCGAATGCGTCTCGTCGGTATTCCCACCGCAGTTTCGGACGAGGGCCATAACCCAAATTGTGAGGACGACAGCAGCTATGGCGTAGAGCAAATACTTTAACCACGGTTTCATACAGTTGCGATTTTACGGTTTATGAAATACTTCGTTCAGGCAGGTTGGTCGGATATGTTGGCAAAAAAATCTTTACGGCTGCAAAGATACACATCATCGAACAATTTCATACATAAAATGGTGAAATTCTTGATTTAGTATGAAATAGTAGGCCTTGGAAGTACTTCAAAAGGCGGCGCGCGGCAGGTGCGTAGAAATAATTTTTTGGCACGATGCATGTACATATGCATATATTTGCATATCTTTAGGCCGCAAAAACGAGGTAGATGTTGGAAGTAGCGAACAAGATTCATCCGGCAAAGCTTGAGCGGATAGCAGACATTTTGCGGGTGATAGCGCACCCCGTGCGCCTGGAGATTTTGGAATTGTTGAAGGAGTACGGGGAGCTGTCGGTGGCGAAGCTGCAGGAGGCCTTGGCGCGCGAGCAGGCGCAGATTTCGCAGCATTTGATCAAGATGAAGGACAAGCGGATACTGGCGTCGCGTCGGGATGGCAGGCGCATTTACTATCGCATTGCCATTCCCGAGTTGTTGGAGGTGCTGCGGTGTATGCAGCGGTGCAACATCGAATACTAAACCAAACGCTATAGCCATGAGTGCGCAATATGAAATTACGGAAACGCTCGACTGCAAGGGGCTGTGTTGTCCGATGCCCGTTGTGAAGACCAAGATTGCCATCAAGAAGCTCAAGGTAGGCGATATTTTAGAGATGATTTCGACGGATCCCGGATCGATTCCCGACATGAAGGCTTGGGCAAAGCAAACGGGACACGAGTTGTTGGTAGCAGAAGACCTCGGCAATGGTGAATATCGCTTTTTGATCAAGAAGACGCATTAAACGTTTGAGCCATGGCCGAAGAAAAGAGACGTCGCTTAGCGCTCATTGCCAGTCGCGGCACTTTAGACTGGGCTTATCCGCCTTTCATACTGGCCTCGGGTGCTGCATCGATGGATTGGGATGTAGCGATATTTTTTACCTTTTACGGACTTCCGTTGCTCAAGCCGAAGATCAGTGCGCAAGTATCCCCGCTGGGCAATCCAGCCATGCCGATGAACATGCCTTTTGGTCCCGAGTGGTTTCAGAAGATCAACTGGCCCATACCCAATTTGATCATGAGCAACGTGCCGTGGTTTGAAGCCATGGCTACGGGCTTGATGAAGAAGACCTTTAAGAATAAGGGCGTGGCAACGGTCGAAGAGCTGCGCGAGATGTGTTTGGAGCTGGGTGTGCGGCTCATCGCCTGCCAGATGACGATGGACGTCTTTGGGTTTAAGAAGGAAGATTTCATAGATGGTATAGAGATCGGAGGGGCGGCGACATTTTTGGAGTTTGCCGCCGATGCCGATGTCAGCCTATTTATTTGAAAAGGTGCAGTACATACGCTGGATCGATGCCGGTCGAGTCTCGGGCATACGATCGCAGACCATATACCACGCGTTGGGGCATTGCCGAAAGCCGGGAGTGCCCAATACGATAGTCTTTGCAAAGCCGAGTGATGCCTATGTGTGCATAGGGTATTTTCAGGATGCGGAAGAGCAGGTGGATTTGGAGTATTGCGCGCGGCAGGGGCTGCCCGTAATACGGAGGGAGCAGGGCGGCGGCACGGTGTTGGTAGACGATGGACAAGTCTTTGTCCAGTGGGTCTTTGATCCAAAGTCGCTGCCGTGGAGGGTGCAAGACCGCTTTCGGCTCTTTGCGCAGCCCATGATCGAAGTGCTCCGCAGCTACGGCCTCGATGCCCGCTATGTAGAGCCCAACGACATCCAAGTAGAGGGCAAAAAGATAGCGGGACTGGGCGCAGCCACCATCGGCCATGCCGAAATCATCACGGGCAACTTCCTCTTCGACTTCGACTTCGCCCGGATGTCTAAAATCTTACGCGCACCCAGCGAGGCTTTTCGAGAGCGCTTCCGCCAGCGCGTACAGCAAAAGATGACGACGCTCTCTAAGCTGATGCAACACCTTCCGCCTTGGCCCGAGATGCGACAGCGCTACTTGGATGCGGTGAAGCAACTCTGGCCACACATCCGCATAGAGAGCGGGGCCTTTACCGAAGAAGAGCGCACAGCGATGCGGCAGCTCGATAGGGAAATGTCCACGCCAGCGTGGTTGTTCCACTACCGCCGCAAACGCAGCTCGGATCGCATCGTCAAAGTATGCGCACAGCATTACATCGCACAGCTGAAGTGGCCAGACCGAGGAAGCCTGCTCTTCGAAATCCACGAGGAACGCATCCGCCATCCCAAGTGGATGGCCGTCGAAGGTGTGGACGATGGCTCGGCAATTCAGGAAATCGTACATCGGTGGGACGGCATGCCAATAGCGGATTTGGCAGTCTCCGTAATCCATCCAGCCATCGATGGCGAATTAAGACGATGGCTTCAAACGTGTATCGAAGAGATCAAACGCATCGATCAGACAAAACCAAAGTAAAACGCATAGACCTATGGAGCTGGAAGGAAAAAAGATACTGGTCATTCAGACCCACGGCGTAGAAGCTCCTACGCGCACGTATTCGCCGCTGTATTACGCCGTGGCCGCAGCCGCCATGGAGATGGAAGTCATGGTATGGTTTACGATGAACGGCACCAATCAGCTGCGCAAAGGAGTTGCTGAAATGATCAAACTCGATCCGTCGAGTAATGTGTGTCTCAAAGACATGCTGCAGATGTGTTTGGACAACGACGTCAAGCTCGCCGTCTGCCAGCAGAGCCTCAACCTCTGGAATATGACGCCCGACGACCTCATCGACGGCGTAGAGATACTCGGTGCCACCAGTATCATCGATTTGGCTTTGAGCTATGATCACGTCATGTACTTTTAAAATCAGCGGATTATGGTAGAGCGAGTGAATAATTGCGTCATTCCCAAAGACCTCTATTACAAGGTAGAAGACAATACGTGGGTTAAGCTCAACGACGACGGCACGGTGACGGTTGGGATGACCGATATTGCTCAATCGCTTGCCGGGCCCATCTTGCACGCCAAGACCAAGAAGATCGGCATGTACCGCAAGCGCGGAAAGCCCATAGCGACGGTTGAAAGTGGTAAATGGGTAGGACCGATCAAGGCCCCCGTATCGGGAGAAATCGCCGAAATCAATGAAGAGCTCGAAAATGATCCGAAACTTCTCAACAAGAGCCCATATCGCAAGGGCTGGGTTGTCAAGCTCAAGCCCGACAATCTCGACGAAGAGCTCAAAGACCTGGTCACAGGCGATGAAGCAGTAGCCAAATATCGCGAAAAAATCGAAGCCGAAGGATTGCAGTGTACGCATCTCGAAGGCACGGATAGCTACGAAGACTAAAATCGTCAAACTATGGAATTCGCACTGGATTTATCCGCCAATAAATATGCCGACGTTCCGTACGAGGAGAAGGAGCGTCTCTTTAACGAGATGAAATCGGATGAGCGCTGGCCGCATGTGCTCTATGGATGCTACGAATGCGGCATATGCGTGGCCTCGTGTCCGTCGGCGCGCTTTTACGATTTTAGTCCGCGCATCATTGCTCAAGCGGCGGCGCGGGAAGATGTGGATCTGCTCTATACCTTGATGAACGACAGTGTCTGGGACTGTTCGCAGTGCTTCTCTTGCGACCGCTGTCCGCGTGGAAATTCGCCGGGGCAGATCATCACCGTCATGCGGGAAGTGGCCGTGCGCAACGGTCTACAGTCGGCGAAGGAGGCCCTCGAAGGCTATGGGCGGATCATCTACAAGATCATGTCGACTGGTACGCAAGTGTCTCCAGACATGCTTCAGCCCAACGCCTTCCCCGACTGGGGCGGACATGTCAATGAAATATCCGAACACCTCGAAGTATGGCGCAAAGCCCTTCCCCCCGAGACACTGCATACTACCGAGACGGGATGGAAGGTCGACGAAAAGACGCTGATCGAACTCTATCTCATCTGGCATATGACCGGCGTGATGGACATGATCGAACAGATCGACGAAGGCCTCTACATGATCCTCGTCGACGTCATGGAAGAGCGCCTCGAAGATGCCGGTTACGACGTCACCTTTGACTAACCATAAAAACTTCATAGCCATGATACATCTACCTATTCTCAAGGCAACGGACCGAAAATGGGAAACCGATCCCTCTCAGGCTCCCACGCACGACCTGAAGGATGAGATATTCCAACTCGAGAAGGAAGGGGAATGGATCGTCCAACGCGTACCTGAACCGTACTTCGAAGTAAAGACCAAATACGGCCGCATCAAGAAGATTCCGCTGGAGAAGACCTGGCACCACAAGAGCTGTGGACAGTGTGGACACATACCCGGGTATTCGACCTCGATCTTTTGGCTCAACCGCCAATTTGGTCTCGACTACCACGATCCGACCAATCAGACTTCGTGTACGGCATGGAACTACTACGCTTCGGCCACCTCCAACCCCGAGGCACAGGCAGCAGTGGCCATCCGCAACTTTGCCTCTGCCTATAAGACGGGGTATTTCCCCTTGATCCACTGCGGTACGAGCTTTGGGCACTACAAGGAAGTACGTCATGCCCTGGTACATCAGCCCGAATTGCGCCGAAAGGTCAAAAAGATCATGGACCGACTGGGCTTGCCCTTTGTCATACCCGAGGAGATTGTGCACTACAGCGAGTGGGTATACGCCATGCGCGATCGCATTGCCGAAAGGCAGGTCATCGACATGAGCCACATCGTGGCGACCGTACACCCCGCCTGTCATTACCACAAGCTCATCGAAGAAGACGCCATCTACTCCGAGGAGATCTACGGAGCTCAGCGCACGGCTATCGTGACGGGTACGCTCCAGGCGCTCGGTGTGCAGGTGAAGGACTATTCCACGTGGTTTGACTGCTGTGGATTTGGCTTCCGCCACATACTGGTATCCCGAGACTTTTCGCGTTCCTTTGCCGTGCAGCGAAAGATCGAGGTGATGAAAGAAGAGGCCAATCCCGATGTAGTAGTTACCCACGATACGGGCTGTGTGACGACGCTGGACCAAAGTCAGTTTGCCGCCAAAGCCCACGGAAAGAAGGTCGGAGTGCCCGTAATGTCGGATTCCCAGATGGCTGCACTGGCCATGGGTGCCCATCCGTACAAAGTACTCCAGCTGCACTGGCACAATACGAACAACAAGCCGTTTCTCGAAAAGCTCGGCATCGACTGGAAAAAGAAATGGGACGAATTCGAAGCCGAATGCGAAAAAATCCGAAAAGGCGAGAAGGCCTATCTCACTTGGGAAGATGCCGATGCGTGATTGTGCATAGTCGTAGAGTATCGACAAAAAAGATCAAGCCATATGACGACGCAAACAGTAGCCATCATTGGAGGAGGGCCCGCCGGCATTGAGGCGGCCAAGGGAGTGGCCGAGCTCGGATTTAAGGCCATCTTGATTGAAAAGCGCGATCGCCTGGGCGGCACGCCCGATGAGCAGAAATACGCGGCATTGACGCCCGACTTGCGCGATACGCAGACGGCTCTACGCGAGTTGATCGCCCCCATCGAAAATCACCCCAATGTCGAAATCATGTACAACACCCTCATCACCGATGCCGAGGGTGCTCTGGGTGATTTTACCCTGAAGGGGGTACAGCTCGGCAAGGAGGTCGAGATCAAGGCGGGAGCTGTCATCATCGCCACGGGATTTCAACACTTCGACCCAGGACGCGAAACCCAGAAATACGGGTACTACGAGTTCGACGACGTCATCACCTTGACCGATGCCGAAAAGATGCTCAGTGAAGGCAAGTTCGTCCGTCCTTCCAACGGAGAAGTGCCCAAGCGCGTCTGCTTTATCCAGTGCGTGGGGAGCCGCGATCGACGCCTCGGCAATGAGTACTGCTCGAAGGTGTGCTGCGGCATCTCCTCCAAGCAGTCCATCGAAATCAAAAAGCTCATCCCCGACTGCAAGGTGTTTATCTTCTACATCGACATGCGCATGTACGGGTATTGGGAAAACGAAATCTACTGGAAGGCACAGGAGGAGTACAAAGTCAATTACATCAAGGGAATAGCCACCGAGATCGTGCGCAAGGGCGATAAGCTCTTGGTCAAGGGAGAAGATACGACCTTCCGCAGACCCATGGAGGTAGAAATGGATGTGGTCATCCTCGCCGTGGGCATGGAGCCCAGTGAAGGCACCAAGGAAATGGCGCGCATCTTCGGCCTCAAGCAAAACAAGTACGGTTTTATAGAGACCATCGGAGGGCCACTCGATACGGTATCGACCAATGTGCCCGGCGTGTTTGCAGCGGGAGCTTGTACGGGCCCGGCGGATTTGGAGGATAGCGTTTCCGCGGGGGGACTTGCGGCTGTCAAAGCCATGGCCGCCCTGCGCAAACTCGAAGCAGTGACGGCTTAATCATAAGGTGCACGACATATGGGCAATATCGTCGACACAAAGACGGCCATCGAATTTATGAAGGAGACGATGGAAAAGATCCGCCCTGGATCCTTAGAGGAGACGGTGGATCTGCTCCGTGAGAAGAGCCGACGCTTTCAAGAAGCGCTCGGCTCTGCCGATGCCGTCCGCGCGCTGTCGACCGCTCAGCTCGAACAGCTGACGTCCATGATTTTCGCCATGCGTAGGCGCAATCAATGGATCAAAGAGCCCGAAAAGGTGGAGGCCTTCCGCAACGCGCTGCAAACTCTCCTCTACGACAAGGGGCCCGTTTCGGCACGGGTCGATGCCTTCATCCAGCGCGTGCCGTGGATCAGCCCGCGCCTGCGCGTAGAAATCGCATCGGAATTCCTCCACTACGTCTTCCCCGAGCAGTACTGGCTCTGGACTCGGTGGATCTGGGATGAAAAGACCTCTACGGGTGCACTACCCCTGGTCACTACCGAAAACTATGTCGTCGAAGGCCGCACGCCCGGCGAGAAGTACACCAGCATAGGCAAGGGCATCGCCTTCGTCCACGAAGTGGGCGATGCAGCGGGATTCCAGACGATTAGCCGCGACCTCTTTGGTACGCATGTCTTCTTGAGCTGCGTCTACGTCATCTATGCCTATACCGTGCTGCGCATGCGCATGACACAGGAATTCAATCAGGTGATGCCCACCATGACGGAGTTTACCCGTCGCCTTTTGGGCGTACAACACCTGACCAATACAGCAATGTCTAATTGACTTGGAGAAAAGTAAGAGCATATGGCAAGATTAAATGTCGAAAAAGACAGGATCATTGAAAAGGAAAAGGTCGTCGTAGACGGCATAGAGCTCTCGCGGGAATGGAACCGCATGTTTGAGCAGCGCGTCATCTTTGACTACGACACTTCCATGCTCGACAAGGTGACGTCCATTCCCGGGGCAGAGTCGATGGGATGGTGTTATCAGTGTGGGCAGTGCGTGCCCGTCTGTCCGGTGGATACTGTCGGAGGAGAATACGGTCCGCGCAAGATATACCGCAATCTACAGTACGGCATCGACTTGTTTGAAAGCCCTGATCTGTGGAAATGCACCACTTGTATGAATTGCCTTCGGGTGTGCCCCAAAGATGTCAACATGATCGACATCATGCCTGCCGTGCGTGCCGAAGCCGTCATGGAGGGCCAGGTACCCGACGAGCTGCAAGAGGCCTTTGAAAACACCTTTGAATACGGCAATCCACTGGGCGAATCTCCGCGAAAGCGAGCCGATTGGACGAAAGAGGTATCGGTGGAAGTACCCATCATGAAGGAAATCAATCGTCCAGTCGACGTGCTGTGGTTTGTCGAATGCTATCCGGCATACCACCACCGCAGTAAGGATGCGACAAAGGCGCTGGCAGAAATCTTAGTGCGGCTCGGCGTCGACTTCGGCATCCTCGGCGTGGAGGAGAAGTGTTCGTGTGATTCGCAGCGCCTGGCGGGAGAGGTCGGCCTGTTTGAAGAGTTTGCCGAACACAATATCAAAACGCTGAAGAAATACAAGTTTAATAAAATCCTCACCACCGATCCCCATGCGCTCAATGCCTTGCGCAAGGAATATCCCAAGTACGGCGGGGAGTTTGAGGTGGTGCACTACACGACGTTTTTAGCGCCGCTAATCGACAAGATCGAGTGGAAGAAGACGCTCAATTACAAGGTGACCTTTCACGATCCGTGCTATTTGGGCCGTCACAACGGCGAATACGATGCTCCGCGCAAGCTGATTGAAGCACTGCCGGGAGTAGAATTTGTCGAAATGGGACGCTGTCGCGAGCAGAGTTATTGCTGTGGCGGCGGAGGTGGCGGGATGTGGCTCGACGGCTTTATGGCCGACCACATCAAAGAGCGCCTCTCGGAAAATCGCATCAAAGAAGCCGTCGCTACGGGAGCCGACGTGCTCGTCGTCTGCTGTCCTTACGAAGTGTCCCGCTTTGAAGATGCCGTCAAGTCGACCGGCAACGAAGGTAAGATCATCGTACGCGATATCGCTGAATTGATCAAGGAAGCAATGGGATAAATAGACCAAACATAAAAACTCAGCACTATGGCCGATAAAAAAGTCGATATGCCCGTCATACGCACCGATGTACTATACGATCCCGATACGTATTTGTGGATACGACCCGAAGGGGATCTCGCCACTATTGGTGTCAGCCCGCTACTGGAGGAATCCAGCGGCACCTTTGTCGCCTTACAAATCGACGCCGAAGACGATACCTTAGAGCGCGGTGCGGTCTTTGGCAAAATTGAAGCGGAAAAACACGTGGGGCATCTGCGCATGCCCGTCTCTGGAAAGATTGTAGCCGTCAATCAGGAGGTACTTCACAATCCGCGACTGCTCAATACAGACCCCTACGGAAAGGGATGGCTCGTACAGGTGCAGCTCACCAACATGCAAGACGAGTTTGACCACCTCGTCGCTGGCGTGGACAACATCCGCCAGTGGTTTGAAGGCGAGTGGAAGAAGATGCAGCAAAAGGGTTGGATAGCCGAATGACGATGCAGGTACTCACAGACATACCACAAAAGTTGGAACGCGCCTTTGAGCTACGTTTGGCCCATTTTGGGAAGGGGATAAAATTTTACAACCCCGGATTGAAATCGTACGCGACGGATGAGATGTGTCAGGCCAATCCCCGCCAGTTTGTCTCGGTCAGCCTGACGGGGAAGGGCTGTGCGCTCAATTGCGACCATTGCGAAAAAAAGATCCTCGAGCCCATGCTTGCCCTCGACAAGCGCGAAGGGCTCTTCGAGATGTGCAAGCGCTTGAAGGAAGGAGGCACGGAGGGCATTCTTCTCAGCGGCGGGTCCCTCAAGACCGGCGAAGTGCCTTTTATGCCGTATATCGACCAAATCGCACGTGTCCGCGAAGAGTTGGGCATGAAAATCATCATGCATACGGGGCTGATACGCAGTGAAGCGCAGGCCCGAGCCTTGAGCGAAGCAGGGGTCGACGGAGTGGCACTCGACATCATTGGTTCCGACGAGACCATACGCAAAGTCTACCACCTCGAGGCGACGACGCGCGATTTCGATCGCGCCCTGTATTGGTTGAGTAAGTACGAGTTGAGCTTGCGACCGCATATTATCCTTGGCCTCCACTACGGCCAGCTCCTCGGCGAATGGAAGGCCTTAGAAATGATTGCTCGCTATCCGCGTCATGCCTTAGTGCTCGTCATCATCACTCCGCTCTACGGCACAGCCATGTGGAACATCGACCTTCCTTCGGTGGAGGAAGTATCCAATTTCTTTGCCGATGCGCGCTTGACCATTGCCGACGATTACGTCATGTTGGGATGCGCTCGACCACAGGGCAAATACAAAGTCGAGGTCGACCGAGCAGCCATCGATGCAGGTCTCAACGGCATCGCCTATCCCGCGGAGGGTATCGTACAGTACGCTATCGACAAGGGACTGACACCAGAGTATTACGAAAATGCCTGCTCGTGTGGCGTGGAGTGAATGTCGGGAGGTATGAAATGGTATGCGCGCTACATAGAAGATACCAATGTTCGAGCTGCGGAGGGCCTGGCAGCCGATGAGCTGTTGACTGCGCTCTACGACAGGGATGGCAAGGTGGATCTCTGCCTTCGGCTCTATACCTACAGGCCGCATTGTGCTTTGGTAGGTCGCTTTCAAAACCTCGAAGCGGAGGTCGACTTGGCCTATTGTGAGGCACAGGACATCGAATACAGCCGCAGGCTCACAGGAGGCGGTGCGATCATCATGGGTCCGGATCAGCTCGGCATCTGCCTCACTGCCAGGCCCAACCTCTTTCAATGGCATCACATTCGCGAGCTGTATCACCAACTGGCGCAACCCATCGTCGATGTCTTACAATCTCTTGGATTAGCAGTGCAGTTTCGATCAAAAAACGACCTGGAAGTACAGGGCAAGAAAATCGCGGGGCTGGGCATCTATCTCAGCCCTTCGGGTGCTGTACAATTTCATACCAGTCTCCTCTACGACTTAGATGTCGAGCTCATGCTGCGGATACTCAAGATACCGCTTCGAAAGTACGCCGATCGCAAGGGCATCCAATCCGTTTACGATCGCATCACTACACTCAAGCGCGAAACCTCAGGGTCTATTACCATGGAGGAGCTCAAGGCGCTCCTACGGCAGGCGTACGAGACGCAGTTTCCCGCACATTGGCAGACAAGTGGTTGGACTGAGGCGGAAAAAGAACAAATCAAACAACTTGCCGAGGAGAAATATCGGCACCCCGATTGGTTGCGGCAATATGCTCCGGGAGAGGACATGACGGGCATGGCGGTGATGAAGACGCCCGCCGGCCTATTGCGCGCCTACGTCGCCGTCAAGGGCGATTTGATCAAGAGTGCCTTGATTACGGGCGACTTCTTGCATGGAGAGCGCTTCTTCAGTGAAGTGGAAGCTGCGCTCAAGTGGTCGAGTGCCGAAGAAGGCCGCCTGCGCGCAACGCTCGAAAAGGTGGTAGAACGGTGCAGGGACATGGGCATGGAGGTGCCTGTGGAAGTAAAAAACATCGTCCGGCTCATCAAGGCAGCCGTGCGAAAGGCCCATGTGGAGATGCATTACCACTACGATGGGTCGTGTTATTATCCGAAACTGAGCGAAAAACAAACGGTATAAAATCGATCGAGCTATGTTAGTCATCGAAGAAGGCAAGATACCCTTACCAGTCGTTCAACACGAAGAAGAGCGCAAATACAGTCCCGACTATGTGCGCATTAGCGCGGCCAGTGCCATGGCTTTGCGGCTGAAATCCGGGCGCTTTGCGCGGGATTTTGCCTTTGGGGGTATCAACCTGCTGCTCAATTACGAAGACGGATGTTATTCCGACTGCGGCTATTGTGGGTTAGCGCGTACGCGCCCAGGGCATTACGAAGATCGCTCATTTATCCGCGTGGACTGGCCGCTGTATGAGACGGACTTAGTCATTGAGCGGATAGCTCGTTATGAGCCCTACATGACGCGCCTCTGCATATCGATGGTGACCCATGGCAGGGCATACAAAGACACTTTAGACATCACGCAGCGCATTACGCGTCGGGTGAAGACGCCATTGAGCCTGTTGGTGGCGCCGCCCACGCTCAATCGCACTAAGCTGCAGACCTTTAAAGACGCCGGTGCCGACATGATCGGAGTGGGATTGGATGCGGTCAGTGAGCGCGTCTTCTTCGACACGCGCACAAACGTGCCCAAAGGAGGATTGCGTTGGGACAATTACTGGGATATCATCTACGCCTCACGCGACATCTTCGGTCCATGGAAAGTCAACGTGCATGCCGTGGTGGGTCTGGGCGAAACCGATGCAGAGCTGATCGATCTATTTTATCACCTCAAGGAGCATCAAATCTACACCTATTTGTTTTCCTTCAATCCTGAGCCCGACTCGCGGATGGGCAACCATCCAAAGGCGCCGATCACTCGTTGGCGACGCATACAGTTTGTCAAACACCTCATCGAAAACTACGATTTGCCGCGCCAGGCTATCGGCCTGGACGACGACGGCAACATCGCGCGGTTGAAGATTTTGGGTACGGATGTGGAAAAAATCCTGAAAACGCTGGACTTCGGTCATCCCTTCGAAACGGACGGCTGCCCAGCTGCCAATGGAGAGCCCGGCTGTACGCGTCCCTACGGCAGCTATCGGCCGAGTGAGCCGTATCGAGATTTTCCCTTTACGCCGACCGAAGAAGACCTTCGGCAAATACGACGTGAGTTGCGATT
>WFXH01000008.1 GCA_015490715.1 Saprospiraceae bacterium | reverse complement strand
TTTTGCTCCCCTTTACATTTTACACCATAAAATCCCTCTCCAAATCCATGGTAAATGGTTTGATCAAACTATCTCTTCTTGCCAAAGCTGTAGGCCATTCCCACGCCTCCCGTAAAGATGAAGTTGCCTTTAGCCTCCCACAAGGGATTGGTAAGGGGATATCCCCCGCTACCACCGAATTGAAAGGTGAGCTGACCATCGATTAGTGGAAGATGGGCATGTAGGCCGAAAAAGCCGTAGAGAGGATGTCTGTTTTCAACATCGCTCAAGTAGTTATAGGTCACCGACGGATTGAATGTCAAGGTGCCCCATCGATAGTTCCGCGTATACCACAGGTCCGTCTGCCAGTTGAGGCCGAGGCTGTTGCCACTGAGAAAGTATGTATTGATCATGGCTCGACCACCGACCGATAGCGCGTGTTTTGGCGGAGTATTAAAAACATTGTATTTCCAGCGCATACCTGTGTAATGTATACCACTATACATCCATCCGATGTCCAGTCGATCGGTCATGCCGTAGGAGAAGCCGAATTCCGCATGTCCACAACAATAAAAAAATATTGGGTACTCCTTAGCCGCCGCTTCCCAAAACTGATAGTAAGCCTGACCATCGACCTTCCACCTTCCCTTCCCCAAGGTATGCGCATCTTCCATCCAATAAAACGGCTGACACGACGTCAACAGGGCGAGCCCTGCGTAAAGACATATAGCCCTACACCATCCAATCCATCGATTCGCTCCCATAATGGCAGTTCTTTTTATTCTCTCTGTATTTCCCGACAAAAACCCAGAAGAACCCTTGTCAAAATTTTTTTCAACCTATTAAAAATTATCTCTTGTAAACCCCTTGCATCCATTCATATCTACACCATAGCGACACCACAGATAGTCATCAAAACCGAAAAGCTCCGACCTTCCCCCTCGCAGCGGCCCCTGGCCGAGCGTCTAAATGCGAAACCGATACCATCGATAAATGCTGATAAACATGGGCCCCGACATGAGTGTGGCCATTTCCCCTCCCTCGCTCCCTTGGACATAGCCAATACCGATGCCCCATCCACATCTTTCTAATTTTACCGATACCCCACAATGTGGAAACCGATAAATTGACCCGACAAGACATATCATTCACCTCGACAGGCCAAGGAATACATTTGTGAATCATCATGGCGCATGCAATCGTTCACTTCAAAATTTCACCAAACACCCCTCGATTTCTACGGACCGACGGAGCAAGGAACTATGTATCGTACGAGCAGCATTAAACGGCGTATGGTCAAAAATAAAAGCAAAAGCCACTCTTCAAACTGAGGAAAAATGCTTGTGTACTGTCTTTGGGGATGAGCTTACTGCCCCCAAATAATCCGATGCGAAAGATAGCGTGATCGTCTATCGGCACTCCGAGGTGCAAACCCATGCTCAAAAAGCCAAAGCTCACTAAAGACAACTCCTCTCGAATAACGAACTGCTGCCATCCCGGCTGCAGAGTCAGCGACCCCTTCCAGAGCGGCATGGTATACAACATATCTGCCCGCAATTGCACATAGTTGGTATACAATGCCCATTCGAAAGAGTGTATACCACCTCTTATGGCGAGCGCAAAACCCGAAGGATATCACGCAAGTAGATATTTCGCCATCAATCCGCTGGAATTTGTATTGAACTTCCCACCGACATCCAATCGATCCGTCAATCCGACAGATAACTGTACATCAAACTGAGACACCAAGCCCTCAGCTACATAATCTTGTATTGTCGAGGTGTTATTAAACCGGTCTTTGCGCTCATCGTAGATTACAACATGCTGTTGGGCCGCTTGCAATTCCACTTTCCAGTTGCCACGACCCAAAGTGTATGCGTCTTCCATCACAATAGACGACCTACACGAACAGAACAATGCCACGCTCGCCAGCAGCCCAATAACCTTACATTGCATCAACCATTTCATACCGATCAAAATACGTTTTGCTATCATTACTTATCACAATAAAATCTATCTCCAATTGCACAGCAAAAAGGATTGTTCACCACCAATTGTGCGATAGTCCTCAATAATTATGGACGATGGTTGTGGCGTTTTGGTTGGTTAAAACGGTCGTCCTTCAACGCTTCCTGCCAAAGCTGTAGGCCATTCCCACACCTCCTGTAAAGAAAAAGTATTTTTTGGCTCTTCGGAAGGGGGAGATAATGGGGTATCCTCCGCTACCGCCGATCTGAAGGGTGAGCTGATCACCAATTAATGGAAGATTGGCATGCAGGCCCAAAAAGGCATGAAAGGGAAATAAGTCTTCCTTAGTCTTCGCGTAGCGATAATACATCACCGATGGATTGAATGACAACGTGCCCCATCGATAACTCCGCGTATACCGCAGGTCCGTCTGCCAATAGATTTCGAAATAGGATAAACCGAGCGATAAAAATGCGACATGGGTCATACAACGTCCACCCACAGCTAAGGCGTGTTTGGCTGGTGTTTGAAACAAGCGGTATTTCCACCGCAGCCCCGTAATGGTCGCACTGGTGGCCATCCATCCAAGATCCAAGCGATCGGTCACGCCATAGGAACAACCGAAGTCTAAAAATGCCCATCCTGGTATTCGATTGTCTTTATACGCAGGATCCCAATATTGAATGTAGGCCTGACCATCGACCTTCCACCTTCCCTTCCCCAGTGTATGCGCATCTTCCATCCAATAAAACGGCTGACACGACGTCAACAAGACGAGCCCTGCGTAAAGACATATAGCCCTACGCCATCCGATCCATCGATTCGCTCCCATAATGGCAGTGTTTTTTATTTATTCTCTCCGTATTTTCCGACAAGTGCCCTAAAGAGCTCTTGCTATTTGGTTTAACGACCACTCATTGAAAAAATTTTCAATTGATTAAAATTCTTTCTCACAAAAAGACATCATATCCACATATATCTCCCTCCATAGCAACACATCTGAATGCCATGAAAACGGAAAAGATCACCACCATTCCCTATCAGTGCCCTTGCCGAGCGACCAACTGCGAAGCCGATAGCACCGACAATCGCTGATGAACATGGGCTCCGATGCGGATGTGGTCTCGACACGTAGGTGTACGATCTCGTATAAGCCAAAACGGTGCGTGTCATTTCGGTGTAGGCCTACTGCACGATGACGGATATGGATGTGAGCGCTCTCGCCTCGGTACATACTCGGATGGAGTCGACTTCGATACACAATCCACTCCACCCTTTCGAGGGCGAACCACTACCGTATCGAAGCTGTCTGCCCTATCTCTTTGGCCGCAGGTCAATCCCTGCATAGGGTGCCGACCATTGTACAAGCAGTACAAACACGTCCTCCGCTCAGACTCGACCGCCTTCTGCGCCGTTTCCTCTATGATAAGGTTTTAAACAGCTGTAGAGCCGTAGGCTGCACTGGCATTAAAAGCTGTAGCTAAGGCTACTTCGCAGGCTGGACGTTTTTATGTCAAGCGCTCTATTGTAAACGTAGAGCGACTTACTACCGTGGTAACCGATGTGCAGAGTAATGTGCTGGTGGAGGGGTACGCTCACATGGATACCCAGTGTGGCCGTGCCGAAGTTGAGATAATCGTTGTCCCTTCCGATGTAGAAATAACTCCAGCCCGGCTGTAACGTTACCCTTCCCCCGCGGAAGCAATGGGTGTAAAAGGCATAGGTCTGCCAGCTCAATAAGGGGAACGAAGAGCCTAAAAGCGGAAGATAAGAGTGCCACTTAGACTCCGGAAAAGGATCATAGACGATATGCCCTCCGAGTACACGCCCACCCAGAGCAAAGGCATGTCCCTCAGGGAGTTGGATGAGGCGAAACTTGCCCGTCAGACCTGCGGTGTAGTAACTGGACACCACGCCCAAATCGAAGCGATCGGTCAGGCCATAGGCGATATGAATGTCCCAATTGAAATTCTCTTCAGGGGACAATATCAACAATCCTTTTAAATCCTTTAACGAACTCTTACCTTCCAATTCGACTTGCTGCATCGATGCCGTTGCGCTGATCTTCCATCTTCCCGGGCCAAGGGTTTGGGCGTCCTCCATCCAAAAAACGGGTACACAAGCGCTCATCAGGGCAAAAAGCATCCCTACAATAGCCATTCGAACTAAACGGATTGGGTGCATAGCTTATGGTTTTAAAGTTTAGTGTTCCTTCGGGTGTCGTAGTGTTAGCTCTTCCTATAGGTGATCATTTAACGCTACAAATATAGGGAATATTTTTTTTTAGCCCAACTCTATGGAAAATTTTTTCTGTTGCTTTAATTATTGCCATTTTTTCCGTGGTGAGAATTCGGTCGGCAACAAGCCCTTTGGCCTTTTCAATCGATCCATAGTCGATGTACGCTATGGCCGCCACTCCACTCGACCGTCAGGAAGTAGATGCCCCCTGGGATAGGAGGCAACGGCCATGGAGCAGAGGCCTCCGTAGTCTTCGACAGCAAAACGTGCCCACCAATATCCGTAAGGGAGATGTGGCACTTTTGAGGCGGGGAGGCTTCCCAGTCGAGCTGGCAGAGCCGTGCGGTCCCATGGTCGATGAGCACGATTCGGGGCTTGTTCGGGGTGGATCGCATGCCTTGAATGTGGGTCGTCTGAATGTGGGCGTCGTATTCAATCGTCTGGGTGGGCAAGATAAAATCGCTTTCGATGCGCAGCATGGGAATGCCTTCGTGGGGAGCCCTACCCGCTGCTATGCCGCACTGGAGGGTATCGCCAGGCATGAGGCCCTGGATGCTCGTCGTACTGCGCACGCCATCCACCGATACATACGCCGGATAGTAGATGGGAGCCGTTCCTTTGTTGGTGATGTACACAATAGAGCTGTCGGCGCGGGTTAAAAAATCGACGATTTCAAAGTGATAACCCGTATTTTGGCTCGCCTCGCGGATGCGCGACATGGGCTGATAGTCCGGCTGATCGTTGCCGATCATATAGCTGATGGAAAACCGCCGAGCCATCTCTTCGTACGAGACGCCGTAGGCCCCATCGGGCAGGTCGAGCACGTGCATCTGATCGTAGTCGGAGTAATAGCTAAACTCACCGCCTGCAGGTGCCCAGCGGTACCTGTCTAAGGTGTCGAAAAAGGCCCAGCGCGGCGCATTGACCTGTGGGTGCTCCTCCGCCATAAAGGAATCGTCAAAATTGCCAAACCGCAGAGAGAGCAGTTCGGGATACGTGTCAAAGGGACCGTTTTCGGGATCCGCGGCATCAATGGATATCGACCAGGGCGTGTACTGAAAGGCGGAATCCATCATCATCAGAAAATCCCGTTGAAAGGCCTCGTCGGGAAAGGTCTTCCCCAACAGATACGGCCCATCGTAGATGTGGTATTCGGCCCATAACCCAAAGCCCGTCTGTAAAAAGGCCAAGCGCGGATCGCCATCGTAGCGCTCCGCAAAGGCACGATAAAACCGCAGGTGAAAGCGCTTCAACTCGGGATGCGACCAATCGGGATACCAGGTCTTTTGCCCCTCCGACCACCCAACCGTCTCTTCATAGTCAGGAAGGGCCTTGATGTAGCCGGGCACGGTCGTCTGTTGCCCGGGATAGGTATAGTAAAACCGCAAAATGGCCTGATGATTGCGGCTGGCTACGCTATCCAATACGGCCTCCACCGCATCCCATCGAAAGTGTCCATCGTCATCGACCACCTCGTCGTACCTCATATAGCTGAACTCCAGCTGTATGGCATCGGTATTGGTGCGCTGTCCAACCCAAAAGACAAAGCCCGTCATGGGCTCCACGCTGTTGACCTCCGATTGAAGCGGAACCCGCCAGAAATCCTGGGCTCCAACATCGACGACAAGCCCTAATGCAGCTATGCTCATTAAAATCGTCTTCGTCATTGGACCAACCGATTTCCAATGCGAAATTAGAAGATCCGATGTTTTTGTATAAAACGGTGCTCGCACATCTTTTCACATAGCTTCTCCTCAGAGTTTCTCATGGAACACACAGCTGGCCAACCAAAGCGGTCGCTAATTGGGGTTAAACGGATGGAGCAGCTGGTGGTAGATCTGGTAATTGTCTTCGTCGAAGCATACGAAGTAGACTTCCATATCTGCTTGGGTCTCTTTGAGGAAATTTTTGACCGTCTCGATGGCGATTTGGGCAGCTCGCGTCTTGGGAAATTTGTAGACGCCGGTGCCGATATTGGGAAAGGCAATGCTTTTTACGTCATGTTGGAGCGCCAACTCTAAACTAGATCGATAGGCAGAGGCGAGTACTTCGTCTTCGCCATGACGGCCGTCTTTCCATACGGGGCCGACCGTGTGAATGACGTATTTAGCGGGAAGTCGATATCCATTGGTGATCACTGCTTTGCCGGGTGCGCAGCCAGTGTGCTTTCGCTTTAACTCCCAAAAGAGCTCAGGACCAGCAGCTCGATGAATAGCCCCATCGACACCGCCACCCGGATTGAGCTGGGCATTGGCCGCATTGACTACAGCATCAACCCGCATGCGCGTGATATCCCCTTTGACGAGATGAATCCTGGAAGATACGGTATTCATTTGTCTTGAGGTTTTGCACATCCATGGACCTGTACGACTTCAAACTCCTCCACCGCCTCTTGCGGTAGGCCCTCTTTGTCGCCGTATACACGCAAAATGGTATATCCAATGATGCCTGCAATCGTCGATCCCAAAACTACGCCCAACTTGGCCGAGTTGAGATAAACGGACTCACTCCCAAAAGCTAAGATAGCAATAAAAATCGACATGGTAAATCCAATGCCCGCGATGGCCGATACGCCAACCATGTGGTGAAATTTCATATGTCCAGGCAAGGTCGTGATGCCGAGCTTCAATCCCAACCACGAAAACGACAAAATGCCGACAAACTTCCCCACCACCAAACTCACCACGATGACGCCTATCATGGCCATGTTGACATTGGCGATCGAATCGATGTGTACGCCGGCATTGGCCAGGGCAAAGAGAGGCAAGATGCCATAGCTGATGAAGCGATGCAAGCGGTATTCTAAGAACTGTAGCGGCGAACGCACGTCATAGGTGAGATTTTCGATATTTTGGATGCAATTGATCTCTTCCTTGGTAAGTAGCCGTTGTTCGTTATCGTCCAGCTTGTTGAGGATTTTCTGCGAGATGTCGTTGAGGTAGATCGATAGCGTTCGCAGATTGACCTTTCGTCGCATGGGTATGGTAAAGGCCAATATCACTCCAGCTACCGTAGGATGTATGCCCGCCCGATAAAACAGATACCACACGACCACCGCAATGGCAAATCCCACAAGTGTCGAATACCGAAACATGTTGTTGATCACCCCCAAAAGGCTGATGAGCACCATGGCATAGAGTAGAAGGCGGCCATCGATTTCATGCCCCCCGTAAAAGACAGCGATGACCAACACGGCAAACAAGTCGTCGATGATGGCAAAGGCCGTCAAAAACACCTTGAGGCTCACCGGCACGCGGTTGCCGAGCATGTAGAGCACCCCAAGGGCAAAGGCCACATCCGTCGCCATCGGCACTGCCCACCCCCGGACCGTTTCGGGATTGTCGTTTAATGTCAAATACAGAAATATCGGCACCACCGCACCCCCAAGCGCCGCAATGAAGGGAAAGAGCGCCTTGCGCGGCGTGTTGATATCGCCAACGATCAACTCGCGCTTCAATTCGAGCCCAATGTAGAAGAAAAACACCGTCATCAAGCCATCATTGATCCAAAAGAGCAAGGGCTTGACAAAGTGAAAATCACCTACATGCACGCCTAAGGGAGTATTCCAAAGGGCTTCATACTCGGGATAAAACGGCGAATTGGCCCATATCATGGCAATGATGGCCATGACGATCAAGAAAAGTCCTGCAATACTCTCCTGCTCGACAAATTTCTGAAAGGGCCCTATGAGCTTGAGCGGATCCGACAGCCGATGGACCACACTCTTCGTCGAATTTTCCATATGCCTGTAGCAAATTTTATTACCATTAATAACACCCTTGGGTCGTACTATTGTTTTAGGCGAAGGTGGCTTTTCCACTGGCGCAGGCTCTCTTCCTCCGTCCACTGGTGTTGTCGATGTGCACTCAAAAACTCAGCAAATTCGGCTACTAAGCTCAGGTGAAGGTCTTTACCGCGTACCCCAACCACAGAGGTAGACGATCGCCATCGCACCGTGTCGACATCGCGTTGGAAGAGCTCTATCCTTGTAGTATCGCCGCTATTGAGTTCCAACGCTTGCAAATACAATATGCGGTATCCCTTCAGCGTATCCCAGAGCTCGGTTTCCTCACGCATGGGGTGCCCCTCAGGAAAGGAGCTGGGTCGGATACCGTTGTGGGGAATTCCTATAGTACATTCCACTTGCTGCAATGACCCTTCTGCAACAAATTTTGGAATTGCTGCAGTGGGGCCTCCCCCGCGAAGCACCCGAATGTCGTCGCGAACACGCACCATTTTATCGCCCTCAAGGCGTAGTGTAACGGTCGAATCGGTGCGTATGGCTTTGTCATCGATGTAGACGACGACTTCAGAGATTACCATTTCATACGACAAAACCTTCCATTGCTCGGTCGCCACGGCACAAGTATCGTCCCAGGCGATGGCTGTCCCATTGCAGTCGGCTTCTAAAGACCATAGAAGCGACGGATACACGCAACAGCACGACACGTCGGCGCGCACATCGAGATTCTTAGCCCTCGGATCCAGACAACCCTTGACATTTTGATAACAACCCGTGGTCAGAATCCCTCCTACCCCAACCAATAGCCAAAGCTCTATTCTCTTCATCTACGCCAAATTGATTTAGAGTACTGTGCTCACTCGATGCCGTGCATCATGCGCACGATGCGCTTCGAAAACAGGGCTATCAGCGCTGCTACGGCTAAGGGCACGAGGGTGAAGATGAGGAAAAATCCCGACATGCCCACATTTTGGGAAATGTCGTCAACGTAGGAAGCCGTCACACCAGCCAACTTGTTGGCGATCGAGATGAAGATGTACCAAATGCCAAACACAAAGGCAATCATGCGCGGCGGCGTCAGCTTGCTGACATACGACAAACCCACCGGCGAAAGGGACAGCTCCCCTAAGGTGTGCAATAAATACGCAAGTATCAGCCATATCATGCTCACAGATGCCGTCTGTGCACCAGCGGGAATATCGCGTGCTCCAAAGGCTAAAGCAGCAAAGCCCATAGCGAGCAAGCTCAAGCCCATCGAAAACTTCAACGGCCCCGGTACGTGCACGCGCTCCCAGAGCTTCGAAAACAGCGGCGCCAATGTGATGATAAAAAAGGGATTGAGTATCTGAAACCACGACGCTGCCACCTGGCTTTGCGCACTACCGTATTCGTACTTCAGTCGGTAGATTGCCAGGACCCATACGATAGCAAAGCTCAACACCGTAAAGGCAATGGTCAAGGGATAGACTTTGCCAATTGCCTTAAACAGCAAGTAGATGACCCAGGTCAAAATGAGTAAGGGTGCAAGGCTCAAAAGCGTATCGACGACCTGGAATGTGAGCTTCCAGCCACCGGTCAACACGCGATTGGTGTAGTCCTTGGCAAATATGGTCATCGAAGTGCCCGCCTGCTCAAAACTCATCCAGAAAAACACTACCGTCGTGGCAAAAATGAACACGACGATGAGCCGATCGCGCTCAATAGGCTCGTAGCGTCCGATGCGGCGCAATCCCAACAACACAAAGAGGACAATCGATAGCGTCAGCGCCAGAGTCGACATGCCCACATCCCAATCTATGCCTACCATGTCCCATTTTAGGCGAAACAGCACCTCGGGAAGCAAATAGCTCCCTCGCGTAATGGCATAATACAGACCATCGACCACCCAGAGGACAGCTGCAACCGCACCGATAAGGGCCATGGCCTTGTCGAGTGGAGTAAAGGGCACTCCGCGCGCTTGCTCCGCTGGTTCCGAGGGACTTTGCTGCCTTTCGTACTTCTTCGCGGGCATGTTAGCGCGCTCCCCAAAGATGTGGCGTCCAAAGTAAAATTGCAAAAGTCCAAAGAGCATAAACACCCCGGCCAAACCAAAGCCGTAACTCCAGCTGATGCGTTCGCCCAACCAACCCACGAGCAAGGTGCCGATAAAGGCACCCGCATTGACTCCCATATAAAAGATCGTGTACGCTCCATCCTTCTTCGGGCTATCTTGCGGATACATCTGACTGATGATCGATGTCATATTGGGCTTAAAAAAGCCCGTTCCGATCACCAAAAGCAACAGCCCGATGTAGAAGAAAAAGCGCAAATCCGCCTCCAAGGGCAAATCCGCAAGGGCAAGGGACAAGTGCCCAAGGGTCATCACCACCGATCCGATGATGACCGCGCGCACATAACCAAGTACGTTGTCGGCCAGCCAACCGCCGATGAGCGGCGTGATATATACCAGCATGACGTACCAGCTGAAGAGCAAGGCGGCTTCCTTGCGCGACCATTCCCATCCCCCTTCCGACACCTTGGCCACCAAAAACAACATCAGCAAAATCCGCATGCCGTAATAGCTGAAACGCTCCCACATCTCGGTAAAAAACAGGACAAACAAGCCCGCGGGATGTCCCATCACCGTGTGCCGAAAGTGCATTTCTCTCATCGTCATAGCTCCGCTTTTGCTGCCTCTTCTCTGCGCTCATTGGGGCGTATCACCAACAAGTCGTATACATAGAGTGCCAGGAGCGTGAAGACTCCTATCCCCACGATGACATACCAAATCTTATTGGGATGATACGTCTGCCAGAGCATATCGGTCATCTCCTGCTGCGTCATCTGCAACTTTTGCGCGGCTAACTCGTAATACTCGTTTTTGGAAAATTGCGTGCCGACCTCGGGCATGTCGATGCTGCGCTTGGCCATTTCGCGTTGGAGAAGCGTGAGTTTGTCCGACCACGCCTCGTAGAGATTGCCCGAAATAAAACCCGTGAAAAAATTGCCGAGAAAGACTGGAATAAAATACGTGCCCATGTACAGCGCCTCCTTGCCCTTAGGCGAAATCAACGCGATAAACGACGAAAAGGTCGGATTGGTCATCATCTCACCAATGGCGAAAATCACAATACCGACAATGACATATAGGCCATCTTTGAAGTAGAAGCTCAAGCCTATGCCGATGATGGACACCAAAAAACCCCGAATCATGGCCGACACATGGCGCATGCGCTGGACAAATGCAGAGACGATGATCTGAAACAACACAATAGCTCCCGCATCGATATTGATCATCATCTCGGGATTGACCCTGTCCCCTCCTCCACTCATGAATTCCGCTATCCAAGTAGAAAATCCCGCAATCTGCGCTTTTAACCTGGCGGTGTCGACCCAATCTTCGATAAAAGTCGGAAGAGTATAAAACAGTTGGTTAAACATCGTCCAAAATCCCACCATGATGACGAGCAGCACGGTGAGCTTTTTATCCATGAGGGCAGCACCGATGTTTTTTAACGCACGCATCACAGCAGCTCCAAAGCGCTCCTTCTGGCGCTGCATCCGATCGCTCTCCCGATAAAACAGCAGTAAAATGACGAGATTGATCAGGATCACTACAGCCGCCTGGATGAAGATGATCTTCCAACCGTATTTGGTGCGCAAGGTGGAGGAAAAGGCCGGCCCAATAAATCCGCCGATATTGACCATCATGTAAAAGATGCCAAAGCCAAGGGTGGAATTGCTCTCATCAGTCGTCTTGGTCACAATCGCAGAAGCCACGGGCTTAAACATCGCCGCCCCTAAGGCCACCCATAAGAACACGAAAAACACCGGCCAATATCCCTCGACTTCTCCCATAAAATAGTAGCCCGAAGCTAAGATAAGGTAGGCGATGATCAAGCTCAGCTTAAAGCCGATCATATCGGCAATCACCCCTGTAAATATGGGCAATAAGTACAGTATGGCCGTCACTATGCCCATAATCTGGCCCTTTTCGGTGTGGCTCAGGCCCAGCGCCCCTTCGTCGGTGGAACCCGTCAAGTACAGGGCCAAGACGGCAAACATGCCGTACCAAGCCCATCGCTCCAACAGCTCCATCGCACTCGCCACCCAAAATCCCGACTTAAACGTTCTCAGCTTACTAAAAACTCCCATCATCACAACACAATTTACCACACTCCATGCAACTGGAGCTCCTATCGAAATGAACTCTTATATCCCATCCGATGACCTAAATCAGTGTATGCCCCGCATTGCAATGTTGATCAGAGGGGAAAATAAAAGCAATACGGCAGCACATCCGAACATCACCCACATGATGAAGGGATAGAGTTCAAAACCATAGTGGTGGAGCAGGCTTTCGAGGATGCCGGCGATGTAATTGCCCGCCGCAAAGCTCGCCATCCAAAGCCCCATTACCACGGATACCAAACGCGTAGGCGCGAGCTTGGTAATCATCGATAGCCCAATAGGTGAGAGCATGAGCTCACCTAAAGTGAGAATGACGTATACCGAGACCAACCACATGGGCGATACCAGACCAGTCTCTGCCTTGTGATCGGCAATGCTCATCACCCAAAAGGCCACCCCGCCCAGGGCCAGGCCGAGGACAAACTTGATCGAAGTACGCGGGTTGAGGCCCATTCGATCCAGCTTGAGCCACATGATCGAAAACAGGGGCGCAAAGACCAAAATAGCAAAGGGGTTGATGTTTTGAAACCACGATGCCGGAATTTCCGGACCCGTTGACAGATATGCCCACAACAAGAGCACACCGAGGACTATCGTCCCTATCTTGCCCACACCTCCAATTTTTCGCGCTAATGCCTTGCGCTGCTCGTCATCAGAAAACACCCGCATGATTATGTCGTATACCCACATCAGTACAAAGACCAGGCACAAATAGCCCAGCCATTTTATGTTTAGATTCTGTATAAAATCGGGCGCCCAGACGGCTTCAAGGGTGCGGTCTGTCTTTTCCTTGGCAAAGAGATTCATCGTACCGCCCGCTTGTTCGAATCCCGCCCAAAAGGCGATATTAAAAATCGCCAGCGTGATGATCACCCCCATGCGCGACCACTCCTCGTTGGTATTGAGCATCAACGAAATCAACAACGCACCAATTAAGCCCGCACCCAGAATCAATCCGACAATCCAGTTTACCCTAAAGAACAATTGAATGTACGCAAGCGCATCGATCTTCCACAAAATATACAAAAGGATAACCACAGCTGCAAAGGGGATGAACTTCTTTGGCCATCTGTCACCATCGATCCCGCGAATGATGACGTAAGCCATGCCCAGAATCAAAGCCAAAAAGCCCAATGTCATCAACATCCCCGTGATGCGGTCGGGCAAGCTGCTCCAGGTCAATATCACCACTGCTGCTCCCACTACAAGGCTCAACGCCCAAACAAAGATATCTCTCCAATCTCGAGCATCGAGCAGATACTTATCCTCCGGCGAATTGGGGGGCAGTCCGTAGCGCTCTAAGTTGTGCTCCTGCATCTTCAGCCACAACACACTGATGACCATACCCACTCCCGCCGCTGTAAATCCATAGCCCCAATGCACCTGCTCTCCAAGGGCCCCTGCGATGAAGGGACCGAGTATGGCACCGAGGTTGATGCCCATGTAAAATATATTGAACGCCGAGTCCTTCCTCGGATCGTTGTCGTCGTAAAAATCACCGACAATAGTGGAGATGTTGGGCTTGAAAAATCCATTGCCTAAGATCAGTACACCGAGACCAAAATTGAAGATAAACAGACGCGTATCGACATCGAGCGAATGAGCTAAAAACGCACTTGTAGCAAGCAAAAATTGACCGACCGCCATGACCAGACCTCCGATGTAGACCGTCTTGCGCTTGCCTAAGAGCTTATCGGCAACCCACCCACCGAGAATGGGGGTCAAATACACCAGACCCGTAAAGACCGCATACAGAGCCAATGCCTCATCTCTCGGTAGACCAAAGCCGTCTTTTGCCAGCTTGGCAGTCAAATACAATACCAGCAGCGCCCGCATGCCGTAATAGCTAAAGCGCTCCCACATTTCCGTTGCAAACAAGGTGTACAACCCCCGCGGATGACCCTTCGTATCGACACTCATAGGACCAAAGATTTTATTCGACCCAAAACATTTGACCCCGCAATATAAAATTTATTTGCGTTTCCAATGTGATCCGTTGATTCACTGCCGAGAATTACTTTTCGCCCACGCTTTCCAACACGCCTTCTTTTTCAAAGACTTCCCTCAGGTACTTAGCCGTATGTCCCACGCCCTTGCGGATAATCTCTTCGGGGGTGCCCTCTGCTACGATAGTGCCCCCTCGCTCACCACCTTCGGGCCCCAGGTCGATGATCCAATCGGCGCTCTTGATCACATCCATATTGTGTTCGATGATGACGACAGTATTGCCACGATCGGCGAGCTTATTGAGTACGTGTAGCAAATGCACGATGTCTTCGAAGTGCAAACCTGTGGTCGGTTCATCCAAAATGTAGAGAGTGTTGCCCTTTGATACGCGCGCCAGCTCTTTGGAGAGCTTGACGCGCTGCGCCTCTCCACCCGACAGGGTCGTCGCTGGCTGCCCAAGGCGGATATATCCAAGTCCGACTTCCTGCAAAGTCTGCAGCTTGCGATGTATCGACGGGATGTTTTCAAAAAAGCGACAGGCCTCCTCCACTGTCATGTTGAGCACATCGCTGATGTTTTTGCCCTTATATCGCACCTGGAGCGTCTCTTCGTTGTAGCGCTTTCCTCCACAGTATTCGCATTCGATAAGCACATCGGGCAAAAAATGCATCTCGATGACGCGCACACCGGCTCCCTGGCAGTGCTCACAGCGGCCGCCCTTGACATTAAAACTAAAGCGACCGGGCTTGTATCCGCGCATTCGGGATTCCGGCAGCTTCGAAAAGAGCTGGCGTATTTCGTCAAAGACCTTGACGTAGAGTGCCGGGCTCGAACGAGGTGTCCGTCCGATAGGCGACTGGTCGACCTCTATGACCTTTCCAATGTGCTCCAGACCCTCCACGCGGTCATAGGGCAGAGGCTTTTCTACACTTTTATGCAGATGTTGACGCAATAGCGGGTACAGCGTCTCCGTAATTAAGCTCGACTTTCCGCTGCCCGATACGCCCGTGACACAGATAATCTTTCCCAACGGAAGGCGCAAGTCCACCGACTTGAGATTGTGCCCTCGAGCACCGTATAATAAGAGTTCCTTGCCCGTCCCCCGCCGGCGCTGTGAAGGGATCGGTATACGTGCACGCCCACTGAGATACGCAGCCGTAAGGGTATCCTTCTTAACGAAATCCTCCACTGGCCCTTCGCCCACCACTTCCCCACCATGCACTCCAGCGCCCGGCCCCATGTCGACGATCCAGTCTGCCCGCTCCATAATGTCGCGATCGTGCTCTACGACGATCACTGTATTGCCCTGATTGACTAAGGCGCGCAAAGAATCGATCAACCGGCGGTTGTCTCGCTGATGAAGGCCAATACTCGGCTCATCGAGAATATACGTAATGCCACTGAGTCGCGAACCAATCTGCGTAGCCAAACGGATACGCTGACTTTCTCCCCCCGAAAGCGTCCGCGCCGGCCGATGTAAGTGCAGATACTCAAGACCTACATCGAGTAGAAACTGTAAGCGCACCTTGATTTCGCGCAATACCTCCCGCGCGATGCGCAATTGCTCCTCCCCCAACTTGGCCTCCAATCCCTCTACCCAATCGCGCAACTCATGGAGCGGCCACATGCTGATCTGACCGATGTGCCACCCATCGATCCGAAACCATTGAGCATCCTTCTTGATGCGATACCCCCCACACTCCGCACAGTCCATCTCGCTCATAAAATCCTCTAAATATGCCTTGATGCGCTCCGTCGGATTGGACTCGTAAATGCGCATCAACATCTGCACTAAGCCCTCATCGCGCAGGGTGTACAACTGACTGCCCTCTTTGCCTCTTCCGTATAAAATCAACCGAAGTGCTTCCTCCCCAATGTCGGCTATGGGCGTATCCATGTCGAAACCGTATTCGCCGGCGATCTCTTCGATTTGCGACAGCAGAAAACTCCCTTTCCACTCCTTCAAGGGCACAATCCCCCCTTGACGAATGCTCTTGCTCGGATCGGGTATGAGCTTCTGGACATCAATCACCTTGACGCGTCCAAGACCCTTACACGACGGACACCACCCGTAGGGCGAGTTGAATGAAAAACTAAACGGCGAGGGAATTTCATACGAAAGACCCGTCTCGGGATCCATGAGCTTTTTGCTATAGGCGCGAATTTGCCCCGTATGGACTTGCAACACGCGTATAAACCCCTCTCCCATTTTGAAGGCCAATCGCACTGCGCGACGTAAGCGTTCGACCCTCTCCTTGCGCACGCTCAAGCGATCGATATACACATCGATATCGTGTATGCGGTACCGATCGAGCTGCATGCCGCGCTCTATGTCGCGTATCTCCCCATCTACGCGCACGCGCACGAATCCCTGCTTGCGTAAACTGTCAAAAAGCTCTCGATAGTGCCCCTTGCGCCCAACGACCACTGGCGCCAATACGATGATCTCTTCCCCCCCATATTGCTCCACTATGTAGTCGACAAGCTGGTCTACGGTAAACTTGACCATGCGCTTGCCACTCTTGTACGAATACGCCTCTGCTGTGCGCGCATATAAGAGCCGAAAAAAATCGTATATCTCCGTCACCGTGCCCACCGTAGAGCGCGGATTCCACCCCACAGACTTCTGTTCGATCGATATGACTGGACTCAACCCGCGAATTTCCTCGACCTCAGGACGCTCAAACCGACCGATAAAGCGCCGTGCGTAGTGGCTAAATGTCTCCATGTACCGACGTTGCCCCTCGGCGTAAATCACGTCAAAGGCAAGCGAACTCTTCCCACTTCCGCTAATACCCGTAACCACAGTCAGTTTACCTCGTGGTATGCGCACATCGATGCCCTTGAGATTGTGAACTCGCGCTCCAATGACCTCGATGTGTGTCTGCTTGCGTGCCAGCCGTTTTTCTTCCATAGTCTGCCAAAACGACAAATTTACAAAACATCAACGGCCCGCGCGGGTTCTTCCCCTTCCTACGGCAATCCAACGATGCAGCCACCCTTATCCACACAAAACCATGTCCTACGATTTCATACCCCGAACAAGAGTACACTTGCGGCATCACGTCCACCATTTCATAACCGCACATTTTTATAATACACCGTAAAAACCGCAAGTTATATATCCGAAACCATTGGAGAGGTGCGTCAACACTGTAAACAGTTCATCTTGTTTATTCTCTGGGGTTGGTGTGTGTCGTCTTCCCTTGCACAAACGGCAAAATATTTCTTCTCCGCATCCAGTACAGCCGAGGAGCGCACACTCGGATACAGTCCCCTCGGAGTGGTCATTAACGAGTTTAGTCGAAAGCAATTGGAATATACCTTTCACATTGTCGATCCTTCGACGATGATGCCCGTTCAATCCGCCAGGATCGGGTTTCCCTTACCTGTGAGCAATCAATCGGGCATCACCCACATCATTCCCGATGGCACGGGCCAACTCATCGTCATGGGGCGCCGACCGGGAGGAGAGACCTTCGTCAGCGCTTGGTATCCCAATCAATCTACACCCACCTGGGCGTATCAACTCAAATCGGGAGATTCGCCTTTCAATCCGCGACGCGCTCTTTATCTCACCAACAATGGTCAAATCGTCGTCGTCGACCTCCTTCAAATCAGCACCAGCGAAAAACGCCTCTTCCTCACGGCATTGCAAAGCGACGGGACGCTGATCTACAGCCACAGCTACGGTCGCAGCGGCTATAGCTTTGATTGCATGTCGAGTGCTTCCGACGGTATGGTCCTCTATGTCAACAGCTGCGCCTTAGACAAGAGCAATTCAGCCCTGCTGCGCATCGACCTTGTCACAGGTGACGTGCTCCAAACGACCTATTTCAACGGCGTACACATCCGTGCCATCAGCTTACAAAGGGACAGCCAGCTCCTCTACATTGCCGGCACGGAAAACATCGATGACTTCCCCTTCGCCGCCTGCTTACGATTACCTCTACAGGCCAATGTCGCTCCGCGTTGGTCGTACAAACTCCAGTCCACCCCCCCGCTCATCAACCCCGAAACGCGCCTGATGGCCGATGCTTCCAATCCTCCCTATCTCTTCCTGCAGCCAGCCAATGATTCGAATGTATATGTCATCGAACTTCGCCCCGATAGAATCATCAATCCCGGATTAATGCTATTGACGCATCGACACCTGGCCGCTGCAGTCATCGGCCGGTGGGTTTTTCTCGAAGCCATCGACCCGATATCCGACGACCGCTTGATCCTACGTATCGACATGGATAATTCCGATCCTCCTTCTTCCTGTGATTTTTTGCGCTACTGCTTTAAGAGGGAGCCCTTTGCCATTCCAATGCAATCGGGAGAAGCGTTTCAAAAGCTCAATGGCGATGCCCCCAGCGCTTTGATGTTGACGGGAAGCCCCACCAGTGGCTCTTTCCAGGCCACCTGCATCGTTTTCGATAAAGTCCCCACGCCGCGCTTTCGCCTCGACAGAGACCGTTTCTGCATCGGAGAATGCGCATTACCCATACCCCTTGACAACGACGAGGCCGAAGCGTGGAAATGGAGCTTGCTGTCGTTCGGCGCGGATACCACCTGGAGTACCAGTCCCCGACCACCGTGTCTGACCCTCTACAAAGCTGGATATTTTGTGATGAGCCAACAAATTCGATACCGCACGTGTATTTACGAATACCAATTGCCCATCCGTGTCTTCGATGAGGGCATCGACTTTGACCTGCCCGATACCGTCCTCTGTCCGGAAGACAGCCTTCGCATTGCCCTGCCTGCAAAATTTCAAAACATCCGATGGAGCGACGGCGATACCGCACACTTCAAAATCATCTCCACCCCAGGCCTTTATTCCTTCGAAGCACAAAACAGCGTTGGATGCCCGTTGGGCGATAGCTTCGAAGTCCAACAGTTTAGCCCCTACGAGGTGCGCATCCATCCCCGCGATACTACCATCTGCGACGATGCTGAGCTCCAGCTGTCCCTGCCCGTACTCCCCAGTACGCGTTACCTCTGGAACACGGGAGATACTACAGCCCAAATCATCGTAGCTGACTCCGGAGTCTACAGCGTCATCGTCCAGAGCGCTTGCGGCACCCTTTCAGATACGGTGACAGTCCATCTCCGTTCCTGTAATGTGGCTGTCTTTGTCCCCAACGTCTTTAGCCCCAACGGCGACGGCATCAACGACGTGTGGCAACCCTCTCCCCGCAATGCCGAGATCATCGGCATCCGCATCTTCGATCGATGGGGCAATCTCCTCTACGCCTACCCTCCCGCACTCGAACCGTGGGATGGCACCTTCCACAATGACCCACTTCCCCCAGGAGTCTATACCTACGTCATCCAATGTCAGAGCACCATAGACCCCACCCAGCAGTTTACCCTCACAGGCACCGTCACCATCGTGCGATGATAGATCTAATGCAGTACTTTCTTTGACTCGGCGCATCTCGCCATCGCTCCTTGCTGATAAAAATATGCTCTATGAATATTCAGTATAAAATTGTTCGGCATGAAATCGTGGTTGGACAAATCCATCGATGCAGTCTATCGGCGTTCCAGCAAGGCAAATGTGGTGCAAGGGTGGTCGATCGTGCGCGATTTCATACCTTTAGGAATCGAAAACGAATCCGATGATCAGACTGCTCGTCATTCTCGTGTTGCTTGCACTGCTGTACAACCTCTACACGGGAAAGCCCGTCAAACACCTCTTTAAAGGGAAGAGTACCTCTGACCATGCAAAGGATCAGGCTTATGATGAGTGGAGGGAAGTCGATGAATGAGCAGGTGTGCTTCGACGATGTGCGGATACTCCACGAGAGCAACGGCTTGGCAGCGGTGTACAAGCCACCGGGTATAGTGGTTCATCCCGACCGCACGGGGGACTACAGCTTAGTCGAATACCTCCACGATCACTACGGCGGAGAGTGGTACGTACTCCATCGCATTGATCGTCCCGTATCGGGAGTACTACTCATGGCGCGCACACGCGATATTACCGCCCAATACGCCGATTTATTTCGCCAGCATAAAATGGAGAAATATTACCTCGCCTTGACGCGTCACAAGCCCCCTGAAGTATCGGGTGAGCTCCGCCATTGGTTGGTAAAAAACGAGCGCCTGCACAAGGCCATCGTCGTAGACGAAGGCCACCCACATGCACGCCTTGCCATCACTCGATACCGTATACTGGCCGCAAGCGAGCACCTTTACTTGTGGTGGCTACAACCACTGACGGGACGCTTTCACCAGTTGCGCGCACAACTCAGCGCACTGTCGTGCCCCATTCGCGGCGATATCAAGTACGGCGACAAACGCACCAACCGACACGTCGGCATCAACCTCCACGCCTTCCGACTCCGTTGGTCCCATCCCACCGACCACCGCCCCATGCAAGTGTCCGCCGACCCTCCACCTTACCCCGAATGGCTCGCTTTTGAAAAAACCATATCCGCTCTATGAAAGAAAAAAAACACGAACAATCCAACTCCACCGGCACCCCACTCCACAAAGTGGGAGAATTCGGGCTCATCGAATTGCTCACCTCCGACTTCGTCACCCTTTCTCCCCACACCATCCAGGGGGTGGGCGACGACGCTGCCGTCATACAAGTCAAAGACGATCACTGCGTTCTCCTCTCTACCGACATGCTGGTCGAAGCGCTCCACTTCGATCCCATCTACAGCTCCTTCGAGCACATCGGCTACAAAGCCGTAGTGGTCAACCTCTCGGATATCTGTGCGATGAATGCCTTACCGCGCCATATCACCGTCTCCATCGCCATCTCCAACAAGTACTTTGTCGAACACCTTCAGGCCCTATACAAGGGCATCCACCTGGCGTGCAAAGAATACGACATCGATCTGGTCGGCGGCGATACGGTCTCCTCCCTCCGCGGCCTGACCATCAGTATCTCCGCACTCGGCATCCAACAATACCCCCGCATCGCCTATCGCCACGGGGCAAAACCCGGCGACCTGCTCTGCGTCACCGGCAACCTCGGCGCCGCCTACCTCGGCCTCCTACTCCTCGAACGCGAAAAACAACTCTTCCTCAAAAACCCCGATCTCCAACCCGTCCTACCCGAAAAATACAGCTACGCCCTCCAACGCCAACTCAAACCCGATGCGCGTACCGACATCATCCAACTCTGGCAACACCAAGACTTCATACCATCCGCCCTCATCGACGTTTCCGACGGCCTGGCCTCCGACCTCCTCCACATCTGCCACCGCTCCAACGTCGGCGCCATCGTCGAAGAAAGCAAAATACCCATACGCGAAGATATCCGCCTCATGGCACTCGATTTCAACCACGACCCCATCACCTGCGCCATGAACGGAGGCGAAGATTACGAACTTCTCTTTACCGCCCCAGAAGACAAACTCCCCCTCCTCCGCTATATGCCCGATATCTCCATCATCGGCGAAATCGTCCCCAAAAACGAAGGCATCCACCTCCTCACCACCGGTGGCAAAAAAGTACCCATTACCGCTCAAGGATGGCAGCACTTTTCTTCCCCCAAGGAAAAAAAATAAAATTTTTCCACTCAACATTTCTGCACAAAGAAAAAAACTTGTATCTTTGCCCATATAGACTTTCACCCTAAAATCCAAGTGTTATGGCAGTACAACGAAATTATGTCCAGCTCATCGGCCACCTGGGAGCCGACCCCGAAATCACGCGCTACGACAATGGCCGCGCTAAAGCGGTCTTCCGCCTCGCTACCAATGAGTACTACCGCACCGGCGACGGCGAAACCGTCGAAACCACCCAGTGGCACCGCATCGTCGCATGGGGACCCTTAGCAGAGTACATCGCCCAAAACTACCACAAGGGCAATTGGGTGCTCGTCCAAGGACGAATCCAATACCGTAGCTATCAGGACGATGACGGCAACACGCGCTACATCACCGAAATCAACGCGCGCGACTGCCTCAAACTGACCAAAGAACCCTCCGACCAAAGCGAAGAAGACAAGTAACACCCCAACGTACCATCTCAAAATAGACTCAACCCAGAGGCGGTCGACATCTCATTGGCCCCTCGGGCACAGCCACATCCATCGACTAATCGGATACGTCGTATCCGACACCAGTGAATAGTGCCACCACTCCGTCTTGATCGACCGAAATCCGGCTTGCTCCAGCACGCGCTTGAGCAGCGCGCGATGACAACGCACATCGTCGCTCAACCCTCTGGCATCGGCATGGGCTCGAGGACTAAAATCGTCAAAATCGGTGCCCATATCCACCTCCCTGCCCTCTAAATCCACTAAGGTCAAATCCACTGCCATGCCGCGGTTGTGCATCGAGCCCTGATAGGGCGGTGCCACATAGCGCTTGTCCGGCATAAAGTGCCACAGCCGCGCCTGTATCGCCGCTGGCCGATAACAATCCCATAGCTTCAAACCATAGCCATATTGCTCCAACTCTTTCAGCGCCCTATAGAGGGCCTCCGCCGTTGGCCGACGCAAGTAACACCTGCCACACGCATACAGCGGAATGTCCGTAAAATTGTCGTCCGTAGCGTAGCGCAACTCCAGCTGCAACAAAGGCCATTGCTCCCGTATCTCCACCCAATCTTCCCCCTCAGGCACCTGGGCTACAAGCCCTACACTACCCATCATCCAGACCAGACCGAGGACCACACCCTTCATCCCAGCCATTGCTCATCCTTTTTTCACCTTCCTATCGACGTATGCGAACGCTTGCCCTGTACAATTGCATCGCTCCCGTCCAGTAATCGTAACGCACTGCCCCAATGATGCGGTCGTAATTCTGCGTAGGATCCGAATAGTACACAAAGACAAAATAGGCATTTTCCGTCTTGTCCGTCGAGCCATCGATGCGCTTCACATCTCGTGCTCCCGTACGGCGATCGACAGCGACAAAACCGTAATCGTAATACCCCTGCTTGAGCCGAGTGCGCAAAAAATACGCATTACGCCCCTCATCGTATTGCATCTTCATCTCCGGCATCAAACACCATCCCCAATACCCACCCGTAACATATACATCATAGTCGGGATCGTGCCATCCACTGAGATTAAAGTAGACCTCTGCGTATTCTAAGCGCAAAAACCCCTCATGGCGATAATCAAAATTGTCAAAGAAAAAACCGCCATTGCGATCGGGAAGTCCTCGACTCTGTTGATAATATCGAGGCTGCTGCCGACGCAGTACCAGCACATATCCCGTATCCGTAGTTATGATGCGCGCAATGTCGTTCGACCGCCATTTCATGCTGCGCATATCCAGGCGGCGATATTCCTTGAGGCCGGGAAAAACAATCTGCCGCTGGTCCTCAAAGACCAATTGCGTACCGCGCTCCGTCAGGGGCTGTAGCCCCTCTACACCCATATCCCAACGCAGATTCTGATAAATATTGATGTGGACATACCGCAGTGGACTAAACAATTCTATTTCCTCCAGATCTATGCTGAGCTCAAAGGCCTGATACGCATGATGGGGCACCCGTCCGCGCGGCAAGACCTTATACGCTTGTACTTCCACTAAGGGCTCTACCACAAAAAATCGCCGAGTAAAACACAGCTTGCGCTCTCCCGTCGTCACATCCCACACAGCAAGCACGTAATTTCCACTCTTCGTCCATGGCACGGTCTGGTCCGTCCACTCCACCTCGTAATGCACGTACGGCACCTTCGTATTAAAGGAAAAAGAATACCCTTCGATCTCCTCATAGGCAAATCCCCTACTGTATTCCGAAAGACTCAATGGGCTCAGCCCGCTCCAATCACTCCTACAGTGATGGATACTGTATTCAAAGATCCGTACCTCCTCTCCAGGCCAGTCAAATTCGAGTATCAACCGCTGGGGCACATCCCCCATGATCCACACAGGGCGGTCGTTGATCATGGCGGGGTTGTACAATTTTATACCCATCATCTCTTCTACGTAATTGGTATCGCGTAGCACGAATCCCGCCTCCATTCCAGCGCCCCTCATAATACCCCCAATTCCCACTCCCACAATAATTACCACTTTGTATCCAATCGAACGCATGCTGAATTTTTCTACCTGAAGTGCCCGCTGTCTTCACTTGAAGACAGGGATTTTTATCTAACTTTACACGGCAAAAATATCGAAAGCTATGGACTTGTCTTTTTTACAACAACTTGGCATAAAGGATCGCAACCCCGGTACCTGGACAGGTTTGGAAAGTTCAGACTCTGGTGATTACATCGAATCCTTTAGCCCCGTCGACGGCGCTCTGATCGGCAGTGTCTCGACGACTACACGCGAAGAATACGATCGCGTGATCGAGCGTGCGCAAGAAGCTTTTAAAATCTGGCGTAGTTGGCCTGCCCCTAAACGCGGTGAAATCGTGCGTCAATACGGCAATGCCCTGCGCCAACACAAAGAAACCCTCGGAAAGCTCGTCTCCTACGAAATGGGCAAAAGCCTCCAAGAGGGCATGGGAGAGGTACAGGAAATGATCGACATGTGCGACTTCGCCGTCGGTCTCTCCCGCCAACTTTACGGATTGACCATTCAGAGTGAACGCCCCATGCATCACATGCTCGAGCGTTGGCATCCCCTCGGCATCGTCGGTATCATCACTTCCTTCAACTTTCCCGTGGCCGTATGGTCGTGGAATGCCATGATTGCCCTTGTGTGCGGAGACGTCCTCCTGTGGAAACCCTCCGAAAAAACACCCCTCTGCGCTGTCGCCTGCATGCACATCTTTGCCGACATCTTGCGTGCTAATGACGTACCCGAAGGTACCATCAATGTCGTCACCGGCGATTACCACGTCGGCGAATGGATATCCGAAGACTATCGTATCCCCCTCGTCTCCGCTACGGGAAGTATCCGCATGGGCAAGGTCGTCGGCTCTAAAGTAAAAGCCCGCCTCGGCAAAGTCATCCTCGAACTCGGTGGCAACAACGCCATCATCGTCACCCCCAGCGCAGATATGGACCTCATGCTTCGCGCAGTCGTCTTCGGCGCCATCGGTACCGCCGGCCAACGATGCACCACCACCCGACGACTCATCATCCACGAAAGCATCTACGACCAGGTCAAAGAAAAACTCGTACACGCCTACAAGCAAATACGCATCGGCAATCCCCTCGACCCCTCCAACCACATGGGCCCCCTCATCGACAAACAAGCCGTCGAAATCTACCTCCAAGCTCTCAAGCGCATCGAAGACGAAGGCGGATCCTTCGTCCTCCCCGGCGGCATCCTCGAAGGCCCCGGCTACGAAAGCGGCCTGTACGTCAAACCCGTCATCGCCGAAGTCCAACCCACCCTCAACATCGTCTGTACCGAAACCTTCGCTCCCATCCTGTACCTGATGAAATACCGCACCATCGAAGAGGCCATCGATATCAACAACTCCGTACCGCAAGGCCTTTCCTCCGCTATCATGACCAACGATATGCGCGAAGCCGAACTCTTCATCTCCTACGCCGGCTCCGATTGCGGTATCGCCAACGTCAACATCGGTACCAGCGGCGCTGAAATCGGTGGAGCCTTCGGTGGCGAAAAACAAACCGGTGGCGGAAGAGAGGCGGGGTCCGACGCCTGGAAAGCCTACATGCGTCGACAGACCATCACCATCAATTACGGCAAAGATCTGCCCCTGGCCCAAGGAATCCGCTTCGACATCGATTGACATGCACATTGCATCCCTTCACTTTGCACATAAGGGCAAACGCTGGATCGCCGATCTGCAGCAGTCTACTCCCATCGGCTTGCCCATTTGCCACCACGGACGCCTCCGATGCTTCCATGCCCCGCCCGTTGAATTCGCCCCCGTGCGCGATGGCGACTTTGTCGGAAGCATCGCCAAAGGAGGTCCCATCAACTTTTTCAACGTCGCGATTAATCCCCACGGCAACACTACCCACACCGAATGCCTTGCACACATCGCCGACACCTCTCTCACCATCGCGGACACCTTCGATCGCTGGCTCTTCATGGCGTATCTCTGCTCGATCGAGCCACATACTACAGCCGATGGAGATGAGGTATTGAAGTATTCCGACTTTCATGCAATCCTCCACGCACTGAGTCCTACACCCGAAGCCCTCATCGTGCGCACCCTGCCCAATGATGAAGACAAAAGACAACGAGACTACAGCGACACCAACCCACCGTATTTCGATCCCGAGGCCACCGCATATTTTGCCCAGCTCGGCATTGCACACCTCCTTACCGACCTACCCAGTGTCGATCGCGAGTACGACGGCGGCAAGCTACTCGCTCACCGCGCCTTCTGGCAATACCCCCATGCCCCTCGATACAAGGCCTCCATCACCGAGCTCATCTACGTACCCGACAGCTGCCCCGACGGCTGGTACCTGCTCTTTCTCCATCCCCTCCTCTTCCACCTCGACGTCAGCCCCAGCTGCCCCATCATCTGCCCTTTGCGCCCAATTGACTAATTTTGCACTACCAAAGCAGCGCACGCGGAATGAAAGCCTCTCTATTTTTCATCCTCCTCTGCATGGTCACTTCCGCGAGCCTCTCCCAATCGCCCAACCCCTTCGATATCGCACCTCCTACCCAACCAACGACCCAGCCCAATAGCCCCCCTCACACCTCACCTCCGATCGAGCCCCCACCACCCTTCGACACCGCCAATCCCTTCGAATTACTCTCCTCGACGACCATCCATCGGCTCACTGCGGACGACACCAAAAAGGCAGACAACCCCTTCGTCACCCCTCCTTCCCTGACGCTCCGTAGTGCTAAAAAATTTATCGACACCGAACCCGTATTCTGGCTATCTCTCATCAGCTTGTTCCTCTTCGCCATCTTGCACAATCTCAAGCGCCAGCTCCTCCCCATGCTTTTTAGGGGCCTGTTGAATCCCAACCTCGTCCACCACATCGCCTCCTCCAGTCGTTTTCAAATGGGCTTCCTCTTTTACCTGTACCACTTTTTCGCCCTCATCCAGATTTCCGTATTCCTCTTTTTGATGGCAAATTGGTGGGGGCTCGTTCAAGACCTCACTGCACTGTTACTATTGATAGTTTTGCTCACGGCAGCGGTGTATTTTTACCAGCTACTGCTATTGGGCATAGGCTATTTGTACAACCTATCCAAAAGAGCGCGAAACTATGTATTGCACCTCCGCCTGTATGAAATCGTGCTCGGTATCGCCCTAGCACCGATCAACTTTCTGACCACCTTACTGCCCCCTTCTGTGGCACATTGGATTATCATCCTCGGCCTTGGAATGATCGCTTTATACGGCCTTTTGCGACTGAGTCGACTGCTCATTATCGCCCAACCGTGGCGTGTCGCTTACACTTTCTACTTTATTTTATACTTTTGCACCTTCGAAATATCCCCTTTGTTGCTTTTGGGGCGAGGACTGAGCTATATCGGAATCCAATGGACCTAATGAGATAAAGTATAGTACATGGCTCGCAGTCCAAAACACAGCGAAGAGACCTTTAAGCCCGTCAAGACAGTGTTGATATCCCAGCCACGCCCTGAACGCTCGCCCTATTTCGAACTCGAAGAAAAATACGGGATCAAAATCGACTGGCGCCCCTTCATCCACGTCGAAGGCGTCACCGAACGCGAATTTCGGCGCCAACGCGTTAACCCACTCGATTACACCGCAATCATCTTTACCAGCAAAAACGCCATCGAGCACTTCTTCCGCCTCTGCGAAGCCACCCGCATCACCATGCCCGACGACATGCGATACTTCTGTACCACTAAAGCCGTGGCCGACTACCTCCAAAAATTTATCGTCTACCGTAAGCGCAAAGTGTTCTACGGCAACCGCAGCCTCGAAGACATCGACCGATATTTTACCAAGTTTAAAAACGAAAAATTTCTCCTCCCCTGCTCCAACCTGCGCGCCGTCAAAGTGACCAGCTATCTCAAAAAAAAGGGTATCGATTTTACCGAAGTCGAAATGTACCGCACCGTCGCAAGCGATCTCTCCGATCTCAAAGACGTCAAGTACGACGTGTTGGTCTTCTTTAGCCCGCTCGGCATCGTCTCGCTGTTTAAAAACTTCCCCGATTTCCAACAAGACGATACTCGTATCGCCGTATGGGGAGACCTTACCGCCAAAGAAGCGGAAAAGCACAAACTCCATATCAACATCAAAGCACCTACCCCCGAAGCACCTTCGATGATCACAGCTCTTGAAAACTATCTCAGAAAGAGCAACGCCTGACTTTGAGCTCTTCGCAAGCCAGCATCCCGCTAATCTCCCACCTCCAATCCTTACTGCGTCAGCCTCTTCCGGGCCATCGCGCACACTTACAAATGGCCCCCCCCAGTCGACAAGTCCTCCCATATCGCCCCTATGATGCCAAAATAGCCGCCGTCACCGTACTCATCCACCGCAGCAAAGGCATTGTACTCATCTGCAGGGCCCAGCACCCTCATCATCGCGATGTCCACGCCGGCCAAATAGCCCTTCCCGGTGGCAAAAAAGAACCTGTCGACTCTTCCCTCAAAGCTACGGCCCTTCGTGAAATCCACGAGGAAATCGGCATACCACCATCCCACATCCACTTGATCGGCCACCTCACTCCCCTCTACATACCAGTTAGCCAATATTGGGTACTGCCCTTCGTAGCAACCACTGAACATTCCTTTTCAGCGCATAGCCCAGAACTGGCATCGACATTTAACCTTCCCCTCAAAACACTGCACAGCTCACTCACCCCTATCAAATGCCCCCTCTATCTTTCATCACTCGATCGCATCATCGACGTGCCGTGCTATCGCTATCGCCGACACATCATCTGGGGTGCTACCGCGATGATTTTACGCGAATTCCAGATGTTGCTCCACCTGCTGCCCGTTGATCTATTGGAGTGATCGTTGAAGTAGTGCGATTTTCCAAATTGGCGGTGGCTTAGATGCCCAAGCCCGAGATTTCCAGTCGACAAGCGTTCCTAAAAGCCACCTTCCTCACACCTACGATTTTATACGACTATAAGTCCATACCAAAGATGGCCCGATACTGCACATCGATCCTGCGCCATTGGTCATCCTCCCACTGATAATAGGGATATACCCCTATGACGATCGAATGATCACCACTTAGCTTTCCACTGCCCACCAGACCGATACCGATCCGCTCAGGCTTGCGCTCCTCGAGGAGACTCTCCCAAACGATGGCTCCCTCGACACCAATACCCCATTGATCCAGCGGAAAATAGATATAACCGAAATTCCATATGCCCTCGTGTTTAGATGCAGCATAGTAAAAAAATCGCGTGTACTCATAAGTAAAATTGACGATGCCCATATGTCGAGACCAACGCCTATCGGCGATCCACTTGTACTCCCATCGCGTATAGTCTTCCGCCCATGTCGGCTCGATATACAAGGTCATCCCTATCCGATGACGCTTGGGATCCAAAAGGCAAAAGCGATTGGCCAACGAAAAGGATAGATGCCCATGCGGTGCAATGTCCAAATCAGCACGTCGAATCCTGCTATCGTAATTGAGGTAGAGCGATGCCTGATAAAATCGCAGTACGCCGATCTCCCATTCGATCCTCGTCTGGACCGTGCGATAGAGATCCGAAGTCGTGCGCGCCATCCACACATTGATCTCTCTACTACCTGGGGTTAAAACGGTCGACTTCCGATTGAGAATCACTTGACTATGACACACCTCACCAAGCATCAACAGGGTCAGTACACTTAGCCAAGAGTATTGAACAAACTGCATCGTTTTTTCACCAAAGGAACGACATCCCCACCCCTTGGCCAATACCTAAACATAGGTAAAATGACTATCGAAGTCGACCTTCCCAACCGTCATTAGTCCATCTCAAATACTGCAGACAGCGGTTGATCTACGACGTCGCCGGGAAAGAGCTCTCTTAATGCACTCTGAATGCGCTCACCAGTGTCGATATCGTCGAGGGGGTTTTTGCGTAGGCGATGCCTGAGCGCCATTGGTGCTACACGGGCCACATCGCACGCATGCACTACCCTGCGATTTTCAAAGGCAGCCAGCGCCCGCGAGGCCGTGTGCATGACCAGCTCTCCACGATGACCATCGATCTTGAGTACCAAACACAACTCTACAATCTTTGCAAGCAGATTTTCCGGGAGCTCTACCTCGCTAAACACTTCCATAGCTCGAGCGATGCGCTGGCGCAACCGCTCTTGCTGCGGCTCCCACTGCCGCATAAAACCCTCCGGATCCATCCGAAAGGCCTCCGCGCGCTTGACGATTTCCATCCGTTGGGCCAGATCTTCCAGTGTACGTACTTCGACAAATAGACCAAAGCGATCTAAGAGCTGCGGCCGCAAATCCCCTTCCTCCGGATTGCCCGAGCCGACAAGGACAAACCGCGCCGGATGGCGCACGCTCAAGCCCTCCCGCTCCACAATGTTGACACCCATCACCGCCACATCCAACAGCAAGTCGACCAGGTGATCCTCAAGCAGGTTGACTTCATCAATGTAGAGAAAACCTCCATGTGCCTTAGCAAGCAGTCCCGGCTCAAACGAACGCTCCCCACGAGTGAGGGCCGCTTCGATGTCCAGGGTGCCGACAACCCGATCTTCCGTCGCACTCAAGGGCAAATCCACTATGGGTATGCGTGATCCTTCCTCTCCAAGTTTGAAGGGTATCCGGCGATATCCTTCACCCGTATTCAGCTCGATGTAAAATGCTCCTGGCTTCCGCGGGGGGAGCAACTCCGCCAATGCACGCACCGCCGTACTCTTGCCCGTGCCGCGATGTCCCATCAACAACACCCCGCCAATCTTCGGCGCTATGGCATTGAGCACAAGCGCTAAGCGCATTTCATCCTGGCCGACAATTGCGGCAAACGGATAGATAGACATGGCCTTTGTCATTCCATTATAAAACCATTCGCATCACTGCCTCGATCGCCCCTGCTGAATAAGCCGCTCCAGAGCCTTGCGGTTGACCTCGACGGGATACTTCGCACGCAACTCCTTCACCCATTGATCTTCTAAGTAGTTTTGATAATCCGACAACACATACCCACGCGCCTCGTCGAGCTCCCGCGGCACAGGTGGCACCAATTTCATCACTATCGCAAAGCGCGCCGTACGACGGCTGCCATCGTACTCCAGCGGCGTAGCCGATCCCTTCTTAAACTCCAATCCCTTGTACTTCCGCTTGAATTGCTCTTCATCATACAGAGATGTCGTCTTTTCCACGCCCTTATAGCGCTTTCGGTATTTGTGTAATGCCTTTTCCACTCCACGTCTCAGCGCCCGCTTGTAAAGCTTTTGCGCCGTCTTTGCATCGATGTCCTGAATCTCCACCTCCGTGACCTCCGCACGCACTGGATGCATGTAGCGCTGCCGATGCTTTTCAAAAAAAGCGCGAAGACCTGCAGTATCCCGAGCAGCCCTGTCCCAGATCTTCTCCTTGGCAATCTCAAACAACAAGATGCCCTCGCGATACTCGCGCATCAAGTTGCGAAAAGCCGGATACTTCTTCTCCAGCTGCGCCTCCTCATACTCCATGACCTTCTCGTTGACAAACGCGTCGACCATCTCCGACAACGCATCCTCGATATCCGCATCCATATCGTAGCCCAGACGCAGCGAAGTATTCTGCTGTAAATACCGCAAAAAGTCCTGTACCGTATAGACACTATCGCCGATCTGCATCAGTGGCTCATCGCTGGAGAGCTCCGGTGGCGCCCATCGATACGAAAAAAGCGTACTATCTAAATGGGAACGCAAATGAGCAAGTGCATCTTTATGGAGTGTAAAATGGTACTCGCGCTTAATCTTGTTGATCAAGGCGCGCTTTGCAATCTCAAAGCGGCTATCCTCCCGAATCTCGCGCTCCAACCGCAAACGCATAATGCGATCCAACGGTCCAATGTCCTTCTTTTCCAATCGCTTGATGATATGCCAGCCGATAGAAGTCTCCACGGGCTTGGAATACGCCCCATCGTGATCCAGGGCAAAGGCCGCTTCCTCAAACGGCTCCTCAAACTTGTTGATGCCAAACCATCCAATATCTCCTCCCCGATGGCGTGAAGTGCGATCATCCGAATACTTCTTCGCAAGCTCTTCAAACGATGCCCCCGCCTCCAACAAGGCATAAATAGAATCGATCCTGGCCTTTGCACGACTATCCGGCTTGCCCCGCTTCTCTTTGCGCACCAGTATATGCGCTGCGTGTATCATGCCCCGTGCAGGGCGACGTCCGTTGATGCGCAAGATGTGATAACCCACACGACTGCGCACAGGACCCGCTATCCCTCCCACCGGCGTCTCATAAATGGCTGTCTCCACATTGTAAAATCCATCCGGCAACTTGGCCGTCACCCATCCGACGCGCCCTCCCTGGCGCGCCGTGTTCTTGTCGTCGGAAAACTTCTTCGCGAGCTGTGTAAAACTCGCTCCCTCCTCGAGCATCGATCGAATGTGCTTCGCCTTGGCGTATGCACGAGCCGTATCCTTGCTGTCTTGCGGCACTGCAATCAGTATATGCGACACGTCGACATCCCACTGCATGCGCTTGTACAACTCCTCCACCAGCGTATCAAAGACCGCCTTGTCCATCAAAAACGACTTCGCTAACTGCTTGCGATACTTGTTGAGCTCTGCTACCAGGTGAGGCAATGTATCCATCCGCTGCTGCAGCGCTTCCTCAACCTTGAGCTTAAATTTGATGTACAAATCCAAATACTCCGCAATCGAATCGGGATGATAATCCGCCCGATCGCCATAATTCTTTTCATAAATGTAGCGAAACTCCTCCACCGTCACGGGCCGTCCATTCACCGTAAACAACACACTGTCAGGTAGTTGCCCCCACGTGAGAACGGCCATTCCCAACAATACCCATCCAATCACAAAGCGAAGTAATACCTTCATCGTATCGCCTTTTGTCCATACCATTGTGCGCAAAGTTACTATTTAAAATGCTTTCATATTCAATGCCATTATATATTTCTAATTTCGTTATATGTTGTACTTACGGAATGCCCATCCACTTGTGCGTCTGCAAACTCACCTTCCACTTCGGACGACGCTTGCAGTATTCTACCACCATGTGCATATTGCGCTTTAACTCGGGCCCGTCCATCGGCTGAAGATAATAGTGTTCAAAAGCCAGATGCTCAAGGGATTGCGGATCAAGCCCCTCCTGAGGATAGACCAATTTCAACTCATTACCGCTGCGTTGTCTCAAGGGCGCGCCCGCCTTCGGACTCACCGTGATCCAGTCTATGCCCTCAATGTCGATCGCGATCGTTCCATTAGTCTCTATGCTGATTTCAGCAGGCAAGGCCTTCAGCGCATCGACCAATTCTTGAGTGAGCTGCAACATCGGCTCTCCTCCCGTCAAGACCACAAAGATGGGCTCCGATGCATCTGCCGGCCATAGCGATCGTACCTGCTGTGCCATTTCCTCCGCCGTGTAACGCCCACCTCCCAGCCCGTCGATACCTACAAAATCCGTGTCGCAAAAGGAACACACAGCCTCCGCTCGATCTTCCTCGCACCCCGACCACAAATTGCACCCAGCAAACCGACAAAACACAGCAGGCCTTCCCGCATGAAATCCCTCACCTTGAATGGTGTAAAACAACTCCTTGACCGAGTACCTCTTGCGCTTCATTGGTACTGCTGCAAAAAGGGATTGTGCTTCCGCTCATGACCAATCGTGGTCGACGGCCCATGCCCCGGATACACCCTCCAATCATCCTCCAATCGGAGGAGCTTCTCCTGTATGCTCGCGAGCAAAGTATCGTAATCTCCTCCCGGCAAGTCCGTCCGACCAATGCTCTCCCGAAACAACACATCCCCGCCAAGCACCATTTTATCCCCTCGCTCTAAAAAACACAAGTGCCCAGGCGAGTGCCCCGGCACATGCAACACCTCGAGCTCCGTCATACCAAAGGCCACCGAGGTGCCCTCTCCAATGTACGAATAGTCCTCCGGCGGACGCACACCGCCATCCAACCCAAAAACCACGGCCATATCATCGGCAGTATCCATAATGCTCTGCTCGTCAGGATGGTAATACACCGCCACCCCATACCGCTTCTGCGACCACGAAAGCCCCAAAATATGATCGATATGCGCGTGCGTCAAGAGGATAAAGCGCACCTGTAAACCCCTCTGCTGTATAAACCGCTCAACCATAGCACACTCCTCAGCTCCGTACATGCCGGGATCGACAATGATCGCCTCACCCGTCTCGTCGTAGAGCACATAGGTTTTTTCCACAAAGGGATTGCATTCAAACAGCTGTATCTTCATGATGCATCGATTCGTATTTCAAACGCAGGGCAAGTGCGTTTGTGTCGTCAGCAGTAGACTTTTTGTGTGACCTCTACTTATTTTTCTTTTGTGTATGAAATCGTTCATGCCCCCACACAGTAATGCACACGCCGTACACCCCATAGCCGTAGTTTATCATCAAAGGCAATATCGATACGCCCTAAACGTATCCCTGCCCATCCCACCTGGTGGATGTACACCGGTCGACCACAGCGATTTTGGACGATATCGATGTCGTCCATAAACGTATGCGTATGACCTCCAATGATAAAATCGATGTGCCGACTTTCCCTGGCTAATGCGACATCCGAAATGCGATCGCCTCTGCGATAGCGATAGCCCAGATGGGAAAGTACTACGACCAAATGGCATCTCTCCTCCCGCTTGAGCTGTCCCGCTACCTCGTCGAGGGATGCAATGGGATCATCGTACCGCACACCCACGCACAGATGCGCAGGCACCAGGCCTTCTGGATCAATGCCCACACCGGTGATGCCGATCTTCAGTGGTCCACGCTGCAAGATAATGTATCGCTTGACCAGCCCTTCCAGCGGTGTATCGTCTACCCGATAATTACAGTTGAGCCACGCAAACCGCGACTGACGCATTCGTTCCGCCAATACCTCTATGCCCGCATCAAAGTCGTGATTGCCAATTGTACAGGCGTCGTATTCCATGGCATTCATCCCCGCAATCTCCACCTCGCCTTGAAAGAGATTGAAATACGGTGTACCCTGAAATACATCGCCCGCATCCAGCAAGAGCACGTGTTCTATCTCCTGGCGCAATCGCTTCAGCAGCGCTGCCCGTTGTGCAAATCCTCCAAGGCCAGCATATCGTGTGCCATCCTTCGGAAACGGCTCTATGCGACTGTGTTGATCGTTGGTGTGCAACAGCGTCAACACCACTTCAGCATCGCGCCCCCGTGCAAAGGCCCCCCACGGAAACACCCCACTAAAGCCCATGGCCGCACCCATGGCCAACTGGCGTAGAAATCGCCTCCGCGTGACGTTCATTTCATGCGTTTTTATACCATTCATTTACTTTCTTTATCCATGCCAATTCGACCCTCAAGCTTGGGGTGCAAATGCCTTCCTTGACGATGCCATTTGCGCAACACCGCGATCACAGCATCGCGCACGAGGAGCGACGTGGACTTTCGCGGTACCTCTCTCAAGAAAAACATCCGATCCCCGCCGTTGGCGATGTAATCGGGCAGGGCAAAGCGATAGACCACACCCGATTGCAGCGGCTGTCCATGTATGCGTATGTCCTCCGCTCGCTCCCCAACAATGCGAAACCGCACCTGCCGGCTGACAGGCCAACCACCGTTTTGAGCAATCCGATCAAACAGCCGCTGAATCAACGCACTGTCCCCCTCCATAATGACGATATAATTTTCAAAGGGCATCAACTCGTACAAATGCCCCAGAGTGATGGCCCCCCTGGGCAACATCGCCAGGCGTAAGCCCCCGTAATTTTGAATCGCAAAGTCGATCTCCTCCCCCAAACTATCGCGAACCGCTTCATACAGAGCATCGGCAAAAAAATTGCCCAAAGTACTCTCGGGTTTGGCCTTCACCAGCGGCGTATCGGCCTCAATGAGCACTTCACTCATCTCCTGGACGAGAGCCTGACGATAGGGCTGGATCATCTGCCACATAGGAGTATCGATAGGCAGACTATCGGCGTGGATGAGGTAATTCGTCCGCTCCACCCGCACGGACTGCCACACCGTCACACAAGAAGACAGCATGCATGCCGACCATCCTACGACCAGGTATGTCATCCATCGCTTCACCCCGTGTACAGTTTCATTTCCGCACGTATTGCCGATTGCGCTATTTCCGTGGGTTTCTTTTCAAGCTTGTCCCATTGCCGAAGCAGAGCAATGCGCAGAGCATCTACCGAATCGTATCGCTTTTCCTTAGCAGTGCCGTAGATGAGATCAATCACTTGGTTCTTGGCCGTGACCAATATTTTCCACAACTCATCGCTGACGAAGACCTGCTGGGAGGATAAAAAGTCGAACTCCTGCTGAATGGCCATGACCATCGCATGCACCAGTGCTTCGGGACTTTCGCGGATGTCGGTCATCCGCATCAACAATTGGGGTACGGATATGCGCTCCATCAACAATCCAAAACGCTCATAACTGGCGAGTTTTTCTACCGGCACAGATGGCGGGCGGTCAAAGCGACGCACAAAGGCCTCATATCGCTTCTTCTGATGGAAATACTGCCGTATCCAGATCACCCCGATAGCCCCTACGGCCATGAAGATAATCAGCACAAGCGATATCCAAAGCAATGCGTCCATCGACCGCTGTTGTGCACTAAATTTTAACCTACGGCCCAAAATTAGGAATTCCCACCCCAACACCCAAACTATCGAGTGCTACGGCGGGCTCTCGCCTCAAAGACCGAAAGATGCGTAAGGCAGCTTATTCCGCAACGCTCGTCTTGAGGGCCCTGGATGCCTCCCCTTTCATGATCTTGCGGAGATTGATCAGGGCATAGCGCATTCGGCCGAGGGCCGTATTGATGCTCACTCCTGTCAGCATGGCGATCTCCTTGAAGCTCATCTCCGCATAATGCCGCAAGATGACCACTTCGCGCTGCTCGGGAGAGAGCTTTTCGAGCCACTTCTTCACTTGCTTGTGCTCCTGCTCTTTGATGATTTGCTCCTCCCCATTGGGATCGGTATCCTCGATGATGTCGAAAATGTCGAAATCTTCCGTGGGGTTGACGATATTGCGGCGCTTGCTTCGCCGAAAGTAGTCCACACAGAGATTGTACGCAATGCGCACTGCCCACTGCGAAAACTTCCCCTCGTGCTGATACTTGCCCTCGCGCAACGTGCGGATGATCTTTATAAACACATCTTGAAAGATGTCATCCGCCATCTCGTGATCCTTGACAAAGAGAAAAATCGTCGTGTAAATCCGGTCTTTGTAGCGACTGAAGAGCTCCTCAAACGCGCGCTCATTACCCTGTAGATATAGCTCTATCAGGCGTTGATCATCCAACATTTGCATCTGCATACAACCCAATTTTTTGTTTCAACTACAGGGTAATGTTTCTCCTATAGGCACATTCTATTTTCTCTCCGCGCGCAAGATACGCATTTTTTCACAAACACAAGTCAACAATGGACTTGCTGAAGCACTTTTAACACTATTTTAACAATTTCATCGCGTTTGGGTTTTTGGGCGCCGATATTCTGGAGCTCGCTCTTCCAGCCATTTCTCGGCGAGGGCATAGCCGTGCTCCACCGCCTTTTCCCATGCCTCCACATGGGCCCCGAGATTGCCGCGATAGCGCGCAAGACCTTCGACAAAGTACATCTCGCCGAGGTCAAACTTCTTGTTACGCTCTTCGGGGTTGATAAGGCGCAGCTTTTGCAATACTTCGTGATACCGCTCTTGTTCCAATAGAGCTTTGGCCAGAAGGAGTACAGCGTAATTGTACATCTGATAGTTGACGTTATCCGGGGGGAAATGGCGCCCTATGAAGAGCTTGAGCTCCTTTTCGGCCTCACTGTATTGCTTGAGCTGCATGTGGGTCTCAGCCTTTTTCAATCGTGCCTGCCAATGCAGCGGCTGTAGGGCAATCGACTTCTTCATCGCCATCGTAAAATCCATCAGCGCATCCTCCCATCGCTCTTCTATAAAATTGAGGTTGCCTCTACCAAAATACGCCAACGCATTGTTTTCGTCCAATCGAATCGATTTGTCGAAGTCGTAGCGCGCGTCCTCATACTGCTTTAAAATAAAGTTGACGTAACCGCGACGCTCGTACGCCATCGAGTGTTTGTCGTACTTTGAAATCGCTTTATTGAGGCGCTCGAGGGCCTCCTTCTCCCGCCCCTTCTC
>WFXH01000007.1 GCA_015490715.1 Saprospiraceae bacterium | reverse complement strand
TGGCCTTTGACCGAATCACGACGACGAATATGTACGATTTTATACCTCGCATAAAATTGCAGAAGAGCACAGCACAATGGCGTCGTATGGCCCAGCGGTGCGTCAATGGTGTGTTTTGCGCCGTGCTTCTGTGGACGGCGTGTACCAAGGAAGGAGCACCCGATGCGATGGAAAAGAGCAAAGCGCAGTGGATAGCATATGCATTTGCCAGCCTCGAAAGTGGTCGCTATCCGAGGGTCAAAGCTGTCGCGTGGTGGCATGAAAATTTTGATCACTCTCAGCTGCGCGTGGATTCGTCGCCCGAAAGTCTGCAGGCATATGTACGGGGTGTGCGCAGCTCCACCTTTGTGACGATGCCCATCTGGAAGGGGGACAAACTCGCCGTCCCCGATAGCGGCATCTACCACGCGGCCTATCCCGATTTTGGTGGCACGGAAGATCGCGTGACGGCGGAGCGCATCCGAGCCTTTGAAGACCTCGTGGAAAAGAACATCGTCTGGGCCTATTTTTCCAACAACTGGTACGAGGGGTTGCGTTTTCCGCAGGAGGAAGTCCAGGCCATTCTCGAGGCGGGCAAGGTCCCGTTTATCCGCATGATGCCGCGCACCAACTTTGACGAAGGTGGACCGGATCCCAATTACACTATGCAGCGCATCATCGATGGGGAGTTTGACGAGGCTTTGCGCAGATGGGCCACGGAGGCAGCACGCCTCCGATCGCCTCTTTTGGTGGAGTTTGGCGCAGAGGTCAACGGCAACTGGTTTCCGTGGAACGGTCAATACAATGGAGGAGGCACGACGATGGAATACGGTGATCCACAGACTCCCGATGGACCCGAGCGGTTTCGCGATGCCTACCGACACATCGTCGAAATCTGCAGAGCCCATTGTGCGACCAACATCACCTGGTTTTTCCACGTCAACGCCTATAGCGCGCCAGAAGCTCAGTGGAATACCATAGAGCAGTACTACCCCGGAGATGCCTATGTCGACTGGCTTGGAGTGAGCATCTACGGACCCCAGACCAGTGATGAACCCTATCGCGAGTTTTCCGAAATCCTCGACGATGTGTATCCCCAACTGACGGATCTCACAGACAAGCCCATCGCTATCCTCGAATTTGCCGTTACCGAACTATGAATCCAGTAGAATCTCCATCTTTCAATGTTGAGCAATGAAAGTGTTTGTCATCGATTTTTCAGGGGACTCAGCGCTTATTGACCTTTGCAAGCGCTATGGTCACGAGGTAGCTTTTGAGCAATGTGATGGTGCCGAAGCCTACCGGCAGACTCGGTCTTTCATGCCCGACTGCATAGTGGTCAATTATGCGCACAAGCCCTCCCATGGGCGCATCACTGCCAAAAAGATCCACCAGCGAAAGAGTACCGCACATATTCCCATTTATTTCGTCGGTATCGGCGAGGTGGACTACGACAAGGTCCGCGCGATTGGTGTGCCCTTGACTCTACACCAGCTGGAAAAGCTCTTACGAGACAAGCAGCTTCACCACGATCAATAAGAACACACTATCGGCATCCCTCAGAGAGAATAGTAGTGAGGGAACACAAAAAGGCCCGCCACACACATCGAACAGGCCATCGACGTGCGTTGTGTAGACATAGAGCGTATCAAAGTGTAGGTCATGTGCCGCAGCTGGATGTCTTTACTCATTGTCACGGGGTGCTTGGGAGTACTCGCTCCGGGGAGGGAAATATTCCTGTCGCATAAAGGGAAGGTCGTCCGCCGCATCGACTGCCCGCCGCGCGAGGGCTACCAGTATTGCGTCGGCGTCGAAGTCGACATCGCACAAGATGTGGAAGTGGTCTTTGATCTCGCCGTAGACATCAAAGGCCTGGACCGCTTTTTCCCCGAATACCGCTTTGAGTCGGACTGCAAGCGCTTTGCCAGGGGCTGTCTCTACTCCGCCACCGAAAAGGGCAAATCCCAGAAGGTGTGGTATGAAATCGTAGACTACAAGGACCTATCGCACTACGTCGGCGAGCTGCGGTCGAAGGATAAGGTGTTGAAGCGATTCCGCTACGAGCACTATTTCATACAAAAGGGAAAGACCACCGTCTCGCGTGAGTACGTGTACTACTCCCTGCGCTATGGCCTCTTGGGTCGGATACTCCAGCCACTGGCTAAGCGAATCATCCTGAAGCGGCTGGAGCGCGCCCATGCGCGGCTGAAGCGCACGGCCGAATCCCTCTAAGGGCTCGCATCGGTGCCGCACCTACCCGTACAAGACCGAAACGCAAGGCGGAAGAAGCGCACGGGATGCTACGGGCGAATTTTGGCGATTTTATGCATTTAAGATTTTTTGTATGTGTATAAAACTGTGCATCAAGATACTACAAATTATAGAAATTTCTAATTTAAAAACATTTGAATATCTGTATAAAACACATTTACAAAAATTGCAATCTGAGTGGATTAATTCAGTGGAATTTTTCGGACGAGTACGCGGTCGGCGGTTTTTAGCCGTATGTAATAGATGCCTGCGGGCAGTCCATTGAGGTCGATCGCGTAGTTGTTCCTTCTGCTATGTGGGAAAGAGCGATGGTAGACCCTGTAGCCCCGGACGTGGAAGACGTCGATGGCGAGGGTGCCTAGGCGGGGGAGGTTCCAGGAGCACAATGCACTGCGAGAAGAGAGTCGATAGCTTATGCGAAGTGCGTCGGAGGGGAGGGAAGTAGTGAGCACCACTGTGTGGGAGTACCGGTGGTGGCCTTCGTAATCGGCAAGGCATAGGCGGTAATAGTAGATACCACTGGAGGGCGGCACGTCGCGGTAGGTGTAGCGCTGCATATTGATGCCGTTGCGCATTGGTGCAAAGGCGGCCAGATCGATGTAATCGATACCGTTACGGCTCTGCTGGAGGGTGATGGAGCGGCAGCAATGGGGAATGGCGACCGACCAGAAGAGGTGATTGGCGGAGCCGTCGCTGTAGCCTTTGAAGGTCGTCAGCGGTGTGTTGAGGGCCGTAGAGCGCTGGAAGAAGTAGGCAGCTCCGGCGCGTTCTTGGTAGTTGCTACCGTTGGCATTGTGGTCTTCCGAGGGGGCGCCGATGAGGGCATCGTTGGCAGACAGGGCGATGACCTGGCCGAAGGCATCGTTGGCCTGTCTGTCGGAAGCAGTGAGCTTTTGGACTTCCGTCCAATTGCCCGAGGCATCGCGTTCGAAGAGGTAGGCAGCACCGGCATGGGCTTGCGGATTGCCGCCGTTGGCATCGCGATCGTGGTGGTAAGCGCCGATCAATGCGCGGGATCCGTCTATGGAGACGGCGATGCCAAAGGCGTCGTCGGCTGCGCGGTCGGAAGGCGTGAGCTTTTGCACTTCTGTCCAGGTACCCGAAGCATCGCGCTCGAAGAGATAGGCAGCTCCCGCATCGGGCAGGGCATTGGTTCCGTTGGCATCGCTGTCCTGTCGGTATGCGCCGATGAGAGCGTAATCGCCCGATAGGTCGACGCTGTAGCCGAAGTAATCGCCGGTTGTGCGGTCGGTGGGCGTGAGTTTTTGCACCTGTTGCCAAGTGCCCGAGGTGTCGCGTTCGAACACGTAGGCTGCGCCGGCTTCGCCCAGAGCATTACCTCCGTTGGCGTCTTCGTCGGCATAGTGGGCACCGACGAGGGCTCGGTCGCCGGAGAGGGCTACCGCGATGCCAAACTCGTCGAAGGCTGCGCGGTCGGAGGCGACGAGCTTTTGCACTTGTTGCCAAGTGCCCGATCCGTCGCGTTCGAAGAGGTAGGCTGAGCCGGACCAGCTGCGGCGGTTGCCTCCGCTGGCGTCGTGGCTTTCGCGGAAGGCTCCCACGATGGCCCGTGTGCCGGAGATGTCCACTGCCACTCCGAAGTAGTCGCCGGCCGCGCGGTCGGAGGCGACGAGCTTTTGCACTTCCGTCCATTGACCTGAGGCGTCGCGCTTGAAGATGTAGGCGGCGCCGGCATTGGTACGGCTGTTGGCCCCAGTGGCGTCGGTGTCGTCGAGGTAAGCACCCACGATGGCGTAGTCGCCTGAGATGGCTACGGCATTGCCAAAGAGTGCACCCATAGCGCGGTCGGAGGCGACGAGCTTTTGCATCTGTTGCCATTGGCCCATGGCATCGCGCTCAAACACATAGGCTGCTCCAGCATTGAGGAGCGAATCCATGCCCGCGGTGTCTTCATCTTCGTAAGGTGCGCCTATGAGGGCGTAGTCGCCTGAGATAGCTACGGCGTAGCCGAAGCGATCGTCCACTTCGCGGTCGGCAGCCGTCGCTTTGGTGATTTCGACCCAGCTCTGGGCACGGAGCACTGGGGCGAGGAGCCATAGTGCGGTTGATAGCCACACGTGAGGAAGTACAAGGCTCGGCAAGTGGAGTATTTTGGTGGTCGTTTGCACAGTACGGGATTTTTGCGGTACGGGTTACGGCAGCTCTTTGATGCGAAAGTCGGCAAAGCGCACGATTTCATCCCTTAAATTACCAGCGTCGTTGAGGCTGCGGTAGATGCCCCATTTGGGTCGAATAAAATCGGCGTTGGTCTTCCAGGTGCGCAGGGAGTTGTTTTGATAGCTGAAGAGCGTCGAGCCGTTGTCGACGCGCTGGATTTGTATTTCGTACGAACCGGGCTCGCCGTAGGTGATGGTCTCGGTCACTTCGACCCATCGGCCGCGCAGCGAATCGAGGGCGAGCTGGCTGAGGGTGACTTGTGTGGTGGTTTCGGCGTAGCGAAGTTCCATCTTGTCGGGACTGCCCTTGCGGAGGGTCAGCGTGAAGAGTGGTACGTGGGCTTCAGGTCCCCCGACTGCCTTGAGCTGATGGATGTGGGTAAAGCTGTAAGAGGGCTGAAAGCCGGCGTCGAGCTTGAATTTCCAGGTGTACCTGACCGTTTCGCCCATGACGCCCAAGAGGCTGTCGGGCGACTTGTCGTACGTCTTGATCTCTGTACGCTGGCGGTCGAATTTACGGCAGCGGTCGGTGTCGTCACTCTTGTGGATATAAAATCGGAAGACATAGGCGTTGAGCTCGCTATCGAAGATTTCGTCGATGTGGCGGCCGAAGTGGTGGTGGCTGCAGTCGGGCACTTCGATGGGGGTATAGCCCGGTGCCAACACCGAAGCGATCAATTCGTACGTGTCGCCCGGCCCGTCGGCAGTGAGCGTAGCTTGCGCCTCGAGGGTTATACCGTACAGGAGCAATGCCGAAAATATCGCTGAAGCAGGCAGCACTCTTCCTCTCGGTATTCCTTTCACAATCTGCATACAGCAAGACATTGTCGATATCGGTAGATCGTCAAAGGTACGCGATATTCATCGTCCTTGCGCGAATCTGCGCGCAATATTTTATTTTTATTGTTGTGTAAAATGGTGATACATCTCGCATTTGCGGGAGCGGGGCACTTCGTGACTGCGAGGGAAAAACGTCCCGTACAGCCTATGAGGAGGAACGTCGGCAGCACGTTTTGGTCTAATAGGAAGGCAAAATAATATGTCGCAAAATTTCTCTTTCTGGTGAAAAATGCCTAAAAGATAAAGGCCAACACTCTCGGGATAAAAAATGACTGCACTACAGTTTAATACAAGTCTACCTGTTTTGGGTCAAAAAAACTAAAAAAAAGTCCACTGAAAATGCAACGTTTGTCTAATTTCAATAATTAAGTATTCGATAGAATAATACCTGCGGTATGGGGCATTGTTGAGGGTGAGAAAGGAGGCCAGGACGATGCATGGGTAGCGGGATGACGTGGTACTGAGAGTGTGAGTGAGTAAACGATCAAGACTTGTGACAATCATATCAAAGCGTAAGCTATGGCAATGTATACCATCGTAGAGCGAGTGCGCTGTTTCGTCGTTGGGATGCTTCTCACCATGGGCATGCATGGTCTTGCACAGTTTGGCAACCATTTCAATGTGTGGTATTTTGGGGTGCGAGCGGGCATCGACTTCAATTATAGCCCGCCACGGGTTTTATTCGATGGGAAGACCAACCACTTTGAGGGTACGGCGGTTTGGTGCGATGCCAATGGGAAGCTCTTAGTGTATACCGACGGCATTACGGCGTGGAACGGCAATCACGAGATTATCGATGGAGCTACCGACCTCGGTGGGCACACTTCAACTTTCGAAGTCCTCACTGTACCGCGTCCCGGTCATAGCGGGCAGGTCTACATCATCTCCGGTGCTGCGGCTGAGGTGTTTGGAGATAGATATCGCTATTATTCCCTCATCGATATGAATGAAAGAGGTGGGCGAGGTAGATGTCTGATTAAAAGACAGGTATTGATCTCCGATCCTACAGAAACCGTCACCGCTGTGCCGCGCTGCGATGGCAAGGCCTACTGGCTTCTGCATACGGATAAAAAAGGATATTTGCATGTCCATGTGATCGATTCTTTAGGCCTTCAGCCTTTCACGAAGTATTATTTGGGGGATAAAAGCACGGGTTCACTGACGTATCACTTACCTACACAAAGACTCTACTATATTTCAACTGGAGCTGTACGCATTGGCACTTTTGATCCATCGAGTGGGGCCTATACCCCATACTACACCTTGAAATATCCCGACACTTTGAGACCTACTTCCATTGAAGTTTCACGCAATGGGAAGTATTTGTATTTCCTTTCTATTAATTATGGAAGTTCCATGACATATCTATTAAGATTCGATGTATCGGTTGACACCTCAAAAATGCTGTCCACGGTGAAAGAGGTCTATCGTTCTACGATAGTAATAACGGATTTACAATTAGCACCGGATGGAAAGATCTACGCTGCGATTGTTAATAAGGGCTTGGGGTGCATTCAGGATCCGGATCAGGAGAACAGTTCTTTTGATTTTAACTGCGTATCCTATTCTTCTCATGCATATCCATTGGCTGTACTGCCCAAAGCCTACTGGCTTACTCCATGGACCAGAGAGGTGCCTCGCTATTCCATTGGGGCGGATAGGGTACGAGGATGTGCGGATTCTTCGGGGAATGTCTTTGTGACGATAGACAAACTGCAGGAGGGTATTGGTTATGAAGTTACCTGGTATTTAGATGGTCGGGTGCTTCCCTATCGTGGCGACAGCGTCACAGCCGTAAAACCGGGAGAGTACTGTGCGAGGATTCGCTTTTACGACAAGTGTACGGGCGATTACTTCCACAGCGATACGATTTGTATCACTGTCGAGGGAGAAGCGTACATCGAAGCGAATATTCGAGTATTTGAAAGCACGCCCTGTGATTCTATTATTGATTCGGTGCTCATTCGGGTGCGGGGTGGTGTTCCGCCATATCGAATTGCAATAAATAATGGGCTGCCGGTACGGGACAGTGTCTTTCGCGGACTTCATCGTGACAGCACCTATCGATTTTTCATACTCGATTCGCAAAATTGTACCTTTGAGATGGAGTTTACCCCGCCCCCGCCCGCCGAGCTATCGATTGAAAAGGTCTCCGTCCGCAGGGATTACTGCGGGCTCGGCACGGGTGCAATCACCGTCGTCCCCGATGGTAAGCCCCCATATCGCTATTCCCTCAACGGGATGCACGATCGCAGTAGCGGAACCTTTGACAGCTTGCCGTCGGGAACGTATCAAGTCGAAATACGCGATGCACAGGGATGTACGGCGACAGTACCCGTCAGAGTGGGAACGTACCACCTGCGCGATTTTATACATTTTCAGACCACCTCGGATACTTGCAGAGCGCAGAGCGGTGCCCTCTACCTGTCGGTAGTGTACGATTCGCTGAGAAGTCGGCCCCTCTTTTCCATCGACGGAAGTAATTTTCAGTACCAAACGTCTTTTGAAGGTCTGCCTGCAGGCGAGTATACTCTTTTCGTGCGCGATACCCTTGGCTGCATGTTTGAAGAGCGCTTTGCCATCCGCGCTACGGAACCGCCCGTGATTCGGCATCTGGAATACAGTCCGCCCGATTGCAATTCGCCCACCGCGACCGTTCGACTGCAGTTTGGGGGAGCCCAACCTCCCTTTGTCGTCCTCGCCAACGATGCACCGACGTTCCAGCTCGACACGTCCGCACAGGTAGAACTCACTCTACCGCCGGGCACCCACAGCCTCTCCGTCCTCGATGGGTACCACTGCAGGGTGGACACGGTGCTCTCCATAGTCGAAGCCGATACGCTCTCCTGCGGCATTTACCTGCCCAATGCGTTTCATCCCGATGGCGACGGCTTCAACGATGTCTTTAAAATCTATACCAGCAGTGACGTCCGTGGCACCGTGCAGAGCTTCCGGATCTACGATCGCTGGGGAGAGGTGGTGTACGAAACCCATGGAGAAGACCTCCACAAGGTCAAGTGGGACGGACGCTACAAGGGAGCGCTCATGCCCCCGGGGGTCTACGTCTATCAAATCCAGATTGAGAGAGGCGGCAGACTGCTCCACTTTGTGGGCAGTGTGACCCTGGTGCGATGATACATGCAGCGCTGCACACATCTTTTTTGATGGTGTTTGCGATCAAGGGCCTCCAAGAGGATGGTCTATCCTTCGCTGCCCTCTATCTACCGATATTTCTCCGAAGTGTATAAGGACATGCTCTTGTGGTCGATTTGCCTCGTCCCTTTTGCTCAACGCGTGGCGTCGGCCACATGGCGTGGCGGCCGTCGACGAAGCTCCCCACGGCTTTTTCCGTACACGGATCATCGACGGTGTGTATTCAGATTTTTTCTGTATGAAATCGTGCACGCGGTGTCGAGGCAAAACATTTCGCGTTGCATTAGGGAGGACGAAATGCTCTATTGTACGAGAAACAACGATTTTATACATGAAGACTATTTTATATGTATAAAATACTATTTATCAATTTAATCAACATTACTAAGTTTATATAACTATAAAACAAAGTAAACCAAATGTATACATATAAGTATTTTTTAATATACGAAAAAATGCCAACGCATTGCACTGAATAGGCGTGCAGCCATGTGAAGGGCAGTTGGGAAGGTTAGCGTAGGGCTTTCGGGGCATCGATCGCCAGAACGGCCGATGGTTGGTGTCATGAGGTAGGGGAATGTGTGCAATGGGTGTTCGGATATTGGGGCAGACGTGCACCCCTGGAGCGCGTCCAGCTGTTTTATTAATGGATAAAGGTGTTTGCTCATGCCGCAGTCCCTGCGTGATATACTCGAAGAGCTGAAAAGCCGGCGCAAGTTGCACACCTTGCGCGACACGGAGCTCAAGCAGAGCGTCCTCCTGCGAATCCTCTCTGCCTTGGGGTGGGAAATCTTTAATCCCGACGTGGTGCGGCTCGGGGATCGCTTGGGACGCAGCGTAGTGGATTATGCCCTGCTCGATGGGGATGGGGTAGTGGTATTGATCAACATCTATCGCCAGCGGGTAAAACTGCAAAGTCAGTTGGCGAATCTCGTGCGCCTTGGGTCGCGGTCGGGGGCCAGGCGGGTGGTGTTGACCGATGGCATCTGCTGGTGGATCATCGCACCCGACGGTCGTAGGAGTTTGGTGAGCAAGACCACTTATACGATCAATCTATACGACCAATCTCTTGAAGAGGTGCACAAGCGATTTTGGGAATTGCTCTCCAGCGAACGCCTCCTCGGCGCCAAAGAGGAACTTGAGCACTCTACGAGCGGTGTAGATGAGGCCCTCTCCGAAGCGTGGAGAGCCCTGCTCGACACTCCAGACATGCGCTTAGTGGAGCTCTTGGCCGACACCGTGGAGCGGCAGCGCGGATATCGACCGGATTACGCCGATGTCCTCCGCTTTGTCGACGGCCTGTCGGAAAAGAAGAAGATTCAGCGAAGTCTACCCCCACAGCAGACGCCCAGGCTTTCGCCCTCACCGGGTTATTATACGGGGAGAAAGATTGTGGCCTTTATATTTGATGGGCAGCGGTACGAGGTGCGTTCGTGGAAGGACTTTCTTTGCACGTTGGCGCGTGTGTTAAAAGAAAAACATCCCGATGCATTTCTAAGAGTCCTGCAATTAAGAGGGAAGAAGCGGCCGTACTTTAGCCGAAGGCCGAGCGATTTGAGAAAACCCGAATTGATTGAAGGAACGGACATCTATGTCGAAACAAATCTAAGTGCGTCGTACATCGTGCACTTCTGTCGGGAGCTGGTGCGGCTCTTCGGGTATCGAAGGGAGGATCTGGAGATAGTGGTGGAGGGGGTAAGAAATGTATAATGATTTTTTATAATTTGTATAAAATTGTTAGCCAGTAACAAATCACTTCGATTCTTCGATGCTTGATCATGCGCGGTGCTCTCGCCTCAAGCGCACTGTACCCAATGGCGCGATGGCCCACCATTTCATACTCATCCAAATCATCCAGTCCTTCCACGGGATATGCTGCCTTACAGGTCCCGCGATCGGGGGCATGCTGAGCGTAGGCCTGTGGATTTGGTGGATTCTTTGTAACTTGCGCAAAGGTTGATGTATGTTGTTCATTATAAATCTGTTATAGTTTAGGATTTTTTGTTATAAGCACTTGTGTATCACAGCGTTGAGCGGATGGAGCC
>WFXH01000006.1 GCA_015490715.1 Saprospiraceae bacterium | reverse complement strand
TCCTTGGTACACGCCGTCCACAGAAGCACGGCGCAAAACACACCATTGACGCACCGCTGGGCCATACGACGCCATTGTGCTGTGCTCTTCTGCAATTTTATGCGAGGTATAAAATCGTACATATTCGTCGTCGTGATTCGGTCAAAGGCCACTTGTTCGCTCCGCCATATCCCAATAGGACTCACGATTGGCTTGTACTCGACGGCATTTCATACCTCCGACGGATTTGCACAATCTCTACCCTGTAGGACGAATACCACTGGGTGCGGCCGAGATGCTGAGCTTTGCGGTGCAGGGGATCTTCCTTCCACCTCTGTATTTGTCGAAGGTCCGACCAGTATGAAATCGTGATTTCTCGCTCTCCGTCGGTGATCGACACGAAATCGAGACACCCATATTTTTCCACTGCAATCGCGCGCAACTTAGCAGCCATGGCCTCGTACTGTGCATCGCGGGTGTTCCACTCAGCTATAAAGATCACCGCATACATTTTTCGATTTTCGGTATAAAATTGTTGAAGCCCGTACGCCAATGAATCCTTTCGTCCCTCCCAATCATGTCCTCCTTGCCTCCAACGATGCAGCACATCGACAAAGGTACCAAAAACGGCCCACAACCCCTTGATGCGCTGTCCCAAGGCTCCTCATAGGGCAATGCTCCGATGATATCTCCCTATGACGCACCATTTCATACAAAAATAAAGAAAAAAAGAAGCCCGCACCAGCGACCGTGCCCATCCAATCTCTTCCGTGATCAATAGCTCCATTCCTCCCACTTCTTCTTTAGCCATTCGATGACGGGATACTCTATTTCAAAACCCAGGCCGACGAAGATGATTTCCAATAACCACTTTATGATTGCAATGAGCGTCACCATCACCAATACATTGACTTCGTTAACACTCCCCACGAGCCACGCGGTAATCGAGTGCGACAGGGAAGGATTGAGCCAAACCACATATACCACCGCGCCAACATAGACGAAGATGGCCGCAGTCACCTCCAATCGCATCGTCAGAAAAAAGGACAGGATAAAACCCATGAGGAGCAAATTTCCAGCTAAGAACACGGCTAACCATAGCCACACTTCACCCTTGTCCGCCATGAATTCTAAGATGAGCATCCCAATACCGTGTAATAGAGCGACAGGCAGGCCGATGAGGACGAGGTCCAGAAAAAAAGAGGCAATCTGGTACTTCCACTGCATTCTTCAGGCGTTTTTAGTGGCCTTGAAATACTGCATGAGGTATCGGACTTCCTCACGCACCTGATGCCAGTACCAGGCAAAAAAACCGATGTACAGGAGCGTTTTAAACACCAATTTGATGTAAAAATCCAATGCACTATACGGACGCTTCAGGCGCAATCGGCTCATCGACGGCCAAAACGACAGGTATTCTATATCAACGGTCTCTGGCTTTACTGCAAAGTCATCATAGGGATCCATGAGATAACCACTCTCTCGTTTTTCATCCACGTAGCGCTTTCCATCGACTTTGTAGGAGTACCTTATGTAGAATCGAGGCTCGAGGTCATCACTTTCATAATGGAAGACATTGAGGACACGGGCTTTTGTAGGGTGTGCGAAATACTGAAAGAGAAAATCCATGATGGGATTGCCGATCCACCAGTGTAAGAAGAAGAAGAGAAAAGCGAATATCGCCGTTGTAAATACGACCGTCTGGATGGCCTTTCGGTGGTCTTTCATAGAGCACATTTTTTAGAGTGCACATGGGTAAAACAATCTTCTCCAGTAAAAATATGCACACCTATACGCGAATCTGCGAGCGTAAAGCCTTTCCGGGATGGAAATCACATCGTTTGACTTCGCCATCAGGGAGACGATGGGCCCAGGGAGGACTTGCCGGTTTTCTCACCTTGTGCTATAGAGCCCATGGCGTGGAAGGCCACTGCTCTTTGACGGAGCTCATTTTACTGGTAGTGGAGGATTTCCACGGCGGTGCGGATCCACTCGTACGGTTTTATACTGCGATCGAAGAAGAAATCCGGCTGTATGCCGATGCCGTCGATGGGAAAATCGGGCAGGCGGTAGCTGCGTGTCAATCCGTACCAGAGGGTATAATCGCCACAGGGCGAGGTGACGCGATAGAGGTTGGAGATGTCGAGGGCCCCCACCGTCGTGGTCCCGTACAGCTTGGTCTTCTTGCTCTGTCTCGCTGCTAAGAGGAATTGCTCGGTGGTGCTGCCACACCCGCCGTTGATGAGTACGGCCACCTGCGCCGGATAGGGATAAATCGTATCGAAGCGTACAATGTCGACCGTACTGTCTTGCAGATTGACATACTCGCCGAGATGGCGGTTGAGTTTGTCCAGTGCCGCCCTTGCCCATTGGCGCAGTCTTTCGTCCATCTGCGGATTGCGCATAAATTCCACCATGCGGCGGTTGTTCAACTCGGTGGAGTAAAATTCGACACCGACGACGCGTATGGGATTGGTATAGAGGTACGGCAGGAGGTTTTCGTAACTGGCATCGGAGCCTCCTCCATTGTTGCGCAGGTCGATGATGAGGTATTTCGTATGGGTAATCAGAGCGTGGTTGGTCTGAAGCACGCTGTCGATGCTGGGCTTTTGTGCATATCGAAAGGAGGGAATGCGCAGCAGCAAGGTGCTGTCGTCGATCTTTCGCAAAAACGGCCTTTCGGCATTGGTGCTTTCGTAGTAGCGATCGATTTCGGGATCCCCCGGCATCGGTGGCTCCATGCGTTTGAACGCAACAAAATCGGTCAACAGGTAATTGTTGCCTGCTAGCTCGACATCGGAGAGCATGCGCGGGCGGTGGTCTCCCATGTAGTAGCGCATGACGTATGCGCCGGTTGAGTCTCTCCAGATTTCCAGCTTGACCTGGTTGGTGTCCCAGAGGGGATTGGCCGAATTCAGGATGAAGCCCACGTACTCGCGCCCGACGTCGGTGCTATCGCGCACGATGGCAATGGTATAACCACCCGTTGCCCAGATGCCCTCAAAGCCCGGATGGTCCCCTAAGCGACGCAGATGCGCGTGCAACGCTTCCTCCGTCATGGGGTATCGGGGCGCGTCTTTGAAGAGCTCTTTGGGATCAATGGGTGCGTCGGCATCGGTGGGATGGGTGTTGAGTACAACTTCGAGGTGGTCTTTGCGGAAAAACTCCGTCCACGCATTGAGTAGCTGAAGGCACTGATGCTTGTCCGTAATTTTGGCTGCCCGTTGGAGGAAGACTTCTTTGTGCCTTTGGTAGGCCTGTTGGCCCTTTCGCTGGAGCACGTATTCGAAGCCCGCATCGTTGGCTTCAAAGGTCTGGATCAGCCACTGCAAATCCGTCAGACAAGTACATTTTTGCGCCGCACCCGACGCCAGTACACCAAGAGACAACAATATCACAATGTACACTCGCATGACGACAAATGATTCTTCTCCCTCTATTACGAGGGGCGTATGAAATTGTTACTGCTCGGTTGGAAAGGTCAATGAAATTGTGCTCTTGGTGTTGTCTTGTATTTTCTCAAAAGCTGTCCATTATCAGTAATTGAAGTAATCCCGGAAAGATCGATTGAAACCCAAAGGGATGTTGTACAAGGGTATTATCTCGCAAAGAAGGATCAGTTATACCGTTTGAGAACATTTTTTTAATAAAACCACGAGGGTTTTTCAATCTTAGAAGTCAAACCATCCACATGCTCGATTAAATGCGGATTGACACTAAACCACATGGGATCGAGGATAAAGTCGATACCTTCTCTCCGAGCAAATTTAGAAGCAGAGACAAAGTCGCTATCGCCTGAGATTAAGATGATTTGATCCACCAATCTTTTGAGCGAAAGGGCGGCAATATCCAGCCCTATCTTGATGTCTACGCGTTTTTGATGTAGTTCGAAATGTACATCATCTTCTGTGAGCTCTTCGATACTCTTTTCCCCACTAAGTAAAGCACGCGTGGCCTCAGGGCGGATCACCCACCCACCACGCTCCTCCAGCACACCAAGCCGCAAGGCAACTTTGCGCTTTTTCTTGATCTCATTGATAAACTGTATGCGAAACTCGTACTGTTCCGTTTTCGAAAAGTCAATAGTCTCACCCGTTACGGGATTCTGCTGGATTCGGTTATAGGGATAACAGTCGTAATAAAAGATCCGATACAATTCGTAGTTTTCTCCCTGGGAAGTAACATGCTCAATACACATCTTCCAAAGGTCATTGGCTGTACGCACGGGATCAAGGGACTTCAACCGTTTAATAGCTCGATATCGCATAAGAAAAAATGCGCCATCTACCAATATAGCTGTCCGATGATGCATAACTTATAGTTCTAACCAATCTATAACTTCGTCCCAATTATTCTGTAGACGCCACTGCGGAAGCATGAATACTCAATTGTAACGCATAACCTTCACAAAAATTTTTTATACAATTTTTCTAAGGTAGGTTACACATTATGAAATATTCTCATATTTGCATTATGATCTGTATGAAACTGTACCCCTCAAATCCCATTCACTATACGAATCCCCGAAAGTCATCGTTTAATGGTGAAATGTTCCCGATGAGAGCCATCGGGGGTAGACCGTAATGAGGGCAAGGAGGCGCACGTCGGTGGATTTCCCATAGTCATTGAAGTACGACAAAGCTCCCATGGCTGCACAGAGCTCTGCGCGGCGAAGGGATGACTATATGCCTGCACATGGATATACCACCTCATTAGCGCAACCGCCCTCACCGACAAAATGCAGTCCATTCATCGTATAAAACCGTAGGTTATGCTTCTAAAATTGGCATTACTGCTTGTCGTCATCGGCCATATACCGCTCCGCGCCCAGGTAGATCCCCGACAAACGGGTGCTTGGTACATGTACTTTTGGTCTACACAATTTCAACAAAGCCCATGGGGGCTACAAGGCGATGTGCAGTACCGCAACTGGAATCTCTTCGGTGATCTCGAACAACTACTACTGCGCGGTGGCCTGAGCTATACGCCTCCCAGTACCGAGCTTCGCCTCACCCTCGGGTATGCCCATATCGTATCGGGAGCGTTTGGAGAGTCGACCGAGACGATGCGCGAACACCGCATTTATCAAGAAGCTTCGTTACCACAACAAATCGGCAAACGCCTCTACCTGAGGCATCGATACCGGTACGAGCAGCGCTTCGTACAGTCTCAAGATTTCCGTACCCGCTATCGATACGCCCTCTTCCTCACGCTGCCCCTCTCCCACAAAGAAATCCAAAAGGGCACGTGGTACTTATCCCTGTACAACGAAGTCTTCCTCAACGGCCAAAAAGACCTCGGCAATGGCCGTACCGTCGAATTCTTCGACGCCAATCGATTCTACGGCGCCTTGGGTTATGTGCTTACCCCCACATTAAAGGTACAGCTGGGCTATATGCAACAGACAAAAAACAACTACAGTAAAGGGCAACTCCAATTCAGTATTCACTCAAAATTTTAAGTACTATGAAACGAAAATGGATTTTTACTGCAGCTACTGCATGCGTTCTTCCGTTTTTCTTCGGTTCGTGCGAAAACGGTGAAACTTCCGCGAGGAAATCAAAAACCAAAAATGCCGAGACGACACAGTCCGTGTCTGCCAAAACGGATTGTAGCGCTGTCCATTGGACGCATGAACAGGGACCAAAGGGACCAGACAACTGGAAGCATCTCTGCAAGGATTTCGCTACCTGTGGCGGCAAACGCCAATCGCCGATCGACATCGTCACCGCAAAAGTCCAACACGACGAAAACCTCCAACCCCCGCAGTGGAACTACGGCACCACTACCGTCGATATCGTCAACAACGGTCATACCGTCCAGTTTAACGTCCACGGCGACCACAACGTCGAGCTCAACGGCAAGACCTACAAACTCCTTCAATTCCACTACCACGCCCCGAGCGAACACACCGTCGATGGCAAGCACTACCCCTTAGAAGTACATTTCGTGCACAAACATTCCGACGACGACTATGCCGTACTGGGCATATTCTTCATCCAAGGTGCGGAAGACCAGCTCTTCGCGCGCTACCTCGACAGCATCCCCGAGCAAGTGGGCAGCTACACCTCTTCACAAACCATCGACCTGAAAGAACTCTTTCCCTCTGATCGATCGTACTACCATTACGAGGGCTCTCTGACCACACCCCCGTGTTCGGAAGTCGTCCGATGGTATGTCTTAAAAACACCAGTAGAGGCCTCGGCAGAGCAGTTAAAGCGCTTTGCTGACATCCTGAACAACAACTACCGTCCCGTCCAACCGCTCAACGACCGGGTGGTCAGGCTATACCGGGATTAGGGGATTAAGGGGTATTTTACCCTCCTCAGCTCATCGCTGTAAGACGGACTTTGAGAGAGGAAGGGCGTCTATACCTTTCTACGCCACCGCCAGATAATTTTTTTAGTAGCTTTATGCTACAAAACCTAAGATTATGCGGCGTCTGTTCCAAATCCGCGGCATGCATTGTCAGGGATGTGTCGCGCGCGTCACCCGAGCGCTTCAAAGTGTAGAGGGAATCCGCAGTGTAAAGGTCACCCTGGACCCACCTCGAGCAATTGTTGAGTTGGATCCCATGGTTTCTGTGGAAAAACTCAACTCGGTACTAGCCAAAGTTGGAAACTATACCTTGCAGGAGTTGACCGAACCACATGCATCTCATTTCTCATCCCAAACCGTACAAGAGAGATCAAATCCTCCTAAGATGCATGCACACACCCATAGCAATCATCACCGCAAGATGATCGAAGATTTCAAGCGCAGATTTTGGGTGTCTGTTTTGTTGACATTGCCCATTGTGTTGTTATCTCCCATGATTCAACGCTGGTTTGGGTTTAAATGGGAATTTGCTGGCGATCGATACGTACTATTTCTTTTATCTACTTTCGTCTATGGATACGGAGGATGGCCTTTTTTAAAGGGGATGTTCAAGGAGTTGAAGCGACGAGCACCTGGGATGATGACGCTCATCGCCTTAGCAATCTCAGTAGCCTTTTTTTACTCAGCAGCTACAACATTTGGATTACCGGGCAAGAGCTTTTATTGGGAGTTGGCCACCCTTATTGACATCATGCTCTTGGGCCATTGGATAGAAATGAAATCGGTACTTGGAGCTTCGCGAGCACTTGAGCTCTTAGTGCAGATGATGCCTTCAGTAGCCCATAAGATCGAGGGAGATCGAGTTATAGACCTACCCATTGCTGAGTTACAAACGGGCGATTTGGTCTTGGTGCGCCCTGGAGAGCGCATTCCCGTAGATGGAATAGTGATCGAGGGTACGAGTTATGTTGATGAGAGCATGCTCACCGGAGAGTCCAAACCGGTCAAGAAGACAAGGGGTGATGCGGTGACAGCTGGTGCTGTCAATGGCAATGGTGCCTTGAAAGTACGCGCAGAACGTCTGGGTAAAGATTCCTATTTAAACAAGGTTATTCATATGGTCCAAGAGGCACAACAGACGCGTTCACGTATGCAAAGCCTTGCCGATCGCGCCGCGCGCTGGCTCACTATCATCGCTATCGCTGCTGGTCTCATCACATTAGTAGTATGGCTGTGGCTAGGATACAACTTCGCCTTTGCCCTCGAACGCATGGTAACTGTCATGGTCATTTCTTGTCCCCATGCCCTGGGATTAGCAGTGCCATTAGTTGTGGCGATATCGACAGCTGTCGCGGCACAGCACGGTCTGCTCATACGTAATCGAACCGCATTCGAACAAGCCCACAAGATCACTGCGATGGTCTTCGACAAGACAGGCACCCTTACATATGGTACCTTCGGTGTCACGCGCTATGGCACTCTCTCCAATTCTTTTACCGACCGTGAAATCCTACAACTCGCTGCATCCCTTGAACAAGGTTCTGAACACCCAATAGCGACAGGTATTGTCCAACGCAGTCAAGAAGAAGGCATCGAGCTCCTAAGTGTAGAAGATTTTCAGTCCATCACAGGTAAAGGTGTAAAAGGACGTATCCAAGGTCGATCAGTATATGTAGTTAGCCCCGGCTGGCTTCGAGAACACGACATTCCACTCCCCAAACAAATATGGAGTAATGAGGCTGAAACCGTAGTTTTTGTCCTCGTCGATGACCAATTAGCTGGTTTTATTGCCCTCGCCGATCAACTGCGTCCTGAATCCAAACAGGCAGTGCGCAGATTTCAAAAGATGGGGATACAAGTGTGGATGGCTACTGGTGACAACGAACGCGTAGCCCGTACTGTGAGCCGTACCCTTGGCCTTGATGGCTACTACGCCGAGGTCCTACCACATCAAAAAGTAGAAGTCATACGTACACTCCAACAAAAGGGACATTTTGTTGCAATGACTGGGGATGGTGTCAACGATGCTCCAGCCTTGGCACAAGCCGATATCGGTATAGCCGTAGGCAGTGGCACCGACATCGCCGCCGAAACAGCCGATATTGTCTTGGTTCATTCCAATCCCTTAGATATTCTCCAACTCATACAATTTGGACGTGCAACTTATTCCCGCATGGTACAAAATTTAGTCTGGGCTACCGGCTATAACGCCATAGCAATACCCTTAGCTGCAGGAATAGCCTATCGCTGGGGATTTCTGCTAAGCCCAGCTCTCGGAGCAGTATTGATGAGTTTAAGTACCGTAATCGTAGCCATCAACGCGCAAATGCTCCGCTTCTACCTTTTAAAGCGGTAAGATGTTTTATATAACATGAGCTTTTTTATTCAACCACCAAGTCCACAGAGATTTTTCCTGAGAGCGCAGAGCAGCGCACCCCATGACCTCTACCCCCCCATCACCGCACTAAGGTCACGTCGCCCGCACGGCGCAGCAGGCGTCCCTCGCCGTCACGGTAGTCTACCACGTACACGTACACCCCCGCAGGCGCCTCCTCACCCCGAAAGCGGCCGTCCCAACGCACCACGCCGCCATCACTCTCGTACACCAGCTCGCCCCAGCGGTCGTACACGCGCACGCGCAGCACCTCCACGCCTCCTGCGGGGTAGACCGTCCACACGTCGTTCAGGCCGTCGCCGTTTGGCGTGAAGGCGTTGGGAATGTACAGGCCACCCGTAGGCTCAACCAACCGAACCAGCAAACAATCCTCCCCAACACAACCCAACGTGTCTTCCACCTCCACACACACCTCCACACTCCCCTCTACCCCGCTCAGCGCTATCCTCAAACT
>WFXH01000005.1 GCA_015490715.1 Saprospiraceae bacterium | reverse complement strand
TTTAGTCCTTGCGGTGTGCTGCAGACGCCCGTACGATCGCGCAAAAGGAATCGGCTTGGAGGGATGCTCCACCGACGAGTGCGCCATCGACGTCTTCGAGGGAGAGGATTTCTGTTGCATTTTGGGGTTTGACGCTGCCTCCGTAGAGGATATAACACTGTTGGGCGATGGCGGAGCCGTAGTGTTCAGCAATGGATTGGCGTATAAAATGGTGCATTTCCTGAATTTGTTCGGTCGATGCGGCGATGCCCGTGCCGATGGCCCAGATGGGTTCGTAGGCGAGGATGATATCGGTCAGCTGGCGTTCGTCTAAGTGGAAGAGGGTATTTTGCAGCTGGTGGAAGACGTATTCTCTGTGTTGGTTTTGTTGTCGCACGTCGAGGGGTTCGCCACAGCAAAGGATAGGTGTCAAATCATTTTCAATGGCGCGGAGCATTTTTTCATAGACGATGGCATCGGTTTCGCCGAAGTATTTTCGGCGTTCGGAATGACCGATGATGACGTATTTACAGCCAATGGACTGGAGCATGAAGGCTGCCACTTCGCCGGTATAGGCTCCCTGTGAAAATTGGCTGCAGTTTTGGGCACTGATGTGGATGTGAGGATGGGAGGCGGTGCGCTGCACCATTTCATACAGATACACAAAAGGGGGGGCCAGGATGATGCGAGTATGCTCAGGGGGGCGACAAACTGCGATGGCGTCGGCCAGTTGGCGCGCTTCGTCGGCACGCAGGTGCATTTTCCAGTTGGCGGCGATGATGGTATATCGCTTCATAGTGGAGGAATATTAAACTTTTTTGTACATTTCATTGTACTAATAAGTACTCCAGGGTGCTAAGATAGCATTTCAATTGGCATTGGCATGATGCATCGGATGGTTGAAACGGGTGGGCAGATCAGGGGAGCCTTGCAGGCGTTTCCCTTTCCGTACATACATAGGGATATCAGTTGGTTGTCGTTTAATTATCGTGTCTTGCAGGAGGCGCGCGATGAGCGGGTACCCTTGTTGGAGCGGTTGAAATTTTTGGCCATCTATTCGAACAATCTCGGTGAGTTTTTTCAGGTGCGGGTAGCTTCCAATCGCAATCTCATCCGGATAGGCAAGAAGACGAAGCGGGAGCTCGACTTTGATCCCAAGGAGGTCGTGCGTCGCATTATTGAAATTGTGCGGGCGCACATGATCGAATTTTCCGACATTTTTGAGCATCAGCTGGTGCCTGCGTTGAAGGAGCACGGTATTCACCTGTTGCGTCGTTTAGAGCTCAACGAAGAGCAGCGGGCCTTTGTGGAGGAGTATTTCATCAATCACCTTCTTCCGTACGTACAGCCGATCTTGCTCAACGACAAGGTCAAGCCGTTTTTGGCCAATGCGGTGTTGTATCTTGCGTTGGACATGCGAGAGAAAGATGCGCCTGAGGTGATCCAGTATGCGCTGGTACAGGTGCCTTCCAATTATTTGCCGCGGTTTGTCTTGTTGCCTTCACCGCCGGGGGAGCATCACGTCATCATGCTCGACGATGTGGTGCGGCACAACATCAGCACTTTGTTGCCGGGCTACGACATTGTGGATGCCTATTCCATCAAGTTGACGCGGGATGCGGAGCTCTACATCGACGATGAGTATTCGGGCAATCTCCTTGAGAAGATCAAGAAGAGCTTGCAGAAGCGCAATGTGGGACCGGCCTCGCGGTTGGTATACGATCGGGAGATGCCTCGCCGCATGTTGCGCTATTTGATGAAGATGCTCGATTTGGAGCCCTTGGATTTGATTCCGGAGAGCCGCTATCACAACAATTTCGACTTTTTCCACTTTCCGGATTTTGGCAAGAAAGAGCTGAAGTATCGGCCGATGCCCCCTATCGTCTACGGGGGGTTGAGGGATAAGCGCACCATGTTTGAGCAAATTGCGGAGCGGGATCACCTGCTTATGACGCCCTATCACGATTACGAAACGGTGATTCAGCTGTTTGAAAAGGCTGCGGAAGACCCGCTTGTGACACACATCAAGATTATCCAGTACCGCGTCTCGCCCGAATCGCGCATCATGAATGCCTTGTGCCGGGCGGTAAAAAACGGTAAGCGCGTCTTTGTCTTCATCGAGGTCAAGGCGCGCTTTGATGAGGAGGCCAATTTGCGCTGGGGCGAAAAGCTTGAAAAGGAGGGTGTACATGTGCGCTACAGCCTGCCGGGCTTAAAAGTGCACGCCAAGGCTGCCCTCATTCGCCGGTATGAGGATGAGGAGTTTCGCGAGTACTGTTATATCGGCACGGGCAATTTCAACGAGCAGACGGCCAGGGTTTACTCAGACTTTGGTCTATTTACGGCCGATGAGCGCATTACTTCGGAGATGGTGCGGTTTTTCCGCTATTTAGAAAAGCAGCAGTTGCCTTCGCGGCCGTTTCAGCACTTGCTCGTAGGGCAGTTTAATTTGTTTTCCGAGCTGCAATCGCTCATCGATTATGAAATTGCTCAAGCGCGCCAAGGAAAGAAAGCGCTCATTTTATTGAAATTGAACAGCCTGCAAGATCCCCTCATGGTGGAGAAGCTCTATGAAGCATCGCGGGCTGGTGTGGAAGTGCGTCTGATCGTGCGGAGTATTTGTTCGTTGGTGCCAAAGGTGGAAGGTTGGAGCGATCGCATTGAGGCGATCAGCATCGTCGACCGCTTTTTAGAGCACAGCAGGGTCTACTACTTTTATGCGGGAGGGGAGGAAAAGCTGTATCTATCGTCGGCCGATTGGATGGTGCGCAATTTGCATCGGCGTATCGAGCTGGCCGTGCCTCTCTATACACCCTATATTCGTCAGCAGGTCATGGATATCCTCAATCTACAATGGCGCGACAATGTCAAGGCGCGTCTCCTCGATGCCCAGATGGAAAACGCCTATCGCACCCCTGCACCCGATGAGCCGCTCATTCGCTCGCAGTACGCCACCTACGATTATTTTAAAAATCGCGAGCAGCTCTATGCAGAAGACGGCAATTCTTGAGAGATTAGCCCTCGGTGGTTGCAGGTGTTCTGTTGGGCAAGAGGTCTTCTATTCTGCCGAAGATGAGATAGCTGTACAAGAGTTGGTCTTTGAGGTCTTTGCTGAGGGATTGAAGTGCTTCCCAATTTTTATCGTCGAGGGCTTTTTCCATATGGCGGAGGATCTGTTGGATCTCATGGTTGGTGCTTTGTAGGTTTTCGATATCGTTGGGCGTGAGCAAGTAGAGGCTTGTGTCGATCGGTATAGTGTCGATGGCCTGTATTTGTTGGCGCAGCAGGGCAAAGGTGTTGCCCAATGAGTTGAGGACTTGCGATTTTTTATCTTCAGGCACTGGGGTCGTAAAGATGGCGTGAAAGGATTGCGCGTTGTTGAAGAGGAGTTTGTATTGATCGGGGAGGAGAGGAGGGATATTTTCGTGATGGAGGAGCTCGTTAAGCAGTCCTTCGATGATGTTGAGGCTCTTGACGCTGGCTACTTCGAGACGGTTGTCGCGTAGGTCGCGCTGAGCAGCGTCGGCCAGGGAGTGGATGCGCAATAGATGGACTTTCCACAGGCTGTCGCTTTTCATGCGGGAGGCGTGCTTTTCTAAGAAGCTGTCCAGCACAGGGCGAAAGCGATCGTACGCGCGATTGGCAAGACCTGGGCGTTTGGTGATGACGAAATATTCGACGGGTATGTAATAGGCCTTGAGGCGGGCAAAATCCCTTTGGAGGGCATGCTTGGAGAAGCCGTCGTTAGGAGCACACTGGGCAGCAAACAAGAGCACGGTGAAGGTAGCAATCCCGATGATACTACGTTTCATCTTATCGATCGTTGGTACGTTTGAGCATTGCGTGCAAACATACGAATCTCTGCGTTGTTGGATCGTTCAGGAGTGGGAGATGCTTTCATTGGTCATATAGGTGCTCCTTAATTGAGGCCATATTTTTTGAGGTATGTGCGCCACAGTTGTTTGTGTTTGTCGTCGAGGGAGACGGGTTTTCCACGTAGGTACGCCCCGATGACGGTAGAGCTCTTCATGTCGAAGAGGTCGCCGCTGCTGATGATGAAATCGGCGGAGAGGCCTTTTTTGAGGCTACCCGTGAAATGGTCGATGCCGAGTATGCGCGCGGTGTTGGAAGTGACGGCGCGCAGGGCTTTGTCGTAGTCCAGGCCATCGGCTATGGCTTGACCTGCTATAAAGGGGAGGTTGCGTTGTTCCCAAAAGCCTTGCAAGCCGAGGCAGAAGTCGATGTCGAGGCTGTCGAGAATTTTAGGGGTATGAAATGGCAGGCGCACGGGATCTTCTGGCATTTCGGGCAGGCTGTGGGTGTGCAGGTATACGACGCTCACGCGGTGTTGTTTTAAGAGATCGGCTACCATCCAGGCGTCCTTCCCCCCGACGATGATCATAGGCATGTGGAGGAAGGCGAGGCTTTGGAGAGCGTCTTTGATTTCGGGTGCGCGGTCGGCGTGGATGAAGAGTTTGCCATCATGAGAGCGGAAGTTGCAAAAGGCCAGGAAGGGCGTGTTTTGGGTGCGTTGATTTTTTGGGAGTCGGCACCACGCATCAGCTTGTTGGAAGAACTCGATGATTTTGCGCCGTTGTTGGTCGTATTTTTTATTGGGTTTGGGCGTGGGGTCGGATGACCACCATAGAGGTCGTGAGACCTGCGAGGGCCAGCGCACATGGAGGCCGTTGTCGGCAGCTACCACGGCCTCTTCCCAGTTGTGCCCTGTGAGGGCGAAGACGCTGGACATACCGGAGACGAGCCCTCCTGCGGGGACGACTTGTGCGTAGAGCACGCCGTTGGATCGGACGGTCGGTACGACGTCGGATTCGGCATTGTAGGCGATGAGGGATCGGATGTGGGGGTTGATTTCGCCGAGTTCGCGATAGTCATTGGTGGCGCGCACTTGTTCGTATTCGCGCAATCCGAGGTACGTGTTGGGGGCGATGAGTGCGGGATAGACGCGCGCGTCCTTGCCGTAGGAGATGAATTGTACGGGCTCTGTCCATTGTGGAGCGCGCTCGGCAGGGCCGACATAGACGATGGTCCCTCCCCGCCATGCAATAGTGCCGCGAGGATAGCGCTCACCCGTGCCGGTGTAGATGGTGACGTCGCGCAGGACAAAGGTCGTATCTTGAGCAGAAGCTGCGAAGGGACAGGTCAGCAGATACCCAGCCAATAGGGCACCGACCATTTTATACCAATAAAAAGACTGCATCGCTAAATGTTTTGTTTGGCGAAAATACGTCATTTCTTGCTGGTGAGGTACACTCCCAGGCCGATGCACAGTGCGGCGATAATCTGGTAGGGCCTGATTTGTTCGCCCGCGAAGACCATTGAGAAGAAGGTGGCAAAGGGCGGTTGGAGATAGATGTAGGCCCCCGCGACGGCCGGGTGGAGGTGTTTGAGAGCCCATATGTTGAAGAGGTAGGCGACAAAGGTGGTGAAGATAAGCACATAGGCGATGGAAAGGATTGCGGAGAGGGGTAGGGATCTCCATCGGACAGCGAGTAAGTCGTCCCATGCGACAATTTGGACGAAGATCCATCCGAAGAGGAAGAGCCATCGGAGGAGATAGAGGGGGTCGTAGCGGCGCATGAGGCGTTTGACCAGTACGAGGTAGAGGGCGTAGGAGCTGGCGTTGAGCAGTACGAGGAGGCTTCCGACGGCTTGGCGGTTGCCCCAGCTCAGCTGTCCTTGGGAGAGGATGAGCACGGCGGCGCCAATGGCTCCCAAGCCGATACCGACGACCTGATACCACCGCACCGGAGTGCGCAAGATCCACAGCGAAAAGACCAGTACCATAATGGGGGCGCTGATCATCATAATGGATGCGTTGATGGGAGAGCTGAGTTTGAGCCCTTTGAAGAAGAGCAACTGGTTGAGTGCTACGCCAAAGAGTGCGCATAGAGCCAGATAAGGCACATCGCGTTGGGACAGCTGTTGGGGCCTGTCGAATTTCCACGGGATGATCCAAAACATGAGGAGTGCAAAGCTGACGCGGAGCCAGATGAAGGCGTCGGGGTCGAGATATTGTCTCGTCATGACGTTTTTGGCGATGAGGTAGTTGGCCCCGTAGATGAGGGCTGTAGTGAGGAGAGCGGCGTGTGCGATGGCGGTGTGTCGGCTCACCGTATGAGGGTGATTTGCATGGGTATGTCGCGTAGGGGTCGGTCGCGATCGTCGCGCGGCACTGCGGCGATGCTGTCGATGACTTCGAAGCCGTGGCGGACGTATCCGAAGACGGTGTATTTGCCGTCCAGCTCGGGCGTGCCTCCGTATTGGAGGTAGAGCTGGCGCTGTTGATCGGTGTAGAGTATGCCGTTTTCAGCTTCGATGCGGTCGAGGAGGGCCTCTGTGACGCGATGCCCCTGGACAATGTAAAATTGCGTCGGCGAGGATGCGCGCTGGGGATTCATCCGATCGGAAAGGCGTGCGGCTCCAAGGGCACCGCGCAAGTGTATCAACTGCGGGTGTATCTCTGCAGCGATGGTTGAGTCGGGTTCGTCGCGAAAGCCCGTAGTACTGTCTATGGGATGTACTCCACCCTGGAGGACAAACCCCGGCACCACTCGATGGAAGATGGCATCGCGATAATATCCCAACTCGACCAGCCGGGTAAAATTGTCGCGGTGAAGGGGTGTCTCATCCGACAGTTCGGCGATGATGTCGCCCTGAGGGGTATGGATGCGCACCATACATCGGGTAGGTGGGAAGAGCTGGAGCGTATCGAAGGCCGTATCGGCACGCATACCACGACGCGCTATCAGGCGTACGACGTAAGTGCCCGACAGATAATAGGTCTTTTTGGGGTGGAGATGGTCACTTTGGGAGCCGTCGCCAAAATCCCAGAGGAAATCGCTTGCGTGGCGAGAGTGATTGGTAAATTGGACTTGTGTGGGGACGCGATCGGAGGCCGTCGTATGTGTAAATTCTGCAATGGGTCGATTACAGCTGTGGATCAAAGTCACACTGGTCAGCAGGCCGATGAGGCTGTATAGCGAGGGTTTGGGCATTACTCGACGATTTCAATCACCATGGGTACGTCTTTGATGGGTCGCTTGTATTGATCCGTGGGAATCTGCGCGATGCGGTCGATCACTTCGAGGCCTTCCACTACTTCGCCGAATACGGTGTAGTCGCCATCGAGATGGGGAGTGCCACCGACTTTGAGATAGCGTTGGATGTCTTCTTCGGTGTAATGGATATTTTTTGCACGAGCGATCTGTTCGAGTTCTTGGCGAGTGACGGGACGCCCATGGACGATGTAAAACTGCGAGCCTGATGATTCCTTTTTCGGGTTGACGTTGTCGGCCTGTCGGGCAGCAGCTACGGCTCCGCGAAAGTGGAAGTGTTTGATCTCAGCGGGAATGCGGTAGCCCGGACCACCCATGCCGAGGCGCTGACCAAAAGGAGCATTGCGCGATTGCGGATCTCCGCCCTGGATGACGAAGTTGGTTATGACACGATGGAAGAGCAAGCTGTCGTAAAAGCCCTCGCGCACGAGTTTGATGAAGTTATCTCGGTGTTTGGGCGTGTCGTTGTACAGCTTGACCTTCATGGTGCCGTAATCGGTTTTGATCAGCACGTAGGTGTGCTTTTCTTTGCAGCTCAAAGGTGTGAGGATTACGGCAAGTGCAAGTAAGTGTTTTAACATGGCACGTACGATTTTATTTGCGAATGAAAGCGTGGAGTTCGCGTTGAAGTCGATCGATGATTTGCTGTATAATGGCGTCCACCTGGGCATCGGCGAGGGTTTTAGTCTGGTGTTGGAAGATCATCTTGACGGCATAGGATTTTTTGTTCGGACCGAGGTGTTTTTCGCTTCGGAAGACGTCGAAGACCTGCAATTGTCGCAGGAGTTTGCCTGCCGTCTGGCGAATGATGCGTTCGATGTCGCGGTATAACACCTGCTCGTCGACGACTATGGCGAGGTCCCTGCGGGTATAAGGAGCCTTCGGAAGACTTTGAAAGAGAGTATGATGGGTTTCGACATGTTGGCGGATGCGCTCCCAATAGAGAATTGCTCCGTAGACAGGCTGTGCGATGTCCCAGGCATCGGTGTAGCGCGGATGCACCTGGCCGAGTTCGGCCACCGGGCCCTGCGAGTTGGTGTATTGGATGGCAAAGGACCAACGCGTAGCGCCGTCAAGGGGTTTAGCTTCTACTTCGGTGAGCTGTAGGTGTTGCAGGAGCGATTGTACGACGGCTTTGATGTCGTAAAAATCAGCTTCGAGTGGGTTGCGCTCTTTCCAGTGTTCGTGGCGAAACGCACCGCTGATGAGTATGGAGAGCTGTTCCTCTTCGCGAGGGAGCTCATCGGATGCGTTTAAGGTGTATACTTTACCAAATTCGAAGAGCTTGAGATCGCGCTGTTGATGTCGGATGTTGAAGGCGACTGTTTCGAGACCACTGAGGATGAGATCGGGACGCATGACGTTGAGGCCGACATTAGAGGTGTTGTGGATTTTGACGAGTGATGGTCGGGTTTGTGCTGGGATGGCTTGGTGGATGATTTTTTCGGGCATCAGGGAGAGGCCCATGATTTCATGGAAGCCCAAGCCAATGAGATAGGAGGCGATTTGAGATTTTAGTTTCGTGGGATCGGCCGGAGCTTTGGGCAGAGAAAAGGCGATTGTCGAAGGGACAGGTATGCGGTTGTAGCTGTAGATCCGCAAGATTTCTTCGACCAGGTCGGCGGGGCGCCTAACGTCGGCCTTATTTGTAGGCACTTCTACTACGAATTGGTTGTCATCTTCGGCGACGATGGTCGTTTGAAGAGCTTGCAATATTTCGCGTACGCGAGTGCTGTCCCATTGGATGCCCGAGAGGCGCTGAAGATAATCCAGGGTGAGGGTGATGCGGGCAGGAGGGATGGGAGATGGATAGTTGTCGACGATGGGAAGAATTTTTTCGAAAGTGGCGATGCGCTGGAGGAGGTATGCGGCACGGCGAAGGCTGTCGACGGTACAATTGGGGTCGGCGCCTTTTTCGAAGCGCTGCGCTGCTTCGGTACGCAGCTGGTGCCGCTGTGCCGTCTTGCGCACAGAGATGGGGTCGAAGTACGCCGACTCTAAAAAGACATTGGTAGTCGATTCCGTCACGCCCGAATCTTGCCCGCCGAAGACTCCTGCGATGCACAGCGGTCGAAGCTCAGCATCGCAAATCATCAGATCCTCATCGGAGAGTGTGCGCTCTATGCCGTCGAGGGTGGTGAAAGTTGTGCCCTTGGGCAAGGTGGTGACGACGATGGTATTGCCTCGGATTTTGTCGGCATCAAATGCATGGAGGGGCTGGCCGTATTCGGCGAGGATAAAATTGGTCAGGTCGACGACATTGTTGATGGGTCGCATGCCCAATGCGCGAAGGCGATTTTGCAGCCATCGGGGGGAGGGCCCCACTCGTATACCGCGTATGTAAAGGCCTGAATACCGCTTACAGCGATGGGTGTCGCGTATTTCCACTTGTATGGGGGCGCGGTTGTTGTCGACGGTGAGGGTATCGTCGACGTCAGGCGGCTGGAGGATAGCCTCTTCGGGATAGTCGATGCACAGGCGGGCATGTACATCGCGGGCGATTCCGAGGTGGCCGGTGGCATCGGAGCGGTTGGGCGTCAGCGCAATGTCGTAGATGTGGTCTTCCTCGATGTCGTAAAGCTGGGCAGCGGGTGTGCCCGGGGGCAGATGGCGATCCAATACCATGATGCCTTCCTCATCGTCGCCGAGGTGGAGCTCTTTTTCCGAGCAGATCATACCTTCGGATACCTCGCCGCGTATTTTGACGCGCTTGATTTTTCGAGGCTGGCCCTCCTCGTCGTAGAGGGTCGTACCGGTAGTGGCTACAAGGACGGTCTGTCCTGCATCGACGTTGGGAGCTCCACAGACGATTTGCACGGGGCTCTCGGTGCCGATGTCGACGCGCGTGAGCCGCAACTTATCCGCATTGGGATGCGGCTTGCACTCCAACACCTTTCCCACGACGACGCCCTCGAGTCGGCCGGGAATGGACGTAAAGGTTTCGACTTTTTCCACTTCCAGGCCGAGATCTGTGAGGAGTTCGGC
>WFXH01000004.1 GCA_015490715.1 Saprospiraceae bacterium | reverse complement strand
TTTTCTCCACCGTATACCAACCTCTCCTACCGTTTCATACTCACTACGTCCCAAAATCCCTGGCGCTACATTGCGATACAACCCACCGACACCTTTGTCGTCGACTCGCCCGGTGCGTACATCGTGTGGGTATTGCGATGGTTTGATACGTCCGTTCACCTGCTGGCGTTCGATGGCGACTCCCTCGTGCGCAGCCACCGCTCAGTCGCCTCGTTGATCAATGCACTACAATCCCTCGACGCCTGCTTGCAGCTCGACAGTAGCGATCACGCCGTAGAAATCGAGCGGTGTACAAACTCCTTGAAGGACGTGCTTACGCCTTCCGATGCCCTGCCGTATAGGACTTTTACGAGTTTTGGCGGCGGTGCACCGAGGGGTGACGGCCGCAACGATCTACTACACAGCTCTCACAACGCTGAAAGTGCCACTCATGACGACGCTGCCCCCTGGATGGACGTCTACCCTAATCCCGTCGGTGGAGTTTTACACCTGCGCGCTCGGGTCGCATGGGGCATGCCGGTACAGGTCCAACTCCTCGATCCCACCCGACGTCCGCATCTCCGCATTGCACTTCCTCCTGCCCGTGAGGGTAGGGTGGAGCTCCGACTATCGGTTGAGGCGCTCCCTCCCGGCACCTACCTGCTGGTGCTCACCGACGGGCGGCATCAGCTGCAGCGCACCTTCGTCAAGCTGCCGTAGCAAGATATGCGACGAATGCGCTAACTTCGCTGGCAAAAGCACACCGATGTGGAAGTGGTCGTTTGTGCTTCTCTTGCCTTTGGCCGTTCGAGCACAAGAGGTACAGCTGTACGAGCCCGTCGAATGGATCCAAGCTATTGAGCGCGGCACGCGCACGCGCACAGGCCAGCCAGGGCCTGCTTACTGGCAAAACCGCGCCCACTACGACATACACCTGCGATTTTACCCCGATCGATACGCCTTAGAGGGGCGGGAAACCATCCGTTACGACAACCACTCACCCGACACCCTGCATCAAATCGTGCTCAGCTTGCTGGGAGAAATCTACGACCGCAAGAGCCGACGCGACATGGCCTATGCTCCCGACGACTTTACCGACGGCATGGAAATACAGACCCTCACCGCAACGATCGGCGGCATCGATGTACTCGATACCGTCATCTACAGCGGCACCAATGCCTATGTGCGGCTCAAGCATCCCTGCCTGCCGGGCGACAGCGTGCGGCTCCACATCCACTGGACGATGGCGTATCCTGCCCACATCACGATACGCAACGGCCACTACGGCGATAGCACCTTTTTTATCGGTCACTGGTATCCCAAAGTGGCGGTATACGATGATCTCTTCGGTTGGGATCGCATTCACTACACGGGCATGGCCGAATTTTACGGCGAGTGGGCCGATTATCGGGTATCCATCGAAGTGCCTGCTGGATGGCTCGTCTGGGCCACGGGCGTCTGGACCAACCCCGACGAGATCCTGACCGAAAAATACTTGAAGCGCTGGAAGGAACTGTCGGAAGATGCCGTGACACACATCGTCACGGAAGAGGAGGCCGGTCGAAGGGACATCACCAGAACGGCAAAGACGCTTACCTGGACCTTCGTGGCGCGCGATGTCGTAGACTTTGCCTTTGCGGTGGCCGACGATTTTTGCTGGGATGCCCGGCTGGTGCACCTCAACGACACAGCTGTCGTACTCGCCCAGACGGCCTACGCCCGCGGTCGAACGTATTACCCGCGCATCATTCACATGCTCGATACCGTCTTGACCAACTACTCCTACGTGTTGCCGGGCCGCACCTATCCTTATCCCGTGATGACCATCTTCAACGGCAATGACGGTATGGAATACCCCATGATGTGCAACAACGCCGAGAGCAACTCTTGGGCTGGGGCGGTCTTGCTCACCTACCACGAAGTGGCGCACACCTACTTTCCCTTTTATATGGGCACTAACGAGCGGCGCTTTGCTTGGATGGATGAGGGATGGGCCACCTTTTTTCCGTACTTTTTCTTCGACATGCACGCCAAATCCTTCAACTATTTCAATCTGATCGCTCGGCGCTATCTATCTTTAGCCGGCAAGAGCGACGAAGTACCGCTGATGACTGCTTCATACTTGCTGCACGACCGCAATCCCTATCGACAGGCGAGTTATTACAAGCCCTTTTTTGCATTGTACTATCTGTACGAGTACCTCGGCAAAGAGCGATTCCGCAAAGCCCTTCATTACTACATGGATCAGTGGCACGGCAAGCATCCTGCACCGCACGACTTCTTTTACGCCTTTAATACGGCTACAGGGGAAGACCTCAACTGGTATTGGGACAAGTGGTTTTTCCGTTTTGGCTATGCCGACCTGGCCCTGCACGTCGATGGCCATCGCGTGACGGTGATCAACAAGGGCGGAGTGCCTCTGCCCGTCGTATTGCACATTCGCTATCGCGATGGTTCGACGGAAGAGCGGCGATGGGACCTTTCGGTATGGCGCAATCGCAGTCAACTTACCATCGATCTCGACACGGCGAAAGAAATAGGGGAAGTGCGCTTGGGCGACGATCACGTCGTCGACCTCTTTGAAGAAGACAACGTTTACCGCGCATCACAACAGTAGCGATGGACCTACAATATGCCTTGCGTACGAAGGCTGACCGGTGGTGGAGAGCTGGGAGAAAGTCGTTCTCCCACCTGCATTGGGAGTGGATGCGCCGCGAGCACACGTTTATGATTTTTATGGCCATCCTCATCGGCATTGCTGGTGGGTACGGGGCGATTGTCTTTCGCTGGCTCATCAGTGGTGTACAGGCCGTGCTCTTTGGTGAGCCGAATCCCACGATCGCGTATTTTGCGTCCTTGCCGTGGTACCTCAAGCTGTTGGCACCTGCCTTAGGGGGATTGATCGTCGGTCCGTTGGTCTATCACTTTGCGTGGGAGGCGCGCGGCAACGGGCTGCCTGAGGTGATGGAAGCCCTGACGGTGCGCAGTGGCAAAATACGGCCACGCGTAGCATTGGCAAAGACGGTCGCCTCGGCGGTGAGTATCGGTAGCGGTGGGTCGGTAGGGCGTGAGGGCCCTATCGTGCAGATCGGCAGTGCGTTAGGCTCGACGCTGGGGCAGCTGGTCAAAGTGCGCGGCACTACGCTCCGCACCATGGCCGCCTGCGGCGCCTCCGCCGGCATCGCCGCCACCTTTAACGCACCCATTGCCGGGGCCATCTTCAGCATCGAAATCCTCCTGCGCGACTTCGGCATCCGCCATTTTAGCCCCATCGTCGTCTCGTCCGTCACCGCTACTGCCATTTCCCGCCACTACCTCGGCGACTATCCCGCCTTTCGCGTGCCGGAGTACTCACTGGTCAGCGCGTGGGAATTTCTCCCCTATGCCCTCCTCGGTGTGCTGGCCGCCTTCGTCGGCGTTAGCTTTATCCGCGTGCTCTTCCGCTTCGAAGACTTCTTCAATGGCTTACGCATCCGTCCGTGGCTCAAGCCCGCTGTAGGCGGCATTGCCGTCGGGTGTATTGCCCTGCTGTTGCCGCATATCTTAGGCGTCGGCTACGAAACTATCGACAGCGCCTTGAGTGGACGGCTTGGCATCGGCATCCTGGCGGTGCTCATCGTGGCAAAGATATTCGCCACCAGTCTGACCATTGCTTCGGGGGGCTCGGGAGGCGTCTTTGCCCCGTCGCTTTTCACCGGGGCCTGTCTCGGCGCCCTGGTCGGCCAAACGACGAGCATGTTTTTCCCACAAGTGGTCGGCGAAGTGGGAGCCTATGCCCTCGTCGGCATGGGAGCTGTGGCCGCCGCTACCATGCACGCACCCATCACCAACATCCTCATGATCTTCGAACTCACCGGCGACTACCGCATCATCTTGCCCCTCATGATTTCCGTCATCCTCAGCGTCGTGATTAAAATGCAGCTGAAGCAAGAATCCATTTACACCGAAAAACTCAAGCGCAAGGGCATCGACCTGCGCGAAGCCTATACCGTCAACGTGCTGTCGCGCCTCAAGGTGCGCGACGTGATGGAAGACAACTACTTAGCCGTCGACGAAGACACCGACTTCGCCACCCTCCACGAGTTGACCTCCCGCATGTACCATCTCAACTACTTCGTCACCGACAGGGAAGGACGCCTGCTCGGCATCTTATCCCCTTGGAAAATACGCGAATTGGCCCGCCAACACACTCCGTCCGAAGTCGGCCTTCGCGCCAAAGACCTCATCGTCCGCCAGGACATCTTCTTCACACCCGACGACCCCCTGGATAAAATCGTCCCCGTATTCAGCGATTTCATACTCGACCAAATCCCGATCGTCGACAATCCCCGCGACCGCCACCTCATTGCGCAGGTAACCAAGTCCAACCTCCTCGAAGCCTACCACCGCCAAATCCTCAAAGAAGACACCCTCCACGGCATGTTAAGTACCATCCTCTCGGCCGACAAGCTCGAAGAAGTCGGCTTGACGGGCGATGAAGTCATCTGCGAAATGGAAATCCCCGGCACCTGGGTCGAAAAGAGCATTGCCGAGCTCGACGTGCGCAGCCACTTCGACATCGAAATTGTACTCATCAAGCGCCCCACCAAGGAAGGACGCTACGAAATACTCGTCCCGCGCTCCAACCTGCGCTTTCACTACGGCGATAAAATCGTGGTCGTCGGACCACGCCAGCGCATCGAGCGACTCAAACCCTCCGTATAAACACCAATAGGCTGAAAACGTTGAAAGTGTAAAACCCAACCATGCCATCGACCACGAAGAAAAAGGCGCGCGTCTTGGTGGCCATGTCCGGTGGTGTCGACAGCACCGCTACGGCCCTGCTGCTCAAAGCGCAGGGCTACGAGGTCATCGGCGTCACGATGAAGACCTGGGATTACGCCATCGCCGGCAGCTGCGATAAGGAGACCGGCTGCTGTACGCTCGACTCCATCATTGACGCGCGCTCAGTAGCCGTTCGCGAAGGCTTCCCGCACTATATCTTCGACATACGCGAAGAATTTGGCGACTACGTCATCGAAGATTTCGTCTCCGAATACCTCGCCGGACGCACGCCCAATCCCTGCATCCTGTGCAATACCCACATCAAATGGGAAGCGCTCCTGCGCAGAGCCGACTTGCTCGGATGCCCCTACATCGCCACGGGACATTACGCCATCAAAGTGCAGGAGGGAGGCAGGTATTTTATACGCAAATCGGCAGACCGCCGCAAAGACCAATCCTACGTACTGTGGGGGCTCTCCCAAGAAGCCCTCGCCCGCACGCTCTTCCCCTTGGGCCATCTGACTAAAGACAAAGTACGCGCCCTCTTAAAGGAATACGGCTACGATACCCTCTCCAAAAAAGGCGAGAGCTACGAGATCTGCTTCATACCCGACAACGATTACCGCGCCTTTCTCAAACACCGCGTGCCCGACCTCGAACAACGCGTCGAAGGTGGGTATTTCGTCGACACCAGGGGCAATATCCTCGGACGCCACCGCGGCTATCCGTTTTACACCATCGGCCAACGCCGCGGACTGGGCATCGCCTTAGGCAAGCCCATGTACGTCGTCGACATCGACCCCTCTACCAACACCGTCGTCCTCGGCACTGTAGAAGAGCTCATCCACAACGCAATGACTGTCTATAAGACGCACCTTCAGAAGTACGACCGTTGGCCCGAAGGCAAAGTGTTGACCGTCAAGGTGCGCTATCAAGATCCCGGCACCCCTGCTGTCGTCTTCCCGCGCGACGACGACACCCTCGAAGTGGCCTTCCTCAAAGGCGTGCGCAGCATCACGCCGGGCCAAAGTGCCGT
>WFXH01000003.1 GCA_015490715.1 Saprospiraceae bacterium | reverse complement strand
GGAAGGAGGTACCCCGCCCTATCGAGTCATCTGGATTGACCAGAAAAAGGCCGGTTTTGTACTGGACAGTGTCGCTGAAGGATATTATTCGTTTTTTGCCGGCGACGACAAGGGCTGTCTGTATCGGGACAGCGTCTACGTGCCTCAACCCAAACCCTTTCGATTGCTCCTCGACAGTGCAACTTCCGCCAATGTGCGCTGCGCCGGTTATAGCGATGGCCGCATCGTACTGCGCACCCAGGGAGGCAATCCCGGCAAAAGGCAATTCATATGGTCTCCGCCCGTCAGTAGTGATTCCTTCGCACTCAATCTCCCTGAAGGGGAATATTTCATTCGATCCATCGATCCAAAAGGCTGTGAAGACTCCCTACGGGTGCACATATCGGCTCCTCCACCCATCGATTTTTCACTCTCCCCCATCACCGCCCCACTCTGCGATGGCGATAAGGCTGTCGTCAGTGTGACTTCTGCCAGCGGAGGCAATGGCCCCGAATACAAATTTGCCATTAACAACGGTGCAAACTACAACATCGGCGAGCTCGTCGAACTCTTCCCGGGCGACTACATCATAAGCGTATTTGACGGCAAGGGATGCGCCAGAGATACGCAAATATCGATACCGTTTCCGCGAAAACTCCTTCTGGAAGTGGACAAAGAGGAGATCGAGCTCGTTCTTGGAGATTCCACGACAGTGTGCGTAATAAGCCCCATCGAGCCAGGCGACCGCATCATCTGGATGGAAGGAGGCGAAGAGATTGCGCAGAGTCAATGTATCGACGTGCGTAGTTTTCAAAATACCCAACTACTGGTACGCCTCGTCGACAAAAACGGCTGCGAAGTTGAACGCACGGTGGTTGTGCGCGTTATCAACCGCGGTCAAGTCTACATCCCCAACGCCTTTAATCCCACCGGAAGCATCAACACACGCTTTACCATTTATCCCGGCGTAGGAGTGCAACGAGTGGATTACATGCGGATCTACTCGCGATGGGGCGAGCTCGTGTATTCCAAAGACGATTTCGATCCCGACAGAGACGGCTGGGACGGCAAATTCGGCAATACGGGACGCTATGCAGCTCCTGGTGTGTACGTTTACGTCTTCCAGGTGACTTTCCTCAATGGGGAGAAGCAGGTCTTTCGCGGTGATGTGACACTCATCCGATAGTGCACCTTTGTGAGCGACCCGTAATGCTCATCGGCCGCCCCCGCATTTGCCATTTCCACACTTACCGGCACCACACTTACCGGCACCACACTTACCGGCACCGCACTTGCCGTCTCCGCACTTACCTGCCCCGCACTTCATCGGTTGACGCTTTGCGTCTGGCGCAGTCGTATCAACGGTGGTGAGGTCTTCGGAGGTCAAAGCATTCATCATACTGTTGAGCCCTGAGAGCTGAGCTTCTGCATCGATGACAAAACTGCCGTTGACCACTATTTCATCGCCTTCGTCGATGCCTCGTTCGATTGCGTATCCTTCATCGCCTTCCAGGCCTAAGAGCACTTCACGATATTCAAACAGGGGAAGGGTATCCGAGGCTTTTACCCATACGACGCTTTGTTCCCCTGTCCACAGTACTGCAGTTTTAGGTATGACGGGGCGCGGCGGCTTCAGAGATATTTGACGGCGTATTTTAGCTTGTACGAACATGCCGGGTTTGAATAGGTGTTGGTGATTGGCGACGGTGGCACGCGCCAGTCCACGGGTATTGCCCTCTTTGAGTACGGGATAGACATAATCGATGGTTGCAGTGTACTGCTTGCCCGGTTGTGCTTGTGGCACAAAATCGACCTTCGTCCCGGCCTTTACCCACGGCAAGTCGCGCTCTTCGATTTCGAGCATGAGCCAAACCTTGTTTAAGTCGTTGACGGTGTAGAGTACACTACCCTCGCGCACGTGATCGCCGGGATTGATGTTTTTTTTCAGTACGTAGCCGCTGATATCGGCGTAAATGCTAATAGTCGTAAAGGGTTTCCCTCTTTTAAGCACTTCGTCGATAAAGGAAGGTGGTATTTTCCAGTTGAGCAGTTTGGCACGTGCAGATTCCACAAGGCCGGGATTGACCTGTCGATGGCGATAAGCTTCTAAAAGCTCTTGTTGTGCGGTGATGAGCTCGGGAGAATAGAGTTCGGCGATTTTTTGACCTTTACGGATGTACTGCCCTCGATACGTGACGTAGGTCTTTTCGATGCGCCCGGGAATATGCGCTGTTTGGCTCCACGTACGGCGCTCATCGGCCTCTATTTTTCCATAGCTCATCACACTCCGACTGAGCTGATCCTGGCGCTTCACCACCTGTGTTTCAATGTTGGCCAAGGCTATGGCGCTTTTCGTTAGCCGCACATAACGCGTGGCTTCGGCATCTTCAGCCGTCACGGGTATGAGATCCATGCCGCAAATGGGACACTTGCCGGGTTCGGGCATCCGTATCTGCGGATGCATCGAGCATGTCCACTCCTGTACTTCGCTATTGCTTTGCGATGATGATGCATCCATCTCTACCTCCGCATCGCCGTGGCTATGGGCATTAGTAGACTGTTTGGCTTGGCCAAGCCACCATCCGATAAGACCACCGAGCAGGCCGATGGCAACGACTGCAAAAAGATTCTTTATGCGTTTCATGCCACACAAATTTTTATTGTTGAAGGAGATATCGCACGATGCTGGCGTTGTCAGCCATGATCTTGAGTGCTTTGTGCATTTGGATTTCGTAGTTGAGTGCCTGGATTTGGTAGAGTAGCAGTTCGTCGAATTCACTACCGGCACCGGAATATTGCGATTGTAAAATGCGTATAATCGCCTTGATTTGTTGGATTTGATCCTGATAAAATTGTCGTAAGATGGCGGCTTCTCGATAGCGAGTAATTGCCTGTTGGTACTGTGATTGGAGTATCATATAGGTATCTTCTACGCGCCACTGGAGGGTTTGATACTGGGCATTGAGTTCGCTATCGCGACGACGATATTGCTGGCGGTACAGGGGCAGTGATGCGCGTATCGAAGGGACGACCACGTCGCGGCCCGCCTGGGGATGTGCTATATCGCCGGGGTCGGTGATGGAGGCATACATCAGGCCCACTTGCCATTGCGGCATGCCGGCGAGGTGGTTTTCGCGCCGAAGCACATCAGTCTGCTGCTGCAAGTGTTGCAATTGTACTATCCGCGGATGACGAGCAATGCGTTGAAGAGCCTGGACAGTATCGGGGAGCTGATAGTCGATGCTGTCGGGGATGGCAACGTCTTGAACGCGATCTGTACCGAGGACAGCGATGAGGGCTGCCCGGGTCTGCTGTACTTGCTGCCTGGTGACCTGAATATCTTTTTCCAGTTCGCTGATTTTGAGATCTACGCGAAGCACGTCGGCGGCATTTCGCTTACCGCTCAACATACGCGCCTGAGCTAATGCTTTTAAAGCATGGAGATAGTCGATATTTTCGCGAAGGATGCGCTCTTTTTCGCGCAAGTACCAGAGCTGATGGAGGCTTTGACGCCACTGCGTATGCAGTGTGAGCGAGGTTTCGCGCTTTTGTGCAAGGACGGCAGCACTTTCGTACTCTACAGCCTGTGCTCGCGTATGAAGCAGTCCGGGCCAGGGTATGGGCTGATTGAGCTGTAACGACCAGCGCTGTGTCCCCAATCGCGTTTCGATGGGCAAGGCGAAGTATTGTAGGTTTGCCGATGGTTGAGGCATCACTCGTAGGCGAAGGCGCTTGTGTTCGAGCGACCGCAACCGCGCATCGTACATCTGTAATCTTGGATGATGAGATAAAATGGTATCCACAGCTTCCAGAGGCTCTTGTTGTGCCCAAAGGCTATTGGCATTGATGGATAAAATCAAACAAATTATGCAGATTGCCCTATAGTACCACCATTTCATACCTCAATGATTTTTTGACTTTCGCATTTGGTATCGCAAATAGATGTAGTAGAGTGTAGGGACCATAAACACCGACAGCATTTCGAGGAGCATCCCGCCAAAGATGGGAATAGCCATGGGGATCATAATTTCGGAGCCCTTACCCGTCGACGAGAGGACGGGTAATAGTGCCACTAAGGTAGTCACCGTGGTCATGACGGCAGGGCGAATGCGCTTTTTGCCTGCTTCTAAGACGATTTGCTCAAGCGATTGGTGTGCTGCATCTCCCCTGCGGATGGCATCGCGGATATAAGTAGCCATGAGTACTCCGTCGTCGGTGGCTATGCCGAAAAGTGCCAAAAAGCCCACCCATACTGCGACACTGAGATAGACCGCCTCCATGCTAAAAATATCGCGGAGGCTTGCACCAAACACTTCAAAATTCATAAACCACGGCTGGCCGTACAGCCACATAAGTATAAAGCCGCCGGAGAAAGCTACCGCCACACCACTAAAGATGATCATTGCCACGATGACCGATCGAAAGTGAAGGTAGAGCAAAAGATAAATCAAGAGCAATGTCAACGGGATGATGAGCATCAGTCGCTTTTTAGCTCGTTGCTGCTGCTGGTAGTTGCCCGCAAAGCGGAAGGTAATGCCGGGGGGCACGGTCAGATCGCCGTTCTCTATCTTCTGTGCGATGTGCTGGCGAGCTTGCTCAACGGCTTGGATCTCGGAGTAGCCCTCTTTTTTGTCAAACAGCACGTAGCCCACTAAGAATCCGTCTTCGCTTTTGATGGCCTGAGGCCCCTGGCGATAGACCACTTCTGCGATATCTCCCAGGCTGATGTACTGGCCATTGCGCAGGGGGATGGGTATTCTGCGAATGTCTTCGGGGCTATCGCGCCACTGTCGCGGAAAGCGCACGCGCACGTCGTAGCGCTCTCTGTCTTCGACGGTTTTGGTCAGTGGCACTCCTCCCACGGCAAGCTGGATATAATCTTGCACTTGCTTGACGGTAAGGCCGTACATGGCCAACTTGTCGCGCTGCAGTTCGATCTCGAGATAGGGCTTGCCGACAATGCGCTCCGCGTATACCGACGCGGCCTCCACAGCGGGTACTTCCTGTAAGATGGGCTCCAGCTGGAGCGCAAATTCCTCGATTTGATCCAGATCATCGCCGTAGATCTTTATTCCGATCGGCGAGCGCATGCCCGATTGGAGCATGATGAGCCGCGTCTGAATAGGATGCAGCTTGGGAGCTGAGGTGACGCCCGGCAGCTTCGAAGCCTGTACGATTTCATTCCAAATATCATCGGCCGAGCGAATCTCGTCCCGCCACTGTCGATAGTATTCCCCCGCAGGATCGGGAATGAGATTGCCCAAACTGTCTCGCACAAATGCTCCTTCGTCATCGACCTTGAAGCGAAGCTTCCTCCCCTTTTCGTCGACGATGTATTCAGGCTTATACAAGATGAGATTTTCGAACATCGAAAGGGGGGCGGGATCTAAGGCGCTCTCAACCCTTCCGATCTTACCCACCACTGTTTCCACCTCGGGTATGGACGCTACCGACATATCCATCAACTTCAGATCCCGGATGTTTTCCGATATCCCAGCGTGCGGTAAAGTAGTCGGCATGAGGAGAAAGGCCCCTTCGTCGAGCACGGGCAAAAACTCCTCCTCCATATTTTGCATCAACCAATATCCCGAGCCGATAACGACTCCACTGAGGGATAAAAACACCCACCTCCACCGAAGCACTCTTTCCAACAAATAAGGATATACGCGTACAAACAGAAAAAATATCCCCAGGATGAGACCTATGACGAGGAGTAAAAACAGGAAATCCTTTCGATGGGTAGCATGTACTCCCAAGGGGTGCCAGATACTGGCCAAGTACCACAGTACGAGCACGAAATAGCTATATCTACGTATCGTATTCCACGACCATCCTCCGATACGCTTTTCGTCGAGGCGGAAGAGCCCATAGAGCAATTCCGCAATGCCAATAAGTGCAATGGTCAGCCCCCCATAATAGTCGATCGACCGAATCATCCAGAGACCTGTACCACCCAAAATTGCTCCTCCCACGATGCGTAAGAGGTACATCCTCCCCAGGGACCAGGCGTAATACGACGCCGTGGGCAACAGTATCAATGCCGTAAACAGGGCACACAACAGCGCAAAGGTCTTCGTAAAAGCTAAGGGATGGAACATCTTGCCCTCTGCAGCTTGTAGAGCAAAGACGGGCAAAAAGCTGATCACTGTAGTGGCGAGCGAGGTAGCCACTGCGCTGGAGACTTCGACAACACCCTCGTACACATTTTTTAAAAGGGGTTGGTCGGGGTATTGCTCCATACGCGCGTAGATGCTCTCTACGATCACGATGCCCATGTCGACCATTGTCCCCACAGCGATGGCTATTCCGGCCAGTGCCACGATATTGGCGGTGATGCCCGTGTATTTCATCACAATAAACACCATCAAAACCGATAGGGGAAGCAGGGCAGAAATGAGCATCGACGAACGCAAGCGCCTTAAAAAGATCAGCACCACCAGTACGGTGACAAGTATTTGCAAGAGAATGGCACTTTCAAGCGTGCCAAGGGTTTCGACGATGAGATCTGTGCGGTCGTAAAACGGTACAATCGTCAGTTGGGAAACTGTGCCATCGGGCAACACCTTTTGCGGAAGCCCCGTACTGATCTCTTTGATCTTTTCTTTTACCCTTTGGATGACCTCCATCGCGTTGGTGCCGTAGCGCGCTACGACGACTCCTCCCACGGCCTCCGCTCCGTCTTTGTCCAATACGCCCCTGCGTTCTGCAGGCCCGAGGCCCACGTGTGCGATTTCATCAAGGGTAATGGCTACGCCCCCTCGCACTGCGACTACCGACTTTTTGAGATCGTCAATCGAGCGAATGTACCCCAATCCGCGTACAAAATATTCCACGTGATTGATCTCCAAGGTCTTAGCCCCTATTTCGGTATTGGAATTTTTTACGGCTCGTACGACATCTTCAAAGCTGATGCCGTAGTGTTGCATGGCGTAGGGATTGAGGTCGACGTGGTACTCTTTGACAAAACCACCCACGGAAGAGACCTCGGCCACACCGGGAACAGCCATGAGCGCATAGCGCACATAGTAATCTTGAATGCTTCTCAGCTCGTGGAGATCCCAGCCCCCTACGGGATTGCCATTGGCATCACGCCCTTCCAGGGTGTACCAAAACACCTGTCCGAGCCCCGTCGCATCGGGTCCAAGCGTCGGCTGCACCTCTTCGGGCAACAACCCCTTGGGCAGTGCATTGAGTTTTTCCAACACCCGCGATCGACTCCAGTAAAAATCCACATCGTCTTCAAAGATGACGTAAATCACCGACACACCAAACATCGAAGTGCTCCGTATGCTCTTCACACCGGGTAATCCCAACAGGGACGTCGTCAAGGGGTATGTAATCTGATCCTCGATCTCCCGAGGTGACCGACCGGGCCACGGCGTGTACACGATCTGCTGGTTTTCGCCCAAGTCGGGAATGGCATCAACCGCCACAGGATCCCTCGGCAAGAGATTGCCCGACCAATCAAAGGGCGAATGCATCAATCCCCACGCCACAATCAATACCAGCGTGATCCATACGACTGCCCGATTGTATAAAAAGAATCGAATGAATGCATTCATGTTTTGCCGATTTTCTCTCGTCGTATAAAATCGCACTCGTTCGACCGACACACCCATACACGATGCCGCGGTCTACAGACTAACAACTATCAATGGTTAAAAAGAAGGTGATTGAAGGGGGTGTCTATAAGAGAAATCGGCAGTAAAGGGCAGACCTATCCACCCCAGAAAGCTCAATACCGGTGAGAGCCAGTAATGGTCTGATCTCTTTCCCAACGAATACATGGTAATTGGACGAAAAAAGACCGATATAAGGGTGAAAGGAAGAGGGATTTTTTTCGAGTATAAAATGGTGGGCGATTGTCGTATTCGCCGAAATGATCGGGGTATTCGACTTTATAAAATGGTGCTCGTTGTGGCAGCAGTCGTCTTCGTGCTGCTCGCCCGGACTGTGATAGGGACATCCCTGCTTTTCGGAATGTAGATCGAGCTCATGACAGCTCTTGGCCTTTCCGAAGAGTGATACACTCTTGAGCTCTCCCTTGCAATAATGGGCGTCGAGGGCAAGGCCTATATGCGGCACGCCGATCAACAGGGCAAGCGTCAGGGCCCACACCTTGTGCAGACGTCCTGCTCTTACAACACGAATATATCCCCTCAACGCTGTCCTTCTCATTCGAATCTATGGATCTATCAATTATGGTTAACGCAAAGAGTACGCCATATTATTGTAATACGCCAATATTATTGGGTTTGTTTTTTTTGGATGGAAGAGAGTAACCACGCCTTGATGAATCCCTTGAGATTGCCGTCGAGCACGTCGTCGGGGTTGTGGACCTGATAGCCCGTGCGGTGGTCTTTGACGCGTCGATCGTCGAGGACGTAGCTGCGTATCTGGCTTCCCCATTCGTTTTTCATCTTTTGGGATTCCACTTTTTGCTTTTCGGCGTTTTTGCGCCGCAGTTCGAGCTCGTAGAGCTTAGATTTGAGTTTTCGGAGTGCGATTTCCCTATTGGTGTGCTGGGATCGCTCCTCTTGGGATTCGACGACGATGCCGGTAGGGATGTGCTTGACCCGAACGGCGGTCTCGGTCTTATTGACGTGCTGGCCGCCCGCCCCGCTTGAACGGAAGGTGTCCCATTCGAGATCCGAGGGGTTAATCTGGACTTCAATCCGATCGTCGACGATGGGATAGACAAACACCGAGGCAAAGGAGGTCATGCGTTTGCCCTGGGCATTGAAGGGAGAGATGCGCACCAATCGATGGACGCCACTCTCGCCCTTGAGCATGCCATAGGCATAGGGACCCTTGATCTCAATTTCAGCAGTCTTGATGCCGGCCGTATCGCCGGGGATGAGGTGGATCAACCGAGCTTTGTAACCGTTTTTTTCCGCCCACATCTGGTACATACGCGCGAGCATAGCAGCCCAGTCGCAGGCCTCAGTACCGCCAGCACCGGCATTGATTTCGACGATGCAGTCCAATTCGTCTTCCTCTTCGGTGAGCGTAGCCCGAAATTCCACCTCTTCGATGAGGTCGAGGGCTTTGCGGTATTGAGCATCGACTTCCTCTTCCGTAGCTTCTCCTTCGCGATAGAAATCGTACAACACCTCCAACTCCTCAACGGCTTCTTCCACCTGTTGGTAGAGGTTGAGCCAGTACTTGAGCCGCTTGATATCCTCAATGACACGCTCGGCACGCTCGCGATCGTTCCAAAAATCGGGAGCGGCTGTCGAGACTTCTCTATCCTCTAACTCATGACGCTTTTTGTCGACGTCAAAGATAGTGGTTTAAGGCACTCAACCGACGTCGCAACTCCTTGAGTTGATCCTGTGTCATGCTACTACTATTTTATTGTGCTTCTAATACTTCGACGTAAAAGACCAAATCGGCCTGAGGGGGAATCACAGGTGGATATCCGCGCTCCCCGTAGGCCAGCGCATAGGGGATAAAAATAACCGCTTTTGATCCGACGGGTATGTGCTGCATGGCCTCTTCCCATCCGGGAATCACTTGGCCCCTACCCAGCGTAAATTCGATGGGTTGTCCCCTCTCGAGAGAGTTGTCAAACAGCTTGCCCGTACTCTTGATCACTCCGTAATAATGCACTTTGACATGATTGCCCGCAACGGGTAGTGGGCCGTCTGTCTTTTCTTTAAAGTAGATCTCCAAACCCGAGGGCAAGCGCAGGAGTTGCCCACTGAGTTGGCCATTGTTGTATTGCTGGAGCAGTTGGTCTACAAAGGCCTTGATGGGTTCGACACTCTTGGGCCTTTCCGGCTCTTGTCGTGCTAATTCCTCCTTTGGCACGACATCGACGACCTTGATGATGGCCTTCAGGGTTTTGTTATTGGCCCTCCGCATATTTTGGGAGGACACAGCAGGCATTTCGATCATGGCACTATCGCCCTCAGCGAGCTCGTAAAGGATCATGAGGATGGGGCTCTTGTTGGTGACTTTTTCCTTGTCGATGAGGCGCATTTCCTGAGGCTGGCCATTTGCCCACTGGTCAAAGATCACTTTTTCGTTGTCGTCGAGCACTCTGTAGTAAAATCGAACCAAATCTCCAGGTTTGGCTTTGGGACCCTGGCCTTTTTGAAGGATGGTGTATTCTTGCCCCTCGGCGGTGTAGTACTTCTCCTCTTTAGTCGTTTTACAAAACATCAGTAGGGACGATGCTCCTATTACGGCAGCTCCAATCAGTATTTTTTTCATGACGTCGATTTAGAATTTTTCATTTGCGCAGTGACGAATTCCGCTACTGCTCGCCTGAAATCGTTGATGGTTTGCTCCAGCGGGCCCTGATGATATCCTCCTGCGGCGTTCTTGTGGCCACCTCCGTTAAAGTATCGCTTAGCCAATTGTTGTACGTCCACATCACCTTTCGAACGCAACGATATCTTGATGGTGTTTTGCTGTTCGGTAATCAAGGCCGACAGGATGATATCACTCAGCATCATGGGGTAATTGACGAGCCCTTCTGTATCACCCCTTTTTATATCAAACTGCCGATAATCGTCTTTGTTTAGGTAGATAAAAGCCGTGCGATATTCCTGCCAGTGTACGAAACGATTGTGCAGAGCGTGTCCGATGAGGCGCAGGTGTTTTTCCTGAAGGGAGTTGTAGATGAGGTCGAAGATTTTAAGATCGTCGAGACCGGCGGTTTTCAATTCGGCCATTATGCGAAACAGGCGGGCGCTGGTGTTGTGGCGAAATTTTCCCGTATCGGTGAGGATGCCCGCATAGATGAGCTCTGCTACCGCGCGATCGATGAGGTCTGCACGATCCAATACATGGAGGATAAAACGGTAGACGAGTTCGGCAGTAGAGCTGGCATCCGGTTCGGAGAGCTGGAAGTCGGCACGGATAAGGGGCTCTTTGTGGTGGTCGATTAAAATGGTGTATGCGGCCGCTTCCTCCAGATATTGAGCAATGCCATCGATGCGCTGAAAGGTGTTGAAATCCAGGTAGACGATAATTTGTGCGCGGTGGATACTCTGACGCACTTTTTGCGGCTGCCTATCGCCGACGAGCATCTTGTCGATACCTTCTACCCAGCGAAAGTTGAACGGATAATCACTGGGGCAAGCCACTGTCACTTCGTGACCAATCCTGCGCAATACACGGCGCAAGGCATATGCCGAACCAATGGCATCGCCGTCGGGATTGCGGTGGATGAGCAACAACACGTGCTTTTTATCGCCAGTGAGTAGAGCTTTTACATCATTGCCCTGTGAGCCCTCGGTCATAGAATTGGTGGATATTGCGAAAGCGCAAAGTTAGCCAATGTATATTAAAATGAGTGCACGTTTGGGGTACCAACGCGACGATCGACGATTTCATACCCGAGAGAAAGTACGATTTCATACCGTAGGGATAAAAAAAAACAGCGCCGGGCGGGCGCCCGGCTGCTGCCATAAACCAATCTCATGAAAAGACTAAGTATAAAAAGACGAACCTCTTTAGTCAGCTCTATCGTGCAAGAAGGAATTGCCCTTCTTGCGGATGATGGGTTCCTCGTCTTCGATCGACAAGGTCCATTTGTCTGAAGCGTTGGAAGACGCCTCGGGTAAATCTTCGAGTTGGACATTTCGTCGGAGGTATGCTGGCGTTTTTTCCATTTTGGAAATTTCCTCACTGTCGAGATCGACGGATATCGGTGGTTCGCTGGTTTCCCACTTTTTGCGCTTTTGGCGGTATCGCTGTTGCAACTCTTCGAGGGCCTTTTGCTGCTCCTTGGTCTGACGCTCGCGATGGATCTGTTGCTGGATTTGCGTTCTCGCATCGGCTGGTCGCTGCTCCAGGTCTACTTCAAAAACCAGGGTATTCGATGCGTTGGATGGCTCTACGATACTCTCCGCGGATGGAAGATCTTCTGTTGAGTCTTTGAGTACTGGCTCTAATTTAGCCTCCTCAGCGTCAGGTCCACTTTCCTCATCCTCTAAGACAACGATATTTTTTTCCGTTTTGTTTGCGGTGTGGCTATTTTGTTGGAATCCCGTGGCGATGACGGTCACGGAGATTTGATCGTCGTAAGATTCGTCGTGGCAATGCCCCCATATGAGGTCGGTGCCATAGCCGGCTTGTTGTTGGATGTATTCGGTGATGAGGTACATTTCTTCGAGTGTCATTTCGGATTTGCCGGTGGTGATGTTGAGCAAGATATTGCGTGCCCCATGGATGTTGTTGTCTTCGATGATTTCGGAAGACAAAGCCATTTGTACGGCGCGGAGGGCTCGATCTTCGCCAGCAGCGACACCTGCACCCATGATTGCGACACCGGAATCCTTCATGACGGTGTAGACGTCCTGGAAATCGACATTGACCTTACCGGGCAAGGTGATGATTTCGGCAATGCCCTTGGCCGCAGTGGTCAACACATCGTCGGCACAGGCAAAGGCCTCGGAAATAGTGCGCGAGGCGTGTACGTTGCGCAACTTGTCGTTGTTGATGATGATGATGGCATCGGTGTTTTTCTTGAGCTCTTCGAGCCCTTCGATAGCTTGGCGCATGCGCTTGGGGCCTTCAAACTGAAACGGGATGGTCACGATGCCGATGGTCAGGATTTCGAGTTCGCGGGCGACTTTGGCGATGATGGGAGCAGCTCCCGTGCCAGTACCACCTCCCATACCAGCAGTGATGAAGAGCATTTTGGTATCGCCCTCGATGACGCGGCGGATTTCGTCAATCGACTCAATGCAGGCCTGTCGGCCAACCTCGGGCTTGTTGCCCGCACCCATGCCCTTGGTCAAATTAGGGCCTAATTGGATTTTGGTAGGTACGGGACTTATCTCCAGGGCCTGGATGTCGGTATTGCAGATGATGAAATCGACGCCGACGATGCCCTTTTGATACATGTGGGTCACGGCATTGGAGCCTCCTCCTCCGACGCCAATCACTTTAATGATATGTCCGCTTTCTCTATTCATTTCAAACAGCATAGTTTTTCGCATTTCACAGTTACAGATCCGAATCGTGCGATGCTTCGAAGAATTTTTTCATCCACTCCATACTCTTGTTGAGCCAGCCGCTGAGTGGTTTTTGGGAATGGCCTTCTCCTTCGGTATGGACGGCTGCATTTTCAAATGCAGGCATAGAGTTTTCGGAGTATTGACGCTCTTCGCGACGGCGCAACAGGGCATAGCGCAGTATGCCGATGCCTGTCGAGTAAATGGGGCTTGACAGCTCTTCGTTTTGCGGACTACTGAGGTATTCGTTGGGTCGCCCAATGCGGGCCATCAGTCCGGTTTCGAGATTGGCAAGCAGTTCGATGTCTTGCAATAAGGCACCCCCACCCGTGAGTACCATGCCGCCAATGAGCTTGCCCTCGTAGCCCGAGCGCTTGATTTCCCAGGCGACGAGTTCGAAGATTTCCTCCATGCGCGCTTGAATGATGAGCGCGAGATTTTTTTCGGAAATTTCACGCGATTGGCGCCCCTTGATGCCGGGAATGATGATGATGCGATTGTCCTTGACATTTTCGGCAAGGGCACGACCAAATTTGACTTTGAGCTTTTCGGCCTGATCAAAGATGACGTTACAACCATGTGCAATATCGCGCGTGATGACATTGCCGCCAAACGGTATGACCGCCGTATGGCGAATGATGCCGTCGTAAAAGATGGTCAAGTCGGTTGTGCCACCTCCAATGTCGACCATAACCACGCCCGCTTCGACCTCTTTTTCGGACAGCACCGCCGTGGCCGAACCAATGGGCTCGAGTACCATTTCCTCGAGCTCTAAGCCGGCCTTTTTCAGGCAACGCATGATGTTGTTGGCAGCAGAAATCTTGCCCGTGATGACGTGGAAGTTGCCCTCAATCTTGGAGCCACACATACCCACGGGGTCGACGATGCCCTCTTCATCGTCAATGGTAAACTCCTGAGGTACTACGTGGAGGATTTTTTCACCCGGAGGCAGAGCGAGCTTATACATGTCTTCGACCATGCGCCGTATTTCATCCCGGCTGATCTCCTCCTCCATATTGTCGCGCACTTTCACTCCTCGATGATGGATGCTCTTGATGTGCTGGCCGGCGATACCCACATACACCTTGCGAAATTCGTGGTTCGCGCGTTTTTCAGCCATGTCGATGGCATCGGCAATTGCCATGGCAGTCTTATCGATATTGGCCACCACACCGCGCATGACGCCCTCCGATTGTACCTTGCCGTACCCCAATACCTCAACTCTGCCCATATCGTTGAGCACCCCGGCCAGTGCGACGATTTTCGTTGTTCCTATGTCGAGGGCCACTATGATTTCATCTGTAGGATAATATCGCTTCATAATGCTGTATTTAGCCACGTGTTTTTTCGACTTTTTCAGCGCGTTTGGCGATGATGATGCTGTCGTACTCCAGCCGAATGATTTGATAGCGATTCCAGCCCATCTTGCTCACACCTTTGTCGTAAAATTTTCGCAGTTTTCGAACTTTACTTCGTATGTCCGTAAGAGATCCGAAGAATATCTTATTGGCTCCAACTTTGGGCACTAAAAACACCTCGCCATTGGAGTCTACATATATCTGATCGATAAGTGGCGCTAACACTTCGTCACACATTATTGTTTGTGCTAATATGAGCAATTTTTGATAAAATGGATGGTTGATTTTGGTGCCATTTTCTGCGGTGACTCTCGGCAAATAGCCGCTAGCCACCAGAGCACGAAACCCCTTCGAGCCGTAAGAGCGCATGATTACGCCCTCGGCGTCGAGGTAAAAGCTCGTCCCATCTTCGGCCTTACAATACAGCTGTGGTATGCGCTGCCAGATATCCACTTTGAGTACATCGTTTTGGCCGATATACACCTCTGCATTGGCTACATAGGGATGCTGCTCGATGGCCTCTTCTAAGGCGGAGAGCTTCAACTGCCCCTTGCGCGGGATGCCCTTGATGTGGGGATGTACTTGCTGAATGTAACGCGCTATGTCGGATTTGCGAAGCATCTTTTCTTCGGTGGTATTGACGATACGAAATTCTATTTTGCGTATAGGTCGATGTGCTTGCATTTGCGCCGACAGCCACACTAAGGCCAGGACAGCTACCCAGAAGAGTAGTGCCAAGCCATCGATGCGTCCAAATACGAGCCAGTGGCGCCAATGCATTTTGTTAAACATTCGGTATCAATTTTTCCTTTAGTTTGGGGATGACCGTATAGACATCCCCAGCACCTAAAATCAACAATACATATTGTCCAGGTGGCAATTCGAGTTGGTCGACCAGGTCCTCTAAGCTGACCCTATAGACCGGTATATTTTTGATGTGCGCGGCAATGAGCGATGTGTCTACGCCCGGTATGGGCTCTTCTCTGGCAGGATAGATATCGACCAGCCAGAGCGCGTCGACATTGCTCAATGCCTGGGCAAACTCTTCGGCAAAATCCCTTGTGCGCGTGTACAGATGCGGTTGAAACACGGCAATCAAGGGCCGATCGGGATACATCGAACGCGCAGCACGGATTGTCTCGCGCAGCTCGGTGGGGTGATGCGCGTAATCGTCGATCCAGACCCTTGTGCTGTCGCGGTAGACGATTTCAAACCGTCTCCATATTCCGCGAAAGCCTTCCACAGCGCGCACTGCAGCTTTGGCATCAACCCCTAAGGACTGCGCTATATTTAATGCCAGCACGGCATTGCGCACATTGTGCTCGCCCGGCATTTGTAAGCGCACATCGATGCTCTTACCCATGCCATCAATCCACTCGAATTGCACACCCTCCTTTTCAAATCGCACCTTTCGGTATCCAAAGGGCCTGTCTATGCTTCCATAGACGATGACCTTTATCTGTTGTTGTTGCAATATTTCAATACGCTGCTTCCCGATCTGTTGAGCCACCTCTTCGGTCATCCACACGGTACCGCCTCTTTGCGTCTTTTGCATAAACTCACGGTAACTATCCAACATCGCCTCGCGCGTACCGTAGATGTCAAGGTGGTCGGGATCCAGTGAATTGACGACGCAATACCAGGGATGTAAGTGGAGAAAGGATCGATCGTACTCGTCCGCTTCGACGATGACCCACTC
>WFXH01000002.1 GCA_015490715.1 Saprospiraceae bacterium | reverse complement strand
ATGCAAGGACTGGAACGCCCTCCAACCCCAAGGGCCCCCTCTAAGGCCACAAACCCACTTCCATGTCCAACACACCCTCCGCCTCCTCGGCATGGGCCAATCCCCCGCACGCGACCGCCGCAACCACTCCACCTAAGCCTCCCTCCCCATCCGCAACGCCACCGACAGCATCAGCGAAAACACCACCAAAGCACTGCCCCCCTGACTGATAAACGGAAGCGGTATGCCAATGATCGGCACCAATCCCAAAGTCATCCCCACATTGACAAATACGTGAAAAAACAATAGCGAAGCCACCCCGTACAGGTAAAAGCGCATGAAATCGTGCTCCACCCGCTCCGCAAGTACCACCAACCTCCACAACAACATTAAAAATATGGCTAAAACCGCCACCGACCCCACAAAGCCCTGCTCCTCCCCAACCGTCGTAAAGATAAAATCCGTCGTCTGCTCCGGCACGTAGTTGAGCTCCGTCATTCGCCCCTTCCGAAATCCCTTGCCCCATAGCCCCCCCGACCCAATGGCGAGCTTCGATTGCAACACATTGTACGCCGCCCCCTGTGGGTCCGCCTTGTGGGGAAACAACCACACATTGATGCGCTCTTGCTGGTGGGGCTTCAACACCTCCCGAAAGGCAAACTCCGACGACCACCCCAACCCGATCGCCAGCACTACCAACCCTATACCCACGACCGCCCATCGATACCACCGACGAATAAAAAGCACCAACTCCGCCACCAACAAGTGGTACAATCCCACTATCCACTCCCACTCCTCAAGCCCCTCCTTCAGCACATATGCCACCCCCCCCACGCCCAACAACCACAACAGCCAGGCCCACCACCATCTCTTACTGTACCATACAGCAACCAGCGAATACAACACCGACACCACCACACCCATCTTCAGCCATCCCACCAAAAGACCGCCGAGCAATCCCATCACTGCCACCGCTCCCACGATGAAGTACTCCACCGGCAATCCCGCCCGGTAAAATACCAACACCAGGGCACCGTACACCATCGCCGTACCCCAATCCGGCTGCAGGGCCACCAACACTGCCGGCACCAGTATCATTGCCGAGGCCACCAACTGCGACGCCCGCCGACGCATATCTGTCCCGTAATGACTCAAATACGCCGATAGCCCCAAAAGAGTCGTAAACTTCGCCACCTCCGACGGCTGAAATCCCCATCCCCCAAAGTACAACCACGACCGCGCTCCCTTGATCTCCCTCCCCCAGATGAGCACAATCACTAACAAGACAATCCCCAGGGCATAAAACAAATACGCCGTACGAAACCAGTACTTCCACTCCACAATCTGAAAGAGCCAAAACACCCCCACCGCAAGCATCAGCCAGATGGTCTGCTTGCCCATGCTGCTGCTCCAAAACGAAGCACTACTCGTCCATTCGCGCGCCGTCGCCGAGTACAACATCAACCAGCCGATGACGACAAGGCTGATGTACAACGTCACCAACAACCCATCATATGCCCGCTTTCGATAATACAACTGACGCGGAGTTTTTTTCAGCTACCCGAGCCCCTTATGGCCCACCGGTCGTTCGATCGATGAGTTTCTCACATCGCATCTTCTTCGAAAGGATATGCGCCCCCGGAAATTGGATGCGATACCGCTTCAATGCGTGAAGCGCCTCTTCTCGCGTCCAATACTGTCCCGTGCGCACGTAGTAATATGGCGCCACAATGCGCAGCTCTCCATCGCCATCCATTTTACGCAATCGATAATAAATTCGCTCGGCTTTGCGCCGCTCCGTCGTGGCGATGAGCTGGATCTGCCAAACCGTGCACTTGCCGGTCGCATCCCAATCCTCAAAGTAAAAATTCAGCAACTCCCGAATGGGCGCCTCCTCAACTATCTGTGCACCCGCATGAATCCCCACAAAGAGCAATGCTACCGTCATGTATTTCATACAGCTCGAATTATTGCCACTCCCGACGAAGTGCCTATCCTATTCGCTCCTGCCTCGATCATCTTTAACGCATCTTCCCGCGTGCGAATACCTCCAGCAGCTTTGACCTTTGCGGCCTCGCCCGCACAACTGCGCAAGACCCGCACAGCTTCCACCGTTGCCCGCTGCCCGTCAAATCCCGTAGAAGTCTTTAAGTAATCCACGCCGAGATCCACACATATCCGACACAGCTTCCGAATGTCCGCTTCCTCCCATCGCGAAGTCTCCAATATCACCTTGATGATGCCCTGATGGGCACGCGCCACATCCACCAAGGCACCCACTTCCCCCTCAATCACCTGCCAATGACCACTCTTCGCCGCCGATACATTGATCACTACATCGATGTGATCCGCACCAAGCGAAAAGGCGCGCTCAGCTTCAGCAACCTTTACCTCCGCATACGTATACCCAAGTGGAAAACCAATCACCGTACAGAGTTCGACACCACTCCCCTCCAGCTCGCGCTTTGCCCTTTCGACAAAATACGGCGCTACACATACCGCCGCAAAACCCCATTCCCTCGCCTCCCGACACAGGCGTTCGATATCCGCCTCCGAAGCCGTTTGCTTCAAATTCGTGTGTTCGATGTACGAGGCCAAATGTACTTCCGTCTCCATTTCACCAACTTTGGCATACAATGATAGAAATTAACCATAAATCCCCGCAAGGCACAAAACTAAAGCTCGCGCACTCGTCGTTCGAAAATAGGACTTTTGTGGGATAAGACAGTATTGATTTTTTATCCATTTATCCAAACGTATAAAATTGTACAAATATGACGAAAAAGACCATCCAGGCCCTACAAAAACAGATCGGCTTAGAAGCCTACGCCTCTCAGCTCTACCTCGCAATGGCTTCGTGGTGCGACAGCGAAGGCTTAGCGGGTGCCGCCGCCTTCTTCTATCGACAATCCGACGAAGAACGCCAGCACATGCTGCGCATCGTCCACTATCTCAACGACTCCGACCAACACGCCGAAATACCCGGCGTCGACCCGCCTCCTAATCAATTTGAATCCCTGCATGAAGTCTTCCAACAAGTGCTCCAGCACGAACAAAAGGTCACCAAAGCCATCCACCAAATCGTGCAACTCTGCATGCAGGAAAACGACTTCACCACCTGGCAATTCCTCCAGTGGTTTGTCGACGAGCAGCACGAAGAAGAAGCACTCGTCCGAAGTATCTTAGACAAGTTTAAACTCATCGGCGATAGCCCACAGGGCCTCTACCTCATCGATCGGGAAATCGATGCAATCAATCAAAAACTGCTCAACGCCCCACAACAATAAAACACAAATCCATGGACAACGCATCCGTTCGCCAGCTCGAACCTCGAAGCCTGTGGAACCACTTTGCCGACATCAACGCCATTCCACGAGGTTCGAAAAAAGAGGGTAAAATCATCGATTTTATGCGATCCTTCGGCGAATCACTGGGATTAGAAACCCAGGTCGATGACGCCGGCAATGTGCTCATCAAAAAGCCTGCCTCTCCAGGGTACGAAGACCACCCGCCCGTCATCCTACAGGCCCATCTCGATATGGTCCACCAAAAAAATGCCGACACCGATTTCGACTTCGATACCCAAGGCATCCAGATGTACGTCGACGGTGATTGGGTCAAGGCCAAAGGCACGACCTTAGGTGCAGACAACGGCATCGGCGTGGCCGCCATCATGGCCATTTTGAGCGAGAAAGACCTCCAGCACCCTCCCATCGAAGCGCTCTTTACCGTCGACGAGGAGACGGGCATGACAGGTGCTGCTGCCCTCGCCTCCGGCTGGCTGAAGGGTAAAATCTTGCTCAACCTCGACTCCGAAGACGAACGCGAGCTCACCATCGGCTGCGCCGGCGGTATCGATGTGACAGCTACCGCCGAATACGACACCATCACCGTAGACGGTACTTTCCATAGCTATGAGCTCTTCCTCACCGGCCTCACCGGCGGACACTCGGGTATGGACATACACTTAGGGCGTGCCAACGCCAACAAATGCCTCAATCGCATTCTCTGGGAACTGGATCAACACATTCCCCTCCACATCCACCAAGTCGACGGAGGAGGACTCCGCAATGCCATCCCACGCGAAGCCCGCGCATGGATCTGGATCGACGACCAACACCTCCCTCAAGCCCAACAAATCATCGACGAGCTGCGCACTACCCTCAAGGACGAATACAAAACCACCGACCCCAATTTGCAACTCCACTTCCAAGCCCACCAACACCCCTCCACCGCCATTGCCCCACATCAGCAACGCGCTTTCCTCAACGCCATCTATGCATGCCCCAACGGCATCTATCGCCTCTCCCCCGACGTCGACGACCTCGTCCAAACCTCCAACAACCTGGCTCGCGTGTGGATAGGCAACGGTACATTCCGCGCCGAAAATCTCACGCGCAGCGCCGTCGACTCCGAAAAAATCGACCAGGCCAACGCCATCCGTGCCTGCTTCCAACTCGCAGGCGCCAAAGTCGAATACTCGGGAAGCTACCCAGGTTGGGCGCCCGATCCCAACGCCTCCATCAACACCATCGTCAGCCAGGTCTACGAAGAACTCTACGGTTACAAGCCGCACATCCTGGCCTGCCACGCCGGACTGGAGTGTGGCATCATCAAAAAAGCCTATCCCGATGTCGAAATGATCTCCTTCGGCCCCAACATCCGCGGAGCCCATTCGCCCGACGAAAAGGTACAAATTTCATCCGTCCAGCGGTTTTGGAAACTCCTCACCGAAGTATTGCGAAGGCTATGACCCGCATCACCCTCGTCGCACTCTGGCTACTCGTCACATGGCTCTCTACTGATCCCCCCATCCAGGCGCAAGTATACAACCACGAGCCCTATTACAAGGGATACATCTGGGGCCTCAAAGGCGGCCCAACCCTCATGCGCCAATCCGGCCACTACCGAACGCGCGGCACCGCCTACGGTTACCACCTGGCCCTCTACAGAGAGAGTTACGACAGTAGAAGCCCCTCCCGTATCTACTTTCAGATTGGCTATCACCAGCGCGGGTCCTCACTGACGCGCTACTATTTCGGGTCACTCAAAAACATCGCCAACAGAGCCTTCCAATTCGACAACCCAAAGTTTGTCTACCACAACGCCTCCCTCCAGATCGGCATCAAAAGCACTCGACAACTCTATGAGCAACTGTCGGGCTATGTGGGGGTGGGCCTCCGAGGCGAATACACCTTTAAGACCAACCTCGACACCTATGCCCAAGTCAATGAAGAGTACGGATTTCCCATCTATCCCGATCCAGCCCTCCTCCGACATTATCTCTACGGCTTTTCCCTCCTCCTCGGCACCACCCTCTGGGAGTTGGATCCCCAACAGTACGAGATCTTCACCGAACTCGGCATCCACCAAGATGTCGCCCTTCAGTACTACCAACCCCCCTTGCGTGGTCGCTTCATCGACCCCTACACCGGCCAACCCCAATCCCTCAATGAAATCAAAATGCGTAATTTTAGCATCGAACTCAGCATCGGCGTGCGTATCTACCGACTGTATGTCTACGAGTAATCTGGAATAGAGCGTATGAAATCGTCGGTCAAACTCGAAATCAAACCCGTCATCGCTCATTGGCTCTACTTACCACACTGGGCATGTTGTACCGTCGATGCCCCGGGCCTGACGGTGTTGCTCAAGCGCCAACATCCGCCACATCCCAACGAAGCCCTGCATATCGCACGACGTTGCGGATTCGACCATGACCAGTCCAACACCCTGTGGCAACTCATTTGTGAAGACTTCCAACACCGCTGGAAATCCTTTAATCCCCAGCGCATTACCGTCGAAGTGCTCGCACCCAAGGATTCGATGCCCAGTGCTACCGATTGGGCCGCGCTCATCTTCGGCCTCTATTTCGGCCTCAACGTGCTCGAAAACCAACCCTTCACTCTCCAACAAATCGAACGTCAGGCTATCCACCTTGCCCATCACTTTTCACCCGAAGAGGCCCTCGCCGTGGCTGCCCGCTGTCACGGCGGACTGGTGGCCAACACGTTGAGCGAACCCCTACCCTACCGCAAAATCTACACCACCGTCGGTTGGTACTTCGTGCTATTGCCCTACTCGGCTACCGCACCTCCCACACGACCAAACCCACAGGACAACGCCGCCCTGGTGAGCTCCTTTCTACTCGGCGCCATGACAGGAGACTGGCACCTCATACAATCCGCCCTGCAGCACAGTAGCGCCGATCTCAATTTAGAATCCCACCTCCCCCCGCTGGCTTCCATCCAAAACAACAGCCATTTCATGGGATACCACTACGACAGCCGACAAGGCTGTCTCATCTTCCTCTTCAACAACAAGGGCGTCGCCGATGAATTCCTCCAAGCGCTCGCCCATAATCCATCCTTACAGCCCTTCTCTCGAGTCGTCACTCTCCACCCACGAGGCTACGAAGTCTATTAAGCCCCTTCCAGCATCCCGTAAAATGCGCTGCCTCTCCTAAGGCTTGTGTTAAAATCGTACCTTTACGCAAACAAATCACGCGACAATGATGCTCTGGGCGATTGAATGGAACCCCTCGGAAATCCTCTTCCAAATTGGCCCGATCGGCATACGCTGGTACAGCTTGATGTTTGCCCTGGGATTTGGCATCGGATACTGGATGATGCGCAAAATCTTTATCCACGAAAAGAAAAATCCCGAAGTACTCGATACCCTACTGCTCTATATCGTCATCGGCACCGTCCTGGGAGCACGCCTCGGGCATTGTCTCTTTTACGACTGGGACTACTTCAAAGACCATCCCCTGGAGATCTTCCTACCCGTCACGTTCGAGCCCGAGTTCCGTTTTATCGGATACCGCGGATTGGCCAGCCACGGAGGGGCCATCGGTGTGGCTCTGGCTCTGTGGCTCTTTAGCCGTAAATACCGCATGCCCCTGCTCTGGCTTATGGACCGCATCGCCATACCCGTAGCCCTGACCGGGGCCTTCATCCGCATTGGTAACCTGATGAACTCCGAAATCATCGGCAAACCCACCGATGTGCCTTGGGCCTTCGTCTTCCGCCGCGTCGACGACATACCCCGCCACCCCGTCCAACTCTACGAGAGCATCGCCTATTTCATCATCTTCATCCTCCTATACACCGCCTACTGGAAGACCTCCCTCCGATTTCGCAGAGGAGCCCTCCTCGGGTGGTTTTTCGTCCTTGTCTTCGGGGCCCGCTTCGTCCTCGAAGTGTTTAAGCGCAGCCAGGGCGGCATCGAATCCTGGTTTGGCAACGCCCTCTCCACAGGCCAAATCCTCAGCATCCCCTTTATCCTCATCGGCGCCTACCTGATCTACCAAAGTAGGAAAATCTCCTCCCACGCGCGTTAAGAAATTCCTAAAAACCCCCAGACCTGCAACATTTCACCGCTGAAAATCATCTTTATTTTGTAATTTTACGTTTTGAAAAATCAAATCACCACTCTATGAAGGGGAATAAACTACTTCTCAGTGTGCTGACATGGATTGGGACACTCACCATATTGACCGCCCAGCCCGTCATCGACAATAACGTCTTTCCCAAAGTAGGGACACAATTCGATCTTCAAGGAGTGGACAGCCCCGCTATCGATATCAATGCCGCAGGACCCAATGTGGTATGGGACTTCAGTGCCGTCCAGCCCGCTCCTCTACTGAGCTACCAATACCGCGATGCCTCCCAAGCCAACGCAGCAAGCCAATATCCCGACGCCGAACTCTACGTCGCACTCCAGGGAGGTGCAGAGGCCTTCTATAAAGCCACCAATAACCAATTCGTCCAAATTGGCTTTACCACCATCGACCCCATCCTCGGTCAGCTCTTCGTCCATATAAGATACGACACTCCCTACGTGATCTATCAAGCACCCATCGAATACGACGACCGTTCCTCGCGAAAGACCTCCTTCCATTTTACCTTTTCCGCAGACACCCTTCCCGATAGCATACTGGCACAGATACCCGCCAACTCTCGCCCAGACTCCATACGCGTGTTGGTCAGCATCCAAACCAGGACCAAAGTCGACGGCTGGGGTAGACTGCTCCTACCCAATCGCCAATTCAATTCCGTCTTGCGCGAATCCATCGAGGAAACCCGACAGACGCGTATCCTCTTCTATTTAGAGGCCTTAAAGCGTTGGACTGATGTAACCGATCTCATAAGAATTTACTTTCCCAACATGCCCTTAGACCCCATACACATTAACCGCCTGCGATTTTTTGCTCCTGGCCAGGCCGGCGAAGTCGCTTCCGTCGACCTCGACACCGTGGGCAAACCCGTCCGATTGGTCTTCAACGGTGCACTTACTTATACCAAACCTCTGCCCTCCAACCGTAGTATCATCGTCAAACCCAATCCCACCTTCGGCAAAGTCACCTTCTACTTCCGAGGCCTGCCCCCCGGCAACTACCAAATCGAAATCCTCAACATACTCGGCGACCCCATCTGGACGCGTTGGTTCCGACTCACCCCAAAAAACTCCAAACTACGCGAAAACCTCTACTTCCTCCCGCGCGGCACATACCTCTACTCCATCAAAAACGAAAAGGGCGAAATCCTCACCATCAAAAAACTCATCATGCTCAAACCTTAATGACTTAGCATTCTTCCCCATACTACCATCCCCAACGCGCCATAAGAAAAATACACCAACATCGGATCCCAAGAAAGCTGGCGGCACATTTGACAACAAGTCCTGTATAAAATCGTGCACCCCTTAGCACTAAGAAGACTCGATGACCATCTCAATCACAGGGGGATAACACAGGTGTTCGAAGCGCAAGATACGCGCAGCAAGACGCTCGGCCGTATCATCGGGGTAGACAGGCACTTTTGCCTGAAAGATGATTTTACCCGTATCGTATTCCTCATCGACATAGTGTATGCTCAAGCCCGAATACTTCTCTCCACCATCAATCACAGCGCGATGTATGCGCATGCCGTACATACCTTTCCCTCCATAAGAAGGCAAAAGGGAGGGGTGGATGTTTAAAATCCGCCCGCGATAAGCCCGTACGATATGCACAGGAACGCGCCATAAAAACCCCGCCAGGGCGATGTAATCAATGCTCTGTGCTCGCAAATACTCCAACACGGCTTCGCTCCGATAAAACATGGTCCGATCAAAGGTTAAGGTCGGCACACCGTACCGCCTCGCTATTACAAGCGCCCCCGCATCGGAACGATTGCTCAACAGGGCAGCCACGCGTATCCGAGCATGCTCACGAAAATAGCGCATGATGGCCTCGGCATTGCTGCCCCGTCCCGAGGCCAGTATCGCCAGTCGCCACATCATCGACTCAGCAGCGCTTGATACTGATTGATACGCGTGGGATCAAGTCGCGACATAATGCGATAGACCTCCTGGCGCTCCTGAAGTGTGGCCCCCATAAAAATGTCGACAATTTCCCTACTCTTGGTATTACAAAAGACCTGCACCAGATAGCTGGTGGGCGCATTCTTTTCCGTCAGCTGGATCAACTTCAACGCCTCGAGAATCTTTTGTCGCCCCTCTACGGGATTGGTACTCATCATATCCAGACCGTGACGGTGGTAGAGGTAAAAGCCCTTCCGAAACGCCGTAAACTTCGGATGCAGGAGATTTTCGACCAGCGCAAACCTCGTGTAAGGCTTATCCAGGCTCACCCATCCGGCATCTCTACGCGCCACCGAAGGCGGAAGCGCATTGATAATCCCCCGTGCAATTTCATAATAAGGCTGCCCATCGGCCTCTCCAAAGCTATCGTAATCCAGACCGAGGATCAAATAGGCGTAATAACTCAAAAAGCTGGATAAATTGTCGCTATACCCATTAATGGTCTTCTGTAGGGGCTGAAATGGATCAAAGTACACAGGTACATTTTTTTCAATAATGGCCAGCGTCTGCGTTTCATAGTCGGAACCATAAACCGGTCGAGTAGCCTTAATACTGACTTTCATCAAAAAACTATTGGTGCCCGACTCCTTGACGACCGTAAAGTGAAAGCTACAGCCAATGCGCTCCACTTCCTGAAAGACATCGTCTGTCCATTTAGTAGTGTTGAGAAATTCCTCAATCTTGTCCTCCAGCTGTCGGAGCACCTGCTTATCGTTGATTGCAAGCTTAGGAGCTTCGACGTGTACTTCTGCCCGCAACTCTTGGGCCCTGACCTCTCCCAAAAGAATAAAAAACACCCCCAACCACGCCGATGCGATTATTGCCCACTTCACAAATGCAGCAGCAAGTGCTCTACCCGATCGAGAATCCATTCCGCTACGCGACGCTTGGGTGCCAGCGGAAGGGATGTCTGCTTTCCATCTTTCCATAAAATTGTGACCTTATTGGTAGTTGTACCAAAACCCGCTCCTTGATCTTCCAACGAGTTTACAACGATGGCATCGAGATTTTTCGTTTGCAGCTTTCGACGTGCTTGCTCCATGGGCCGTTCCGTTTCCAGCGCAAAACCCACCAAAACCTGATGGGGCTTCTTCCTCTCACCAAGGGTCCTGGCTATATCCACTGTGGGCACCAGCTCCAGATTCCATTCCCTGTCGGATTTTTTCAACTTTTGAGGTGCGCGCCGACGCGGTGTATAGTCGCTTACCGCCGCAGCTAAGATCGCTATGTCTACGCTATCATCATAGAGCTGGAGTACCGTATCGGCCATTTGTTGGGCGGAAACAACCCTGTGTACTTTGACGGGTGCAGGTAGAGCCGTAGCCGATACGGGACCAAGTACCAGGTCGACATGGGCTCCTCGCTTTGCCGCTGCTGCCGCTAAAGCCATGCCCATTGTGCCCGTCGAAGGATTGGACAAAAACCGTACAGGATCGATATACTCCTGTGTAGGCCCCGCCGTGATGAGCACCCTGCGCCCCTTCCAACTTTCCGCAACGCGAAAATGGTCCATCAACTCCTCCAGTATGGCTTCGGGCTCCATCATTCGCCCAACCCCTTCCATCCCTGAGGCCAACGGGCCGTACTCGGGCGGTAAGATCGTACATCCATACGATTGAAGGACCGCAACATTGCGCTGCGTAGCAGGATGCTCCCACATGTGACCGTCCATGGCAGGAGCAATCCACACGGGGCGATCCGTCGACAAAAAGATACCCGCTACGACCGTTTCAGCCATGCCCGTAGCGAGCTGGGCAAGGGTCTTTGCCGTGGCCGGGGCAATGAGGTAGAGGTCCGGCCATTGGCTCATGTGTACGTGGTTGTTCCACGATCCCTCTTCACTGTAATCGGAATATACAGGGTGGCCCGTCAGCGTCGAAAAGCTGAGCTTTCCGACAAAACGCTCCGCCGAAGGCGTCATCACTACGCGAACCTCCACCCCATGCTTCTGCAAAAGGCGCAACAGTACTACACTCTTATAGGCGGCTATACTCCCACATACGCCGAGCAAAATCTTCTTGCCTTCCAATATCTCCTCAGTCCGCGTCAATAGGCCTGCATTCGCCGTAAGCTACCATCAGGTGCCCGATTCCTCCCTCTCGTTGAGAGACATCCCCAACTGCGGTTTCTGGCGGGAACGATACTCCCATTTCAACTTGTTTTCCAGGTATTCATACAAGGCAATAAGCGCTGGATTGGGGAGCTTTTCGTAAAATCGTGAGATCTCGATTTGCTCGGCATTTTCGGTGATCTCCTCAATGTGGTCGTCTTCGACAGCGAACTCTTCAATTTTGCGCAGCAGCTCTTCCTTCAACTCCACCGCCAACTGATTGGCGCGCTTCGAGACAGCCACTAACGCCTCGTAGACATTGCCCCTCGATAACTCCGCCAGCTTTTCCAGATCCATGGGCTTGATCTCGGGATCGTACCCCTTTATGCGCTCCTTGAGCTCCTTCATAACTATACGATTTTAATGCGTTTTCTCGATTGTCGTATGATTTGACGCACTTCCTTGCGGTATGTACTTCGCGGATAGCGCTTTAAGAAGTTTTCCGCCGCACGAATCGCCTCCCTATATCGCTCCTTCTGCTTGGAAGGAATGCTGTTTCTCGCCCACAAATAGTACGATTTTACGAGTAAATAACGCACCTCTTCGGCATATCGCGTATCGGGATATTCGATGAGCATATCTTCAAACGAGTGAATCGCCGCCTTGTACCGCCCCATCCTGTAATACAGCTCGGCATTGTACTTCGCCTTGGTCTCCAGCTTAAAGCGCAACTCATCGAGGAGCTTGTTGACTTTGGCGATCCGCTCACTCGTAGGATAGCGATTGGCAAAGAGCTGAAGATATTCCATCGCCTTGTACGTGTACTTCTGATCCAGCTTGTAATCCGGCGATAAGAGGTAGTAACAATACGCAACCATGTAGTCGGCCTCCTCGCGGTACGGGCTGTTTAAAAACGTCCTAGCAAAGTTTTCAAAATACGTCGCAGCAAGGATATAATCGCCCGTGTGATAGTACGTGTAAGCAAACTTGTAAAACAACTCCTCCGCTCCCTTTCGCCCCCGATAGTACGGCAATATGATCTCCATCAGACCCTGGGCCTTCAAGTATTCTCCCTCGTCGAAGTACTCCATCGACTTTCGGTAGATGAGCTCCACATCGCCACTGCTGCGTATGCGCTCATAGGAACTCTTGCATGCCGTAGTGGCGACAAGCAATCCCAATACAACTACCTGGAAAATACCACGAACCAATACCCGATGGTTTTAAAGCGCACAAATGTAGTGAATTTAAACGACTTACGACGGATTTTTGTTTTGATGTTTTGCCCAATTGACCTGGCCTGTGTATCTTTGAAGAAGAGAAAATCCACGTCACCGCCTGTCTTATGCTGCATCGCACCCTTCACTGGAGCACCATTATCGTACACCTCTATTGGTGTCTTGCACTCCTTGGACAATCCCCTCTCCCATCGATGAGCATGTTGGAGATGCACTATCGACTGCCCGCATGGACAGCCCAAACACAATCAGAGCAATGGTTGGCTTTTCATGCGGAAAATCTCTACAGTGTAGCCTATCTCAATCGCTTTGGTGCTGTCGTAGGGACTCGTTTCAGAGACAAAACGCAATGGATGACCCATGCTGGTCTCCTGCACTGGAAGCGATACATCAAATCCCGTATAGGCTTCGCCGTGGTGCGCCAGATGGGAAGATCCCTATGGATGGGCCTCGAACCCACCCTCCGCCTACAAAATCTGAGCTACCGATGGCAAATTCACACTGCCGGCATACGCTTGCATCACAGTGCCCAAATCACAAAGTCGGTGTGGCAGATGGGCCTGATCGGCTACGAAGCTCCCACGCGTCGTGGAGATTTTGACAAATCCCTTTTGTACATAGCCCACGGAATCGTTGGACAGATCATCCCACCCATCTACGCCATGCTCTGGGGACGCTATACCCCCGAGTACCACGAGCTCACAGCACACATCCTCCTACAGTGGAAGCCCTCGTATGTCGAAGCCTTCCTCGGCATCGTCCACTGGACCTGGGGCCTGGCGTATCAGCACCAACTCAGCGAGCAAAAGCTCCTGCTCATACGCTACCAGCTGCACCCGCTTTTAGGTGCCTCCTGGGCAATCAACGCTATCTTCCGGTGGCCAAACTCGTAGCTCAGCGCGTAAAGAGCATCTCGCGATATTTGACCAACGGCCATATTTCGTCATCGACGAGCATTTCGAGTGCATCGGCTTTTTGCCGTATATCGTCAAACATCGGACGAATGGTGTCGGCGTAAAAATCGGCCTTTTCGACAAAGTCCTCAATGGCTTCGGCTTTTTCAAGTAACTTGCGAAGCTCCTCGACCTGGGCCGATAGTGCGTTGACCTTTTCCGACACCTCTTGCAGCTCGCGCATGTGCTCCTCGGCATACTTCTTATACCCCGACGCACCAAAGATGTCCTTCAACCCTCGGATAATCTCTACCAACTGCATCTGATAGCGGATAGCTGTAGGAATGACGTGGTTGGACGTGAGGTCGCACAACACCTTGGCTTCGATTTCCACTTGCTTCGAATAGTGGTCCAACTGGACTTCGTACCTCGCGTGTATTTCCTCCTTGGAGAGGACGCCGAGCTTTTCAAACAGGGCTACCGTCTGCGGCTTGACCTGTATTTTGAGTGCCGCAGGCGTTGTTTTGTTATTGCTCAATCCGCGTTTTTTAGCCTCTTCCTCCCATGCCTTGCTGTAGTTGTCCTTTTCGTAGAGGATGCGCTCAATCTTGGGAATGTACGATTTGAGCACGTTGAAGATGGCCACGTCGCGCTTCATGTTCTTTTTCTTCACCAGGTCTTCGACCTCTGTATAAAATTGTTGAAGCTGATGAGCCACAATGGTGTTGAGTACAAACATGGGGCCAGCACAGTTGGCCGATGAGCCCACGGCGCGAAACTCAAACTTGTTTCCCGTAAAGGCAAAGGGAGAAGTGCGGTTGCGATCGGTGTTGTCGAGGAGCACTTCGGGCACCTGGCCGACGATGTTGAGCTTCATCATCGTCTTCTCCTCAGGGCTGAGCTTGCCACCTTTGAAGTTTTTGATGTCTTCAAGCACCTTGGTGAGTTGATCGCCAATAAAGACGGATATGATGGCCGGCGGCGCCTCGTTGGCTCCCAGTCGATAATCATTGCCCGCCGAAGCTATCGAAGATCGAAGAAGCTCCTCATTGTCGTTGACCGCCTTGATGACGTTGATGAAAAAGGTTAAAAACTGGAGGTTTTTCATCGGCGTACTTCCCGGACTCAACAGATTGACACCAGTATCGGTCATCAGCGACCAGTTGTTGTGCTTGCCCGATCCATTAATACCCTCAAAGGGCTTTTCATACAACAACACCTCAAAGTTGTGACGGCGGGCAACCTTGCGCATAATGTCCATCAATAGAGTGTTGTGGTCGACAGAGAGATTGACCTCTTCAAAGACTGGTGCCACTTCGTACTGATTGGGTGCCACTTCGTTGTGGCGTGTCTTGAGAGGTATACCCACGCGCAGACATTCCTGCTCCAGTTCGCGTATAAAATGGAGCACGCGCTCAGGGATGGAGCCAAAATAGTGATCCTCCATCTGCTGACCGCGCGCCGGCGAATGACCCAGCACCGTCTTGCCCGCCAACACCAGATCAGGACGCGCTCTGAAGAGCGCCGAGTCGACCAAAAAGAACTCCTGCTCCCATCCCAGTGTCGCATAGACCTTCTTGACATTGCGGTCAAAAAAGCGCACTACCTTCACCCCTGCCTCATTGAGTGCCTGTATCGAGCGCAACAGCGGCGCCTTGTAATCCAGCGCATGACCCGTATACGAAATAAACACCGTGGGTATACACAGCGTCGTGCCGTACACAAATGCCGGCGAAGTGGGATCCCACGCCGTATATCCCCGCGCTTCAAACGTACTGCGCAACCCACCGCTTGGAAAACTCGACGCATCGGGCTCCTGCTGCACCAACTGGTCTCCCGTAAACTTGTCCAAAACATCGCGATCCTGAAGCACCGTAAAAAACGAATCATGCTTCTCGGCCACCAGCCCTCGCAACGGCTGAAACCAGTGCGTATAATGCGTCGCTCCCTTAGAAATGGCCCAATTCTTCATCCCAGCAGCCACCTGATCCGCCACCTCCCGACTGATCTTCTCCCCCTTCTCCATCGCATCCTTGACCGCCAAATAGGCCTCCTTGCTCAAATAACGCAACATGGCACGCTTGTCAAACACGTGGGAATTGAACAGCTCCGATCGATGGACCTCCTCCGCCACCGGCACGGGCTGCCGATCCATCGAATGATCAATCGCCATTATTCTAAAACTCTTCATAGGTGTGAAATTTTAATGTTCAAGTAAGTCTTGGGCGCAAATTTAGGTATTTTACCCCCTTCGAAATAGGGTTAAAACGGATTTTTTTATGATTTTGGTCATATTAGCCCCCTTTTAATGGGGGTGTACCTCTCACCACATCTGCACAAACACATTAAAATATTTCATAAACTTTTGTTGGTCGGTTGAGGGATTTTTGTCATATTTGCCCGTGAAATCCCGCGCATACGGGTTGTAGCCATCCCAAAACCGACAAGCCAATCGCATTGATGTCTCAACCATTGCCTATGAAGGAAAAATCAACCCCACACCATAGTACGCAAGTTTGGACGAAATGTCTGGACATCATCCGCAAGAGGGTAAGCCCTCAGAGCTTCAATACATGGTTTAAACCCATCAAACCCGTAGAACTCAACGGAGACACGCTCATCATCCAGGTACCCAACAAGTTTTTCTACGAATGGCTCGAAGAGCACTACATCGACGTACTCCGCCAGGCCATCCACCAAACCATCGGTCCGCAGGGCAAACTCGAATACCGAATCGTCGTCGACAACTACAAACGCGTCGATCTGACGGATGTCTACAACAATAGTGGCGATGCAAAACAACAAATGGACTTCCTACCCGAAGAAATCAAAAATCCTTTTATCATACCCGGCATCAAACACGACCGTATCCTCTCTCATCTAAAGCAGCGCTACACCTTCGACAACTTCATTGTGGGCGACTCCAATCGCTTCGCCTACAACGCCGCCAAAGCCGTAGCCAATCGGCCGGGTAAAACTGCCTTTAACCCCCTCTTCATCTTTGGCAAAGTAGGTCTCGGCAAAACCCATCTGGCTCAAGCCATCGGCAATGCCATCACCAGCTCCCATCCCAAACTCAACGTGGTGTACATCACCACAGAGCGCCTCACCCATCAAGTGATCTACTCCATCCGACACCAATCGATGGACGATTTAATGCGCTATTACCAAAACGTACACATCCTCATCGTCGACGACATCCAGTTTTTAGCACGACGCCCCAAAACACAGGAAATCTTCTTCCACATCTTCAATCACATGCACCAATTGGAGCGCCAAATTATTCTGACCTCCGACCGCCCCGTCAAGGAACTCGAGCACATGGAAGAGCGCCTCATCTCTCGCTTTAAATGGGGCGTAACGGTCGACCTCCAACCGCCGGATTTCGAGCTCAAACTCGCCATCGCCCGAGCACGACTCCGCGACGAACAGGTTGAAGTGCCCGAACGCGTACTGGAATACCTGTGCTACCACGCCGGCGATTCGATACGTGATCTGGAAGGCATCCTCTCCACACTCGTGGCAAGGGCACTCTTTATGCAGGGAGACATCAACATGGCCACCGCCCAAAAAATACTACAGTACTACAAAGTCCAGCGCGAGGAAGTCATCACCGTTGAGAGCATCGCCCGCTTGGTCTGCGACCACTTCAACATACCACTCCAAGACGTCAAAGGCAAAACCCGCAAGCGCCCCATCGTCGAAGCCCGCCAGCTCATCATGTACCTCTCTAAAAAATTTACCAAGCACTCCCTCAAACAAATCGGCAAATTCCTGGGCAACCGTGACCACACCACCGTCATCTACGCCTGCCGCACCGTCGAAGACCTCATCGAAACCGACGAAAAATACCGCCAAAACGTCTTCACCATCGAGAAAAAGCTCCGCCTCAGCTATAGCCTCTAACGAGATTTGTCGTATCTTTGCACTCCGTTTTTTCGAAATGCAGTAGCGAGTATGCGGACACTGGAAGACTATACGATCCGATTGCTCGACCTTAAGGAAGGATCCCATCGCTTTTTCATTCCCCTACGGGATGAATTCTTCGCCGCATACGACAACCAAATCTATCAGCGGGGCCACATCGACTGCATTCTGGATGTCCAGCGCTCTCCCGCCATGTACATCCTCGAATTTCACATGCAAGGCACCGTACAGGTGCGCTGCGACAAGTGCTACGCCCCCATCCACCTGCCCGTCGAAGAGCGCTTCCGATTGATGGTAAAATACTCCGACCATATCGCTCTCTCTTCGACACAAACCACTCCGAACTCCGATGAAGTCGTCGTCCTGCCTACAGACCACGTCGTGTTCGACCTGGCACCCTATTTGCGTGAATTCAGCATACTCATCATGCCGCCCCGCAATGTCTACGAATGCCGAAAAAATCCGCCTTACCCCTGCGACGAGGTGGTACTCAACTTGCTCAACAACCAATACGACAACAACCGAAAAATCGACTCGTATCCAAAAAACAATGTCTTTGCTCAACTCCTTAAAAAACAATCACTGCACAACAAACACTAAATCTATCGCGATATGGCACATCCCAAATCGAGAACTTCAAAGCAGCGAAAGCGAAAAAGGCGTACGCATAAAAAACTCGAAGCTCCTCATTACCACATCTGCAAAGTCACCGGCGAAGCCTACTTGCGCCACCGTGCGTATTGGCATAACGGCGACCTCTATTACAGGGGCAAGGTGCTCATCAAACTCACCGAAGAAGAAGGTGAGTAATCCCGCTGCTCTACCTTTCCTCGCGGGCCGTCGTGGGTAAATCCATGGCGCGCATGGCCGGCAATATAGACGCCAGTGTGCCCAGCGCCAAAACCGTCATACCTACCACCCCTAAATCCCCCCATCGAAAACTCATCGGATACGAGTCAACTACAAAACCCTCAGGTATCTGTATTAATCCGTACCTCTTGTGTATCCAGTAAAATAGCAATCCCAGCACCACCCCAACAATCCAGCCCAGCACCGATATGAGGACCCCTTTAGTAATAAAGACGTTGCGTATATCTGTCCGCTTAAAGCCCATCGCGCGAAGTATGGCAATATCCCGACGCTTGCTCAACACCATCATCCACAATACACCCACAATGTTAAAGGTCACCAAAATCAGTATCAGCACAAAGAGCACGTAGAACAACCACTTCTCGATATTCATGATTTTATAAAACGCCTCATCCTGACGTCGGCGATCGAGCACTTCTACATCCTGCGATGAAAGGGTGCGACGCAATACAGCCGCTCCCTCCTCCGGCGTATAGGGCGGCGATACTTTGACTTCAATAGCAGAGGCGCGACCCGAGCGCTCCAATAGCCTGGAAACAAACTCATAATTGGTCAATACGTACTGTGCATCGACATCGTGCTGTATGGAAAACACCCCTGCAGGAAAGAGATACCGCGTCTTCAATGCATGCGTGCCCATGATGTTTCGCTTCCTCGAAGGCATGTGTACCCCCAAAGGCACCAAGCTGTTGTCGACGTCCACGCCCAGGCGAGAGGCAATGCCCGCACCGATCACGGCATACGAACCGCGGCTCCCCCGAAGCACAAACCGCCCATCGACAAGCGCTGAATCCATAGCATTGACGTGCAAGTAATGCGTGTCCACCCCTTTGATCATGCCAAACTGCAAGCGATCCCGATAGCGAAACAATGCCACCTCCTCTATCACCACCGAAGCATCGGTTACCACCTCGCTCAACCGAAGGCTATCGGCAAGAGCAAAGGGACGATCAAGAAATTTGCCACTCGCCGGCAACACCTTTACATCGGGATTAAATCTGCTCACCATCTGAGCGAGTAAATCCTCAAAACCATTAAACACCGCTAGCACCAACAACAGCGACATCGTGCCCATGGCTACGCCTATGATCGACAACAGCGACATGATGCGGATGACATGGGCAGACTTTTGACCCCACAAGTACTTTATGGCAAGCCAGAGCGTCACCCTCATCGACGCAGATCTTTCATCGCCCGATATACCGCACTCTGCACGCGTTGACGTATGTGCTCCTCATACATGCGCCTATTGGTCATCGTCGGATACGTGCGATTGGACAAAATCACAATGATCAAATCGTACTCGGGATCCGCCCAAACACAGGTGCCCGTAAACCCATAGTGCCCAAATGCCCGCTCCGACATCTCCGCAGCCACGTTGAGCGGCAAGCTGTCATTGAGCTCTTTCATATCAAATCCCAAACCCCGACGCGTACTGGCCTTGTAACGGGTGGTAAACGTATCTATCGTCTCGGGACGCAAAAACTGCACGCCTCGATATTGACCCCCGTTGAGCAACATCTGAAACACAGCAGCCAGATCATCGGCATCGCTAAACAGTCCCGCATGCCCACTCACTCCACCCAACATGGCAGCTCCCATGTCGTGGACATACCCCGACAGCTTCTGATAGCGAAAATAATGGTCCTCTTCCGTAGGTAATATCCTCCGAGTCGGTATACCCCGCTGTAAGGGATTATACCCAATATCCCGAAGTCCCATCGGCCGATAAAAGACCCTCTCCACAAAGCTGTCGAGCCGCTGACCCGACAATCGCCGCACCAACTCCCCCGCCATGTAAAATCCCAGATCACTGTAACGATAGCCTTCCTGCTCCCGCAAGGGCGATATCCCTATCCGCCACCAAATGCTATCCGGATACCACTTGCAGAGATACATCCCCTGACAGACTTTGTAGGGATACTCTTCCGACCTCTGGCTCCGATAATACACAGGTGAAGGCACCCACGACCCCTTGGGCGATTGCTCTAAGGTGCTCTTGTAAAACGGTATCCAGGGTATCAGGCGCCCGTGATGTGCTAAGATTTCCCGAAAGTGCAAATCCGCCTTATTGGTCGTGTCCCATTCGGGAAAATACCGACGCAAGGGCGTATCGAGATGCCACTTGCCCTCCTCCCACAATTTCATCAATGCAATCGTTGCGGCCGCTACTTTGGTCACCGACGCCAGATCAAAGACATCGTCCTTCTTGACCCTTCGAATCTTCTGGTATGTGTGATACCCATAGGCCTTGTGAAAGACCACCTTGCCGCGACGCGCTACCAACACGACGCCACCGGGTGCGATCTTATCCTCCACCATGTAACGCATGATGGAATCCACCCGCCAAAAGCTGTCCGACCACATGTCGACGTACTCGGGAAAGGCATAGCCCAGACGATAATCCCCCCTGCGTCGAATGCCGCTACCGTACGCGCTGCGCCCACTCGCCGTGACGGGTAGACGCCCCTTCAACGGCATTGCCCCCGCAATTGCCTGTGCCGCAATGTCGTGTACATCCCCATCGTCCCAATACGCTTGAACGACCGTGCCCACACTGTCGAAAAAGCTCAAGGCATACGGTGTACCAAAATTGACCAACACCACCTTGTGATGCCCGTCGATCGCTGCGATAGCCCTACGCACAGCTGTGGATATGCCGTAGTCCTGTTGCTTGTATTTCTTCACCCCATGGAGCGAGATGACGACATACGGATACGACTGAAGCTGTCGCCGCAACACTTTCAGCTGAGAAGGGGTGATATCTTTGCCCACGTAAAGTGTCCGAGCACCCAGCATTTTTTCAAGGCGACGGTGGAAAATGCTCTTCTTGCGCCGGCCAAAGCTCACCACTGCAACGCGCACCTGTGGCCTTAAGAGACTGTCCAAGATGCGCTCATCATCGCGCACCAGCGTGAGCGATGCGGTGATGAGCTTCCACTTCAGCGCACGCGCCTCCGGCGTGTTGATGGCCTTGAGCAATCCGCTGTCCGGCAGGGGTTGTGGACGCTTGCCTTGAAAAAACGCGTACTTCCATCGCAAGATCTTCACTACGGACTCACGCAGGCGGCTTTCAGAAATGCGACCCGCCCGAAGTGCCGCTTCGATCGAATCGATGGCCCGACCCACATCTTGAGGGAGGACGAGCACATCGTTGCCCGCCTCAAAAGCAAGCCGCTCAATCTTGCCCGGCGGATGGTACTTGCTCACCCCCTTCATGTCGAGCGCATCGGTAAAAATCAACCCACCAAAGCCCAGGCGCTCCTTCAACAACCCCGTCACAACCTCCTTCGTCAGCGTCGTCGAATAGCCCTGCTTCGTGCCCAACGCCGGCACATTGAGATGCGCCACCATCACCGACCGCGCACCGTGATTCATCAACACGCGAAAGGGAAACAGCTCCACACTGTCCAGCCGCCCACGCGTATGGCGGATCACCGGCAAGTCGAGATGCGAATCCACATCGGTATCGCCATGACCCGGAAAGTGCTTGAGACAATCCATCACGCCACCATCCTGCAAACCTCGCATATACGCATACCCCTTCGCCGTGACATTGATGATGTCCTCGCCAAACGACCGATCGTGTATGACCGGATTGGCGGGATTGTTGTTGACATCGACCACAGGAGCAAAGTTGACTTGCACACCCACCAAGCGCAACTGTCGCGCTATTTCACGAGCCATTTCATAAATCAATCGATTGTCCTCAATAGCCCCCAACATCAACGCACGCGGAAAGCTGATGGCCTTGCGCGGAAAGCGCATGCCCAAACCCCACTCCGCATCAATGGCAACCAACAGCGGAATGCGCGCACGCCCTTGAAGTCTATTGACCAAACGCACCTGCCGAACGGGATCCCCCTGGAAAAAACAAACACCTCCAATACCGTAATCCCTCACATATCGCATCAACTGCCGCTCGTGCTCAGCATCCCCTTTACTATAGGCACGCACCATGAGCAACTGACCAATCCGTTCTCTCGTACTGAGTTCCGCATAGACCGAATCGGCCCATTCTACCGCCCACAGCGACTCATAGGCATACTTGGGCACCGGGTGTATCGGAGCATGCAACACCCCGACCACCAAGACACCGACCACCACAAACGCCATTGGTACCATGCGATTTACCATCACGCCTTCACTATTTATTCGTGCGTCTTTGATACTCCATAAAGTAATACTCCGACGAATCCAGCATATTTAAAAAGCGATAACTGATGCCGAGATTCTTGTACAATTCCGCTTGCGTAGCATCCAATGCCAATGCGCGGCGAAAGTACTGGATAGACTTCCGATACTGTCCCATCACTCCCATAGCCACACCCATGAGCCGATACAACTCGGCATCGTCGTTGCGCAGCTTTTCGGCTTCCAAAAAGTAGCGCATGGCCGCCTCGGGATCGTTTCGCTTCTCGCCCATTTCCTTACCAGCCTCTAAAAGTATGGAATATAACGCATCCCGAAATTCTCTATCATGCATTTTGTATGAAATCGCTGTCCTGAGCGCCTCGATCGACGCATCGTAGCGCTTCAACCCGTACAGGGCCAAACCCCTCAGATAATGCGCACTGGCATACGCAGGATGAATGTGCAGAGCCCTATCTGTATAAAACAGTGCTCGGCGGAGCATGCTATCGCGTTGAGGACTTTCCTCCATCTTTAACGCACGTGTAATCAGCGCACCCGCAGCCGCATTATTGGCCTTGGCGCTGTTTTTGGAGATACGCACATCATGGGTAAAAAGAGTAAAATCATCCTTCCAAACGGGCACCCTCGCCACACTTCGCCACAACAAAAACACCGCCCACAACAAGACGGCTGCCCGAAGCCAATTCTTCCAACGACCGCCAAAGATTTCATACATCCATCCCACCGCAAATGCAATGCCAGCAGACGAAAAAAACAAAAAACGCTCGCCCATATGCGTGCCAATCGGAAAAAAGACATTGCCCACAATCACCAAAGGCAATACATACAGCGCCACCGCCAGAGCCATTAAGTGACGCTTGCGCAAGAAATACGCCAATCCAACAAACAACACGCCAATCCACAATACACCTGCCCAAACCCGCCAATCGTCCACACCTACCACGGGGATATACCTCGGATAGTAATCGTGCGTCAACACTAAGGGAAACCAGCTCAAACGCGCGTACTCCCACATCACATACAAAATAGACGCCATTCGCTCCCACGGCGTCATGAGCACATACCGCCCATCCACCACCTTGATAAAGGGATTGTTCATCATCTCCATGGGGGGCTTACCCATCCCCCATCCCACCACCGCCAAGCGCAACACAAGATACACCACAAAGGCCAAACCCAGCACACCGACGACCTTCATCATTACCCTCCTCGTACTGCCCAATAAGTACATCACCACCAGCGCCCACGGCAGCACAACCACAGATATCTCCTTCGAAAGCAAAGCCAAAAAATACATCACCGCCATTACGAGCAGATAAATACCCCTCCCCGTCCGATGATACTGCAACACCGCGTACAAAGTCGCCAGCGAGGCCAATAAGGCCAAAAGCTCGTCTCGACCCTTGATATTGCTCACCACTTCCACATGTACCGGATGCAGTGCAAACACCACCGCACCGACCAAACCCATCGCCCCAGCGCGCACCATTTCATACCCCACCGCCTGACTAAAGGCCCGTATGAAATGGTACAACAAGACGCAGAGGACAAAATACACCAGCACATTGATCAAATGCCCAACCGCAGGAGACCGACCAAAGAGCTCGTACTCGACCGCAAACATGGCGATACTAAGCGGCCGATACCTCCCTCCACTGACCAAATCGGATTTGTCCTCCCCAAAAAATCCATAAAAACTATCGTGTGTGAAGATGTCCACTAAGCCCTTGATGCCCTTCTTTGTAAAGGCATTTTCATAGATGACAATGGCATCGTCTAAGGCATAGTCGAAATACACCGTGCGGCCGTAAATCAACACACACAACAGCGCCAATATGGCGTACACGCCCCACCGATGGAGCGCAAGCCGAGACAACGCGTTTTTTATCTTCATACCTTTCATAACCCTATGGGGCTCGTACTTGTCTTTGCGCCGCGTGTTGCGATGGTTTTATGGCGTAAAGGGGGATTGTACCCGTCAAGGCGTTTAAAAATGCTTCGATATCGCATATCGTCTGTGTGTCGATAGACATATGTCCTTGCGCCTGAGCCATCATGCGTATGGCTTCGCGTAAGGTAGGTACGCTTCCGTCGTGAAAGTAGGGATAGGTCTCCGCCACATTTCGCAGCTGCGGCACTTTAAACACCAACTTGTCTTCGGGCTTTCCCGTCCATTGATACATGCCCGCATCGTACGACGGACTACCCGTGTAGTGCCAGTACCTACCATCGGGCGAAAAACGCGTAGCGCGTTGTCCACCGAGGAGGATGCCATCGTGACAACGCACACACCCAAGCCGCAAAAAAGCTTCCAAACCCCTCAACTCCGACACATTCAACGCTTCCACGTCCCCTAATAAAAAACTATCCCATCGCGAGGGAGTAATCAGGTATTTTTGATACGTGGCCAATGCCCTACCAATGTGCTTCATTTGCAAGGCACCCTCCCCTACTAAGACCTTGCGAAAGAATGCATACTGCGGAGCGCGATGGACATAGTCCAAGATGTCTGTGCTGTCTTTGCGCCGCATTTCATGCGGAGAAAAGAGCGGCTCCTTAAACTGTTCGTCCAACCGTTGGCTGCGCATATCCCAAAACAGCCCACTTTGATATGCCGTATGAAAGACACTTGGCGCATTGCGATGCGCTATGCTATGGCCACCTCCCTTAGACGTAGCAAGGCGATCGGTGCCGTATTGCTCCACGGGATGACAGCTCGCACATGCAAACCCTCTCCCCAAAGAGCTGTCGTAAAATATGCGCTGACCCCAGAGGAAATAGTACCGCTCTTCGGGTGTCCACTCAGCTGTATCGTACGGCACTAAAGGCTGAAACCACATGCGAGCCTCTTCCCACAAGCGATAGCGATCCGCATCCGATATGCTTACCTCAACTGGTGCGTGACATCGTTGGCCCACTATCCATACTCCCGTACAGAGGAACAACCACGTCCATACCCTGAAGCTCACCCCTGAAAAGGTGGCAAATTTTTTGCATGTATTGGGCATAATAATACGTCAATCTATGACTACGCTTGCCGAAAATACAACGATTTTACGACAGCTGTACGCATGATAGCCACCCTCATGAAAAGCCATTTGATCCATATCCTTGTTGCCGTCGGTATAGTCGGCAGCTTCTTTGCTCAGCTTGCCGTACACATGCCACCGCGAGATCCGGCAACCAATGAGGGCCTTCGCGAGGACTCCCTGGCGCTGGTGGCCTTTTTCTACGCCACAGGGGGCACACAATGGCGCGTGCCGTGGGACCTCCACCAACCCATCCGCCATTGGCACGGCATTACCATCGACACCGTCGAACACCGCGTCGTGGGCCTCAGCCTTAACGGCAACCACCTGCGCGGCGTGCTGCCTCCCGCACTGTGGAAACTCACAGCCCTCAACGTCCTACGCCTGGCCAACAACCAACTCAGCGGACCACTACCCGACAGCATCGCCCAACTGCACAACCTGGAATACCTCGTCCTCTACGACAACCAACTCTCCGGATTCATACCCGCTACCCTCGGCCAACTCTCCCGGCTCAAAGTACTATCCCTCAACAAAAATAACCTCCGAGGCCCCATACCCTCCTCCCTGGGCATGCTCAACCGACTCGAAATGCTCCTCCTCAACGACAACCAACTCGACGATACCATACCTCCCTCGATCGCCCAGCTCCCGAAACTGCGCATCCTCAACCTATCCAACAACCAGCTACAGGGCCCCCTGCCTCTTCATTGGAAGAACGCCGCCTCCCTCCGACAGGTGTTCCTCTCATCCAACCGACTCTCAGGCCCTATTCCCACCGAGCTGGCTAACCTCCCCCAGCTCACCCACCTCCACCTCGACCACAACCATTTCAGCGGTTCCTTCCCTCCGATCGCTACCACACAGCTCCTCTCCCTACACCTCCAAAACAATCACCTCATCGATATTCCCGACCTGACGCACCTACCGGCCGTCCGCGAAGAAGCGCCCAACGGATTGGATCTGCGCTATAACTACCTGACCTTCGAAGATCTGCTCCCCCTGTGGGCCGTGCGCGATTCGGGTCGCCTATTGCTCTTCCCTCAAGACAGCTTTCCCATGCCCGACACCATCACAGCCATCGCAGGAACCTACTTCGAGTACCGTCTCCCCTTCGGAGACTCGACACCCTCCAATTTCTACACCTGGTACAAGTACGACAAAAAGTACGAACTCACGCGCACCAATGCACTGATACTGCCCAACCCCAACCTCAACGACGCAGGCCCCTATCACTGCGTGGTGAAAAACGACAGTGTTGAGGGTGAAGCCGTTGTCACCGAACCCTTTTACCTGCGCGTATTGCCCTCCGACAATTGCCGCGAAGACGATATCCCCAAAGCCTGTTACCTGGTCGACCCCCAATGTGGCGCCGATGCTATTGCGGGCAAGTGCTACCACCTCGTCGACGGCAGACGACCCACTGCTTACACCATTTGTGGAAAATCCTATCGATTTGGAGATGTGCACTGGTTTGGCTTCGTGGCTGGCGACACCACTCTTCGCTTGCGATGTAGTCCCTATAGCCACTCCGGTATCACCAGAGGCTCCTTAGTGGCAGCCCTCTACGCCAACTGCGCCTTGACCGAGATCGTTCGTTGCGATACATTTTGCTTTGGCAGCACCGTTGAGCTCGCCTACTACGGCTTGCGTCCTGGACAGAGCTACTACCTCCTCATCGGTGCGTGCAAAGGATCCCCCTACTACCGATTGGAAGTCCTGCAAGGAGGCCAGCCACCCCAAATCACTCCACCTACAAAAATCTTAGGCCCCGACACCGTCTGCAGCGCCACGGCCGATCAAACGTATTCCCTGCCACAGCCCATCGCAGGAGCACAGTACTACCTTTGGTCGCTCGACAGAGATTCCACCGTTCGTACCACCGCTCCCTCACTCAACATCCGTTGGCCGCATACGGGCCTGCATCGACTGTGCGTCGAAGCCGCGGGCCTCTGCGATACCACTACACACCTGTGTAAAGACATCATTGTCTACGAAAGCCCATCCCTGTGGCGATACCAACAAATCGGCAATCGTTCCTATATCGTACAGTTTCGCATCATCGGAGGCCAGCCGCCCTTCACCATCGACGGCATCACGGGCCAGCTGGACACCGCCACCTACACCTTTACCAGCGACAGCCTCCCTTGCGGCAGTCCACACCCCATCACCGTAAGCGATGCTCGCGGATGCTCCACCTCGCACACTGCCTACCAACCGTGTGCATGCACTACCGACGCCGGCGCACTTGCGCCCCACTCCCTGGCGGTGTGTTATGGCCACTACTTCCGCATCCAACATCGCATCCCTCCCAGCCTCGACCACGACGACGTCGGATGGTTTATCCTGTATGAAATCGATACCGCCTTTCCCCCCGCCGTCATCCTGTGGAGCGACGACGGCCATTTCACGTACCAACCACACCAAATCGACCCCGATAAAATTTACGCCGCCCGCTACGTCGCTGCCAATCGCCTGCCCACCGGTGTGATCGACTGGCAAGATCCCTGCTTAGATACCACCCCTCCTGTCATCGTGCGCTTCTTCCGCAAGCCCTACATCCTCAAAAATGCAGACACTGCCGTCTGCTTTGGCCCGTTTACACTCGACGTACAGGCCCATATCGCCGATACCGCCATCACGTGGCACGTCGTCGACGACAGCAGCCGCTTACGCATCGACCGACAGCGCGGTACCGCCGTACATGTGTACCCCTACCTCCCAGGCCACTATCGATTGGTCGTGTCGGCCAACGCCGAGAGCTGCTCCGCACGAGATACCAT
>WFXH01000001.1 GCA_015490715.1 Saprospiraceae bacterium | reverse complement strand
CGGTGCGAGGATCAAAGTCCAATCGGCCAGCTAAGGCAAGCGCCATGACGATGTCCGGCGATGCTACAAAGGCGTGCGTGTTGGGATTGCCGTCGTTGCGCTTGGTGAAGTTGCGGTTGAAGGAGTGGACGATGGTGTTTTTACGCGGCTTGGCGAGGTCATCGCGCTTCCACTGGCCGATGCAGGGACCGCAAGCGTTAGTAAAGATGCGTGCACCGAGCTGTTCGAACACATCGAGGATGCCATCGCGCTCAGCTGTATAGCGCACTTGCTCAGAGCCAGGGTTGATGCCCAGCTTGGAGCGGAGGGGTATTTTCTTCTCAAGGGCTTGCCTTGCGATAGATGCTGCACGAGAGAGGTCTTCGTACGAAGAGTTGGTACACGATCCGATGAGTCCCCATTCGACTTCTTGCGGCCAATCGTGTTCTTTGAGGCGCTCTTTCATACGGGAGATAGGCGTGTCGAGATCCGGTGTAAAGGGGCCGTTGAGGTGGGGCTCCAGCTCGTCGAGATTGATTTCGATGAGTTGGTCGTAAAATCGCTCGGGCTCTTCGTACACTTCAGGGTCGGAGCGCAAATACTGGCGGATTTCATTGGCGAGTAGCGCCACTTTTTCACGCCCTGTAGCTTTGAGATAGCGCTCCATGGCCTCATCATAAGCAAAGTTGGAAGTGGTTGCTCCCACTTCGGCACCCATGTTGCAGATGGTGCCCTTACCGGTCGCGGAGAGCGACTCCGCCCCTTCGCCGAAGTATTCGATGATGGCCCCCGTACCGCCTTTTACGGTCAGTATACCAGCGACCTTTAAGATGATATCTTTCGGAGCTGTCCAACCCTGAAGCTTGCCCGTCAAGCGCACACCGATGAGTTTGGGCCACAAGAGCTCCCAGGGCATGCCGGCCATGGCGTCGACGGCGTCCATGCCCCCCACCCCTATGGCGATCATGCCGAGACCTCCCGCATTGGGCGTGTGCGAGTCCGTACCAATCATCATGCCGCCGGGAAAAGCGTAGTTTTCCAAAACCACCTGATGAATGATGCCGGCACCGGGCTTCCAAAAGTCGATGCCGTACTTGCGCGCAGCGCTTTCCAAGAAGACATAGACCTCGTTATTGCGATTGATGGCCTCTTGAAGGTCTTTATCCGCACCCAAATGGGCCAATATCAAGTGATCCAGGTGCAGTGAAGTGGGCACCGCCACCTTTTTTCTGCCGACATTCATAAACTGCAGCAAGGCCATCTGAGCCGTGGCATCTTGCATCGTCACTCGGTCGACCTTGAAATTGACGTAATCCACTCCCCTCTTAAATTCGCGCAGATCCTTTTGATCCCATACATGCGCATAGAGCAGTTTTTCACTAAAGGTCAATGGGCGGCCCACGATTTTCCTCGCTCGGTCAATGCGTTCGGGCAACTCGGCGTAGACACTCTTGATCATATCAAAATCAAACAACATAGTCGCACCATTTTATACCACAAACATCGCAAAAAAAGCGTCATTTGTATAACGTCGGATATATGCACCTGTTCCACATCATGCCAAATAGATGTCTTCTCCCAGGGCAATGCCTCCGCTGGGTTGTATAAAATAGTTGGCTGTTACGTCGATGGCTGCTCATCTTCGATGTAGTGAGTGATCTTCTCAGCTCCTCCCTCCATCAAAATGGAATACGGCACCACCATCGGCATACCGCGGTCGGCGAAGTATCTCTTGACGGTTTGCCAATCTGGACCGGTGGCAAGGAGCATGTCTCCCCCCCATGCGCCGAGGGATTTGACAGCGCCCGGATAGTCGGCAAAGGCTTGTTCTTTGATTGGATTCGTCTGGAGGATCTTGGCGATAAGGTGCTCGTGTTCTTTGATCAGCTTCTCAAAAGTCGAAAGGTCCCTTGCACTTAGAAAAGCCTCGGTGAGCTGGGTAGCCGTCTGCACATCGACGGAATGGATGTTTTTCCGGCGAAACGTAGAGCGCGCCTGCGATGAAGATTGCGACCGACCCGTATAGATGAAAAACAGATGATCGACAAACGAGGGTCGAAAGGAGACCTCCTCGTAGTGGAGTGCATCCCCGTCGATTTGGTAAAGGATGGGGCTGTCGGACCCAGAGGCTGCAATATCGTAGGCCGAGCCATCTTCCACCTCAAAGTAGATGGCAAAGGGACAGGCCTCTGCCCATTGAGCGACGAGATTGATGAGCGAGGCGCTGGATCCCAGGCCCCATTCGATGGGGTATTCCAAGTGTGTGGTGACGCGGTATCGCGCCCACCGCGATAAAAAATCGGAATTGTCGCGCACGGCGGCTTTCAATACTCGCGCAAGACGCTTGGCCACACGTGCGTCGGTAGTGCGCTTGACATGGAAATCGACGATATCGAAATCCGCCTCAAACCATAGATTGCCCTTCCAATCATAGGCCTTCCAGAGGATTTCGCTCCCCGTAGACTTGCGCACCCGCATGCGCTGCCCCACCGAGCAAGGTAATGCCAGGACCTTCGCTCCGTGCAGAACGAGATATTCACCGCTTAAAAGAACCTTCCCACGGGCGAAGTAATCCAATGGCCGTTCGGATTTAGCAGTAGTTGATACACAAAGGTACAGCGCAACAGGAGCACGCAAAAGGCCAACAATCAAACTTTCGACGTATTTTTTCAAAAATGGGGGATAAAATGGTTCTCACCCTCCAACTATAGGACTTTGCGGCTGTAGTTCGGAGCTTCTTTAGTGATAAAGACGTTGTGGGGATGGCTTTCAAGGATGCCGGCATGGGTGATGCGGATCATTTTGGCACCTTTGAGCTCCTCGATATTGGCGGCGCCGACGTATCCCATGCCGGAGCGCAGGCCGCCGATGTATTGGACCATCACTTCTGCCAGTGTACCTTTGTAGGGCACGCGCCCTTCGATGCCTTCGGGCACGAGCTTTTGCGTCTGGCTTTGATGTGCTTGGAAGTAGCGGTCCTTGCTGCCCGCTTTCATCGCTCCGAGGGAGCCCATACCGCGGTAGACCTTAAACTTGCGTCCCTCGTAGATGATGGTTTCTCCGGGAGCCTCTTCCGTGCCGGCAAAGAGGGAGCCTGCCATGATGGAATCCGCCCCTGCGGCGATGGCCTTGACGATGTCGCCCGTATAGCGTATACCTCCATCGGCTATGATGGGCACGCCCGACGATCGAATGCGTTGATACACTTGCATGATGGCCGTAAGCTGGGGCACTCCTACTCCCGCGACGACTCGTGTGGTACAGATGCTGCCCGGACCAATGCCTACCTTCACTGCATTGACACCCACTTCGACGAGGGCCTCTGCCCCCTCCCCCGTCGCCACGTTGCCACCGATGATTTGGAGGTCTGGATAGGTACTCCGCAACCGGCGTATGGCATCGATGACCATCTTAGAATGGCCGTGGGCCGTGTCGACGACGACAACATCCACGCCTGCCTCGACGAGCGCTTCTACTCGCGACATCATCTCATCGCCGACACCCACTGCCGCCCCAACGAGGAGACGACCGTAACGGTCCTTGCTGGCGTTAGGATAATCCCGCAGCTTGACTATGTCGCGAAAGGTGATCAAGCCGCGGAGGGTATTGTCGTCAGCTACGACGGGCAGCTTTTCGATTTTATACTTTTGAAGGATTTCTTTAGCGCGTTCAAGGGTTGTTCCCTCGGGGACAGTGATCAATCCCTCGGCGGTCATCACTTCCGACACTTCGCGGTCTAAATCACTTTCGAAGCGCAAGTCGCGATTGGTCAATATGCCGATGAGCTTACCCTGTTCGTCGATGATGGGAATTCCCCCAATCTTGTACTTAGCCATGATTTGCAGGGCCTCCCCTACGCGCGCGTGGGCTTTGAGCGTAACGGGATCCATGATCATGCCGCTCTCACTGCGCTTGACAAAGCGCACTTGCTCGGCCTGCTCTTCGATGCTCATGTTTTTGTGGATGATGCCGATACCGCCTTCGCGCGCTACGGCAATGGCCATGGGCGCCTCAGTAACCGTATCCATCGCCGCAGTGACAATGGGCACATTGATGTGTATATCCGTCGTCAGACGCGTGCGCGTATCGACTTGATGGGGAAGTACTTCGCTATAGCTGGGCACTAAGAGGACATCGTCAAAGGTGAGCGCCTCTTCCAAGACCCCATACTTTTGACGTATTGGCGAATCCATGCGCAAATATACGCTGAAATTCAGTGTTGGTTCGAATGTGTAGAAGTCCACTTCGAGGATTTTTCCATTCTATTCTGCTACCTTTGTACACGCGCAGGATGATGGATATATGTATCGGTAAATCGTAGTTATGCGGAGGTCTCATCGCTTTATGCCATTCAGTGTGGTCTGGTATTTAGTGCCGATGGCGCTCTTCTGGCAGTGTAAGTCGGATCAAAAAACACCGCAATCTGCACAATCTTCGGAGCCCCCACCCAGTGCAGAGGAATACCAAAGTGCTTTTTCAAGGGACTATTATCGATCGGTATATGGATGGGGTTGGGTAGACGAACGAGGCGAGGTCGTCATACCTCCGCGCTACGACGAAGCCGGTGACTTTCACGAGGGCCTTGCCGCTGTCAACCGCAAGGGCCTATGGGGCTACATCGACCACAGCGGACGGGAGGTCATTCCACTCACGTATCTCACGGCATCACCCTTTGCTGGCGGGTATGCTGCAGTCCGAAATTTTGACAACCGCGTAGGTGTCATCGACCGAAGTGGAAGCACAGTCCTCCCCTTTCGGTACGACGAGGTGTCGATAGCTCCCAATCGTATCGCCCTCGTCAGGTCGGATTCGGGCTACTACTATTTCATACACCTCAAAAAGCTCAAAAAGAGCAAACCGTGGACCAGAGCTTGGGGCTTTGAGCATTGGTCGACGGCCCGTGTAAAAGAGGCGGGGAAGTACTTTCTCATCGACACTCTTTATGAAGTCGTTGCCGGGCCCTTTGACGACCTTTCGAGTGGTAAAGGCGGTGTCTACCGCTTTCGACAGGAAGATGCATACGGTCTGATCGACAGCACAGGTCGAACACTCATACCTGCCACCTACAATGCAATAGCCCTCTCCCCCATGGGCAAGCACGTCGGGAGAAAATACGGCAAATATTACCTCTTGCCCGAAGAGCTGCTGCTCAAGGACATGGATACGCTAAAGGACTTAGCATACATCGGTGAAGGGTGGCTGCGCTACCGAGTAGGAGACAAGTGGTATATCGTAGACACTGCGGGGAGAAAAACTCCCTATCGATACGAATTTGTGGGCACCTTTTCCGAAGGACTGGCGCCTGTGAGTGTCTACGGAATGGGATGGAACTGGCTCGATGCATCGGGGAAGCTTTGGCGGTCAGGACAGTTTTATCTCATGACATGGCCCTTTCATCGGGGTAAGGCGCGTGCATTAAAGACGAGTGGACTGGGCGTCATCGACAAGAGTGGGCATTGGGTCTTGCCGGCGGTGTACACTGAGCTGAGGGATTTTCACGAAGGACTGGCTCGATTCCAAAGTCGGCGCGTGGG